>JAFZZS010000002.1 GCA_017615655.1 Alphaproteobacteria bacterium
GAAAACGAGCATTTACTGGAAAAATATCAAGAAAATAATGTTGATATTGCTGAATCTATAACAAATATATTAAAATTCGTTGGAAATCTAAGGAAAATTATAGAAAGTTCGAAAGTGCAGGATAGGAGATATATTTTTGGCATACTACTTTCGAACTCAGTGATAGATGGCAAAAAGTGTTGGTTTTCTCTAGCTAAACCGTTCTCTGAAAGCCGCAAAAATCTGGGAAAAATACATTGGTTGGGGCGCACGGATTCGAACCATGATAAAGAGAACCAAAATCTCTTGTCCTACCATTAGACGACACCCCAAAAAACAGTTTGATTATAGTCAGTTTTCTGTTTTTTGCAATAATAAAATAAAAAAATTTGCTTTTAGACTTGAATTTATAATTATTAAAAATTATAATAATTTCCGATTTTAATAAAAATAGGTTTTTATGCCGAAAAGCACAGGAGACTGGCATGGTTCGTAAGGAATTGATTAGTTTATTGGAAAAAAATATTATTTTATTTGCCAAATTATCTGAACGGATAAACCGAGCAAATTTAGATTTTGGTAATTATTCGCGGGCCCAGGTACAACTTTTGGTACGACTTTATGTTAGTGGGCGCACAAGATTAAAAGATTTGGCGGCTCGTGAGTTCGTACCGGCACCAAACCTTTGTGCAGCATTTCGTAAAATGGAACGTGACGGAATTGTTTTACGTGCTGTTGATGAAAATGATCGCCGAAATACGTGGTATTCGGTTACTGACAAAGGGGCTAAGTTAGCAACACATTTTATTGATATGTTTCATCATGCGATTTCAATTATATTCAAAGATATTAATAAAGACGATGAAGAGAAACTGATAAATTCATTTAAAACAATGAACGCAATTTTGGTAAAAATGGAGAATAAAAATGCGTAAGTTATGTGGGGTTTTGATTGCGCTATACGGCGGATTTTGCGGTATGCATGCATTTGCAATAGATTTATCATTAAATGATGCAGTTCAAAAAATTGTTGCGGAATCCAATGATTTGAAAAAAGCAGATGCTAATTTAAAAAAGGCACAAGCATCATTAGATGTCGCAAATTCTTCACGTTGGTTCAATATTGAAGGAACGGCAACATATATGAATCTCATAAATGTGGAAAAGCCACTGGATTCTTATAATGTAAAGTTACCTCCGGAAATTGGTGGACTTGTTCCACAGTTGGCAGGTATAACAAACATAGATGTCCCAGACAATATATTTATGGCAGGCGTAACGATAACACAACCCATTTACACTTTTGGTAAAATTGGAAATGCTGTTGATAGTGTGCGCAGCGCAATTAAAATGGGTGAATATAGCAAGGAAATGGTATCGCGGGAAGTTAAGTATGCCGCCGCTGATATGTATTGGACAGCAAAAATGACTGATGAAATCGTCAAAATTGCAAAAAAAGATTTAGATAATGCAGTTTCTGCAAAGAAAAAGTTATCTGGTGCTGGGCGGGCAAACCGCGGCAATCTGGTTAAAATCGAATCGGATATTGCGACAAAAGAAATAAATTTTTCAGACGCGGAATTTAATCGAGATACTGCGCATCGGATGTTGAAAATTTTGGCAGGTATAGATGTTGATGAACCGCTAAATTTGATCGATGATTTTCCACAAGATTTTCCTGAAATTGCCGATAAAAAACTTTCTAATACACCTGAATGGCAGGTACTTAGTCAACAGGTCAAGATGTATGAATCCAAGGCTTCTTCGCAGCGTGCAAATGGATATCCGACCTTAGCGGCAGTTGGTTCATATAATTATGTAACAATGGATCAAGATTTTAAAAATATGTTCAACAGTGATGCCACACAATCTGCATATTTGGGTTTGGCTTTGAAAGTTCCGATTTTTAGTGGTGGGGTAAATCGGGCAAATGCCACAGTTGATGTTATGAATGCCGAAGCTGCACGTCAAGATTTAGATAAATCTAAAAAGCTGACATCGGAAAAATATAGAAACGCGATAAAACAATATAACCATCTGCGTGAAAATCTAAAAGGGCTGGAAAATGCGCGTAATTTAGCTGCCAAGGCATACGGTTTTTCACAAGACCGTTTCGCCTCAGGGCAAACGTCAGCAGTCGAATTAGCTGATGTTTCATCTGGGCTTTATCAATTGGATATGGCGCTGTTGAATGCAAAATATAAGATTTTAATGTCTGCGGAATCGGTGAAGAAATTAGGTGAATAATTATGAAAATTTTTGGTAAGCAATATGATGATAAAAAAGTAAAAAAAATTGGATATACGGCGATTTTAGCGGCAATCATATTCTGGTTTGTATATCGTTTTGTTGTTGTTGCAATTGAATCTAGGATGGTGGTTTTTAACCCTATACGCGAAGCGCAATCTGGTGGAATATTGGTTGAAACGATTACCGCTAGAAAAACAGATGGGGTTATAAAAATTCCGATTGATATAAGGAACAATCGTGCATATGTGTCGGGTGAATATCGTAATAAATTACGTGCTGGTCAAAAAGTAGAAAATGGTGAGATAATAGCGGTATCGTCAAATTTGGATTTAGATACCGGTATGTATATTGTCCGGACACGTAATGTTCAAGATGGTTTGCGTTATGTTATTATCCAAATGAACTGCTATTTTGTACCTGCGTACGCGGTAAGAGGAGGCAATCTCATGATTGCAGTGTCTGGGGTCGCAGTAGAACACAGAGTTGATGTAAAAGGGCAAGATACAGATTCTGCGTGTATATCTGGGGGAATTTCTGATGGCGACATTGTGATATTATCTAAAGTTACCGCAGGACAAAAGGTAAACGTTAAATGAATTTAGGGGAATTGAAATGTTAAAGTTCTTTGTAAAGCGTCCTGTAACAACTGTTATGTTTGTTTTATTGTGGGTTGTACTGGGTTTTGTTGCATTTCCAAAAATGAATATTGAACGGACACCCGCACTTGATTTTCCTATGGTAACTGCGACATTTGTTTATCCGGGTGCAGCACCGGCCGAAATAGAATCTCAGGTAATTAAAAAGGCAGAAGATGCTATGTCCCAGGTTCCCGAATTAAAAAAACTTACATCCCAGGCATTTGAAAACGGTGGATATGTTATGGCTGAATTTAATTTGGGGGTGGATGTTAATGACAAGGCCAGTGAAGTAAAGTCAAAAATAGACGCTTTGGCATCAGAATTTCCAACAGATTTAAAGCAACCAGTTATTGAAAAATTGAACCCATTACAGACGTCTGTGGTTGATATCGCGCTAAGCGGCCCATCTTTGAGAGATTTACAAGAATATGCTGATAACACACTCTCTAATAAACTTACATCTATAAATGGTGTTGCAAGTGTATCAATTTTTGGCGGTGAAAAACGTGCTATTCGTGTTGCACTAAATCCACAAACTATGGCGGCACATGGTGTTACAATAATGGATGTAATATCGGCAATGGGTACAAATAATCTTAACGTTCCGGGGGGAAAAATAGAAGTTGGTTCCGATTCTGCGAATGTTCGATTTATCGGGGAATTCGATTCGGTTGATGCAATTAAAAATTTACATATAACAACCGCTGAGGGTCAAAAATTTAAATTGAGTGATATAGCGTCTGTCACCGATGCTGCCCGGGATTTAGATACAGGGGCACGTTTTAATGGAAACCCGGTTGTTATCGCATCAGTGGTCAAAGCGTCTGATGGTAATGCAGTTAAAATATCGCGTGATTTAAAAAAGAATTTACCAGTCTTTCAGGCGGATTTACAGGCACATGTTCCAGATGCTACGATGGAAATTATTTCTGATTCGTCTATAGTAGTTTCAAATGAGACATCAAGTACCATAAAAGGTATTTTACTTGGTGTTGTTTTCACAATTATTGTGTTATTGGCATTTACTAAAAATTGGCGATCAACAATTATCGCAGGGGTTGTGATACCTGCATCGTTGGTTGCAGGTTTGTTCTTTGTTAATGCTAGTGGGTTTACCATTAACGCGATGACCTTGCTTGCTTATTCATCGGCGCTGGGGACCTTGGTGTCAAACGCTATTATTCTTATAGAAGCAGCGTTGCAAGAGATGAATACAGGAAAATCCGCTGAAAATGCCGCAATAGATGGGACAAAGCGGGTCGCAGTGTCTGTGTTTGCGGGTGTCGGAACGAATGTTGTTGTGTTCTTGCCATTAGCGTTTATGGGGGGGATTGTTGGTAAATTTATGATGCAGTTTGGAATGACTGTTGTTTATCTTACTGTGTTATCGTTAATCTTTTCGTTTACATTAACGCCGATGATGATAGCAAAAATTTTGCGTATCGTTAAACCAACACAAAAGGTCGTAAAGCAAAAAAAACGTTCATGGTTAGAAAAATGGTTCGCATTTCAATATAAGCATTCTGGACGTGTGATATTAATAGCGTTTGGAGTTTTGGTTGCATCTGCAATTTTAACCAAATTTACCGGGAACGAATTTAGTCCAGCGACAGATGCAAATGAAATAAATATTACTGCACGTGCGCCGATGGGCGCAACGTATGAGAAATCACAATCTATCGCAGAAAAAATAGAAAAAGTTTTATCTGGTGTACCCGAGATTAAATCTACATCGGTAAAAATTGGGGACAGAGGATTGCAAAATATTGCGGTAAAAATCAAATTGGTTGATAGGGCGCATAGAAGAAAAAGTGATAAAAAAATCGCACGTGAAGTTTTACCTGAATTATCAAAGATACCTGACGCAGAAATTCAAATTCGCGCAGGCGAGGGGGTTTCTTCGGTGATTTCTGCGGATATAGTTTTGAATATATATGGTGATGATGATGCTCTGCGTCAGCAATACGCCACAATGGCATTAGATACAATAAATAGTATCCCAGAGGTTCAAACTGCGGTTTTCGCACAACAAAAACCTGGTGACGAGATACAATTTATCCCTGATGCAGATAAGATGGATTTTTGGGGTATAAAAAATTCGTATGCAGGAACAGTTTTGCGTTCCGCACTTTACGGAAACGATACATATAAGTATAAAGAGGCCGGGGAAGAATACCCGATTGTTTTAGAATTTGCGCGTCCATTCAAAGGATTATCAATGTTTGATGATGTATTGGTTAATTCACAAAAAGGTATGGTTGCATTGTCACAACTTGGTACAATCAAAACAGTCACTTCAACCCCAGATATTCGCCGATTGGATAAAAGTCGTGTAACAGAAATAGATATAAACCTTGGGAAATCTACCAGTGGACCAGTGCAAACGAAAATAGTCAATGCATTGAATAAGATGGATTGGCGTCCTGGATATGGGTATGAATTTGGTGGTATGGCAGAAATACAATCTGAAACTACGTCAGAAATAGGAATGGCGTTTTTATTGGCGACTATATTAACATTTATGTTGTTGGCGGCAATTTTAAATTCATTGATTCATCCACTTACGATTGCTACATCTATTTTAACAAGTTTTGCAGGTGTATTTACATTATTATTCTTGTCAGGTGCCTCAATGAATGTAGGGGCGATGCTTGCATTTGTTATGTTGGTTGGTTTGGTTGTTAATAATAATATTTTGGTGTTAGAACCAACAATAAAGCGGATACAAAGTGGTGAAAATATCAAAGTCGCAATGTGGAACGAATTGAATGATAAAAAGAATATGGTGTTAATGACATCTATTGCGGTTATGGCTGGTATGTTACCACAGTTATGGAGTGCGGATGGTATGAAGTCTGCAATGGCATCAGTTATGATTGGTGGTATGGGCGCAAGTTTATTATGGACATTTATGCTGACGCCGGCACTGTTTTTTGCGATGGAACGTATACGGCAGAAATTAAAGAATTTAAAAAAATAAAAACGGGACATTTTGTCCCGTTTTTATCTAGCGTGCAACATCGCCACGTAATTTTTCATGACATTTATAATTTTGTAATTTAAATCCGTTTGCTGCCTCCCATGCCAACATACCACGCCAGTTTTCATCAGGAATTTCAACAGTTGGTAATTGATACGGAATACGTTTTATTTGTTCTTGCATTTGTGGAATGTGATTTTCGTAAATGTGTGCATCATGCAGTTCGCCTTTTAGTATACCAGGTTTTAAACCAACCTCTTTGGCATAGAGCATAAGAAGTAATGCGTATGACGCAATATTGTACGGCACCCCAAGAAACATATCACATGAACGCTGTGTCCAAATTAAATTTAACCTGTCACCATCAACCAGTAAATTATGCATAATATGGCATGGTGGTAGCGCCATTTTATCCATTTCAACAGGATTCCACGCACTGATAATAATGCGGCGATTCGTAGGATCGTTTTTTAATGTGTTGATTGCGGATTTTACCTGGTCATATCCAGGATTTTGCGGATCAAAGTTATCCATCGGGTTTTTATCAATACGCTCAGGGTCGAATTCATATTTTCCACCAAAGTGACGCCATTGAAAACCATAAACAGGTCCCAAGTCACGTTCCATAGACATTGCGCGATTACGAAGAGTTGTTTTTTCTTCTTCGGTTGGACGACGACCAAAATATTCCGGAAATTCGCGAACACTTGTTTCATAGACAGGTTTCCATTTTGGTGCACTGGACCATTCATCCCAAATTGTACATTTGCGATCTTGCAGCCATTTTTTATCGGTGATACCTTTGATAAAAAATTCCAGTTCGGTAGCAATATTTTTAAGCCCCATTTTTTTTGTTGTGATTAATGGAAAACCCATGTCCATATCATGAACAAAAACCGCACCTGCGGGATTACGTAGTGTTTTTATACCGGTACGATTGTTGGTCAGGTCTGTTTTTGTGTCCAAAATTTCTTGGCAAATATCTAAGTATGCTTTCATATTTTTTCCTTTCTTAAATGTTGACAATCTGAATATACAGTGTTTTATTGTGTTATGCAAGGTATATTTGTAGGCTTGCAAATATGTTAATGGATGTTATAATGAACTTGTTCTTATCAGGGAAAATTACATGTTTAAACGGGTAAATGTGGTACTGTTTGATTTTGACGGGACGTTATCTTGGCCCGATTCAAATACGGCATTTTTGCATTATTGTATGCGGCATTCAATAAAGCCTTGGTTGTTTTTGCCGTTAATTGTTTTTTGTGCATGCGTGGGTATTCTTAGACCCGGGGGAATATGGTGGCGTCAAAATATGCGCAGGTTTATTACTAAAGACATGGTTCGCAAATTTGCACCGGATTTCATTAAACAACATATTCGCAACAGATTTGGTTGGGCTGCAGAAAAAGTTGCCGATGAACAGGCGGCGGGGAACAAGGTGTTGCTGATTTCTGCGTCACCAGATTATCTTATTCCAAAATTAGTTCATGATATGAAGTTTGACGCGGTTATTTGTTCCAAAATGTATACAAAAAAACCGTGGAAATACAGATTTCTGTGTCGCGGTTATAATAAAGTATATGCAATGGATGAATGGGCAAAAGAAAATAATTTCATTCCGCATGTCGTACGCGCATATTCAGACAGTAAAACTGATATGCCAATGATGGAGATTGCAGAACAGCAAATATGGATAAATCCAAAAACAGGATTGCCTGTATATTAATAAACGTGCTATATAGGCGTGTTTTGTATTATTTATCAAAATCTAATTCTTTTAATTTCTCGGCACGTGGCGCAATTTTTTCAATTGATGTTTGTATTTGTTCTATATCTGATTGTGCCTGGGTAAAATGTTTTCGTACATTGTCAGTGCGTTCTGCAAGTCGTGATAAATCAGCCAGTAACAAATCCAGTTCGCGTTTAATCTGGCCAGCCACGCGTTTAATTTTTATGTCAGATAATACAGACCGAATAGTGTTTAATGTCGCCCACAATGTAGATGGGGATACAATAAATACCTTTTTGCGTGCTGCATAATTGATTATTCCGGAAAACTCACGATGTAATGTTTCAAATATAGATTCCGATGCAATAAACATCATTGCACTTTCTGCGGTCTTTCCTGGGATAATATATTTTTCAGCAATTGCATCTATGTGTTTTCTGACATCTAATTCAAATTGTTTGCGGTATAATTCAGGATTTTCATTATTTGTCATACGTGAAAAAGATTCCAGTGGAAATTTGCTGTCTATGATCATATCGCCTGGTGGATACGGCAAGCGTATAATACAATCAGGACGAACACCCGTATCCATTACGTGTTGAAATGCATATGTTTCAGGGGGCATGATATCAGCCACTAAATCTTCCAATTGTCTTTCACCAAATGTTCCACGGGCTTGTTTATTGCCCATAAGTATATTTTTAAAGTTAGCAATATCAGAACTGATATTTTTCAATTCTGTTGCATTTTGTGCCAGAACCCCAAGTCTCTCGGATAAACGTTCACGCAGGCGTGCATTATCTTCGCGCAAAGCAGATGTATCTATGCCGTTTGGCCGCATTAGCAGCACACCAAGCATTATGATTATAAGTGCGCTCATTACTATTAAAATATAAGTTGTCATTTGGATTTCCTTTGCTATCATCTTATTATAAAAGGATTTATGTATGTTGCAAATGAAACTTTGTGGTGATTTAATATTGCGCGAAAAGTGTTCGCCTGTAGAGGTTATTACGTCTGAAATAAAGAATAATATGGACGAGATGGTAAAAATGATGCGCGAACAAAATGGTGTAGGACTTGCCGCGCCACAGGTTGGTATTACAAAACGGTTTCTTGTCATGATGAATCCTAAATCTGGTGAAATTTTTAAAATGATAAATCCTGTGATAACTTCGCGTAGTGAAGAGTTGGCGGTTATAGAAGAGGGGTGTTTATCGGTTTTGGGTCCTGACAATTTGCCTGTATACGCAAATGTTACTCGTCCTGCGGTTGTGACAATTGAATGGATGGGGGATGATGGCAAGAAATATGCGGCGGAAATGTCTGGTATAATGGCGCGTATTGCCCAGCATGAAACGGATCATTTGGATGGAATTTTATTTATTGATTATCTTGCGCCGGTAAAACGTGAAATGGTAATGCGTAAAGTGAGGCAACATAAATGAAAGTCATTTTAATGGGAACCCCAGATTTTGTTGTACCTATGTTTGATGCGATTTCCGAAAGTCATGATGTTATCGCGGTATTTACGCGTGGCCCGAAACCTGTTGGTCGGAAACATGTGATTACAAAATCACCTGTGCACATCTGGGCGGAATCTAAAAATATTCCTGTATACCATAAACCAGGTGAGTATAATTTTAAACCTGATATGGTATTTGTTGCTGCATATGGTGCCATTTTACATAAAAATGTATTAAATTCTGCACCTTGCATAAATTTGCATCCAAGTTTATTACCACTTTATCGTGGACCGTCGCCAATTAAAACAGCAATTCTAAATGGTGATACAGAAAGCGGTGTCTGTCTTATGAGAATGACCGAAGAATTGGATGCGGGTGATATTTTAATGTGTCAGAAGTTTAACATTGAAATTGATGATACAAATGAAGTCATAGAAAAACATGTATCCGAAATCGGTTCAAAAATGATTTTAGAATATATGAAGAATCCAAATAAATATCCCCCAATTAAACAAAGTGGAAAAATCGTCTATACGGCTAAAATCGGTGTATACGATGAAATAATAGATTGGGAAAAGTCGCCAATTGAAATTCATAATTTGGTGCGTGCACTTGGGGCGGGGCGCACAAAAATAAACGGCATAGATGTAAAAATTCTTAAAACAAAAATGAATGGTGATACATTGGAAATTGTAAAAATTCAACCGGCGGGCAAAAAGCCGATGGATTGGAAAAGTTTTGTAAATGGTCTGCGCGGTGCAGAGATAAAGTATGGTGAATAAAATATGGGCAATGAATTAGAACGAGATGTTTTTTGCTTGTATCGTGGCACGTTTGTTGCGCGGTCTGAATTTAATTCAAATGCACCCGCTTATCACGAATCCGAACATGGTGATTCGTATATGGCATCGCCGTATGGTGAATGTAAGTGTATATCTTGTTGTGCCACCAATAGATTAAATTGTGTAAATTGTGATATGCCGAAAATATTGAATGCAGAATTTCGCACAGAAATGTTAAAGAAATTCGATTTGGATGGCAATTATCTTGGTGCTGGTATGCCACAACATAGATGCGATATGTGCATGGCACAATATAAACAAAATGGACATTTAAGATAAAATGACGCGGTATAAAGTTATTCTTGAATACGATGGAACAGATTTAATTGGGTGGCAGGAAAACACCCAGGGTCCGTCAGTACAATCTTTATTAAAAGACGCTATTGAAAAATTTTGTGGTGTACGTCCCGATGTTATTGGGGCGGGGCGGACTGATGCAGGGGTTCATGCAATCGGTATGGTTGCACACTTTGATTTGAATAAAGAATTTGATGCAAATACAGTTATGCGTGCGGTGAATTTCTATTTAAATAATGCGCCCGTATCAGTATTGGATTGTAAAATTGTTGCGGATGATTTCAATGCACGTTTTTCGTGTAAAATGCGGCATTATAAATATATAGTGTTGAATCGCCCGTCAAAACCAGTATTAGATAAAAATCGTGTTTGGTGGGTACCAAGAAAATTAAATATCAAGAAAATGCGTATGGCGGCAGATAAATTGGTTGGTAAACATGATTTTACGTCTTTTCGCGCATCAGAATGTCAAGCCAAAAGTCCAATAAAAACTCTTGATTCTTGCTGTATAGAACAAGATGATGATATGATAATTTTTGATTTTTTTGCACGTTCTTTCCTGCATCATCAAGTTCGAAATATGGTTGGAACGTTGGTGGAAATTGGCTTGGGCAAGCCGTATGATATTGACAAGATTTTTAAGGCCCAAGATCGTTCTGCAGCGGGGGCAACAGCCCCGGCGTCCGGACTGTACTTTATTCGTGCCGATTATGCCAAAAACGATTAGAATTTATTTTTGTAAAATGTCCAGATTTATAAATAATACCACCACCATGAATTATTTTTCTAGCGCATTTTGAATCTGTATTTACGTTAAAATAAGACACAATGTATTTAATACCATCATCGTTACACATTGATAAAATGTTTTTACTTAGTGTGGTAAAGTTTTGAATATGTACAATTGACCAATGTGGAAAATTGACTTTATATACACCGTATTCTTTGTGCAATTGTAAATTATCGGTACCTTGGGTTTCGCAATTAGATTGTTTCCATGTATCAAAGGCAAAATAATTACTGCTGTCATGTGTTTTATTAAAGTGCAATTTTCCATCTATTACGGCACCTATTAGTTTATGATTATTACTTATGTAAAATACAGGCAATGGCGAAAATAAGAATATTATAGTTCCAATTGATATTAATGTTCCTCCTAATAAAAGGTTAAAATGTCGTAAAATAGCGTATTTGAATTTATCAGAATTGCGTATGAATATTATACAGCAAAATCCAAGTGTTATGAATATAATTGGTATATTTGTAATATAACCAACATTCAGATTTGCTAGGGGCAGACTAGTAATATCAGATGCAATTGTAAGCATTATATTGTAAACATTGTGTGCCAAGACTAATGGGCCCAGCAGTCCAAAAATAGAAAGTATTGTTCCAATAATAACAAGAGGCATAATAATAAATGAAAATACTGGTAAAAATATCAAATTCCCCAAAATTCCGTAAAGTGATAATGTTCCAAAATGCATTATAGCGAATGGGCAAGTAAATAATGTGGCAATCAAAGCGGTTAGAAAAGCACCATAGATGTATTTTAGAAATTTATTATTTGGCAGTGTGGGATTTACAACAGTCCACAACCATAAAATCCCAAAAATTGCGGCAAAAGATAATTGAAACCCCGCTTGCATTACAAAATGCGGATTTATCATTATAAGTATAATAAAAGCGATACTTGCTATGCGTAATGATATAATGTTTCGGCGTAATATAAAAGCTAACATAATAAGCGTTGCCATCAGAAATGCGCGTAATGTTGCAACTCCGCATCCAGATAATAATACATATCCAATCAGTCCGCACCATGCACAAAGTATTGCGGGAATTCGTGCGGGGGTACGCTTTACAAGTTTTGGAAACAACCTAAACAAAAAATAAAATAGAATAAACAACCATCCCATCACAAGTGTTGTGTGGTACCCACTTATTGACCAAATATGTGACATCCCATTTGTCGCCCATATACCGCGATGACTATCAGGTAAAGTATGTTTATACCCTAGAATTAATGAATCTGCCAAGAAAGAATTTGCATGTTTTTTTATGGTGTTTCTAATGTTGTATACAGCAGATTTTGTCGTATATATCGTTTTTATATCTTGTATATATCCTGTGGCAGAAATGTTATCAAAATATGCCCAACGTGCAAAATCAAAACCGTTTGGAATATCTGCAGGTCCAGGTTTAAATAAACCCCCATTTCCAGATATTACATCACCAATTTTATAAGATTCATTGGTTGTCGTTGATACGCGAACAGTTCCATACTTTTCTGTATCTAAATATATGCGCATTTTTTCGTTTGCAAAATCGACATCTGTTATTTTACCAGTAATTTCAATACCATGAACATCGTGTTCAATGTATTTAACGTTTTTTGTGTGGGTGTAGATTCCTGAATATCCAAACCCAGTAAAAAAACACGCAAATAAACATAAAATTGGCCACTTTTTGACACCAAAAAACATGGATATCCCCAAAATGAGTGCCAATAGTAAAATCCATAAACTTGGCTCTGTACCCAATGAAAAATAGAGCCCCATACCAAAAGCAGCAAAAATTGGTGTCCAAAGAAACAGATTTTTATACTGATTATCAAGGAATTCTTTCATAACGGTGATTATAATTTTATTTTGTTGATTGGCAACAAGGATTTTCTTTATAATATTTACACATAAGGAGAAAAAACTTATGTCGAAATATATTTTTGTTACAGGTGGTGTTGTTTCAAGTTTAGGCAAGGGCGTTTCCGCGGCATCGTTGGGCGCCCTTCTTCAATCCCGTGGGTACAGTGTGCATGTACGTAAATTTGACCCATATTTAAATGTAGATCCAGGAACTATGTCGCCACTACAGCATGGTGAAGTCTATGTTACAAATGATGGATTTGAAACGGATTTAGATTTGGGCTATTATGAGCGATTTTTAGGAATAAAGTTAAGCAAGCACGATTCGGTTTCTGGGGGGCGTATCTATTGGGATGTATTAAATGCGGAACGTCGCGGTGATTACCTTGGGGCGACTGTTCAAATGATTCCGCATGTTACCAACAAAATTAAAGAATACATTGCAGAACCCACAAATACAGATTTTGTTATTTGTGAAATAGGTGGAACAGTTGGGGATATAGAAGGAAAAGTCTTTTTGGAATCTATACGTCAGTTTGCAAATGATGTCGGACGTAGAAATGTGATGTTTGCGCACTTAACTTTGGCTCCTTATTTGGAACAAAGTGGCGAGTTAAAAACCAAACCTACGCAAATGTCTGTGCGTAGATTACTAGAAAATGGTATTCAGGCAGATATTTTATTTGTTCGTTCACCAAGGATGCTTACATCAGATGAAAAAGCGAAAATAGGTATGTTCTGTAACTTGCCGGCAAAGAATGTTATTACCAGTTTAGATGTTGATAATATCTATAAAGTGCCATTAGTTTACAATTCGCAGGATGTATTCAACATAATGGCTGGACATTTCGGATTGCCTGATGCCGCAGGTGATATGTCAAAAATAAAAAAAATAGAACATCATCTAAATGCAGATCTACCAGTTTGCACAATCGGTATTGTTGGCAAGTATTTTGATGTAGCAGATGCGTATAAATCTTTGAACGAGGCGCTCTTTCATGCAAGTATTCAAAATCATGTGCGTCTAAAAATAAAAAAGATAGATGCGGAAAATTTCAAACCAGAAGATTGTAGCGATATTGATGGTATATTGGTTCCTGGGGGCTTTGGTTCGCGTGGTGTCGAGGGGAAAATTGCAGCGGCAAGGTATGCCCGTGAAAATAATATTCCTTTTATGGGAATTTGTCTTGGAATGCAGGTCGCTGTAATAGATTTTATGCGAAATGTTGTCGGTGAACAGAATGCGAATTCAACCGAATTTTCAAAAAATTGTACGCCTGTTATCGATATAATGCACGATTGTGATAAAGAAAATATGGGCGGAACATTACGTCTTGGGGCCTATCCTTGTGTTATCAAACCTGGGACACTTGCAGAAAGGGTTTATGGTTCAAACAATATTTCTGAACGGCATCGTCATAGGTACGAAGTCAATATTAAATACAAAGATGCTCTTGAGAAAAATGGTATGGTAATTTCAGGCATGTCGCCTGATGGGAAATTACCTGAAATGATAGAAATTCCGACGCATAAATTTTTTATTGCTGGTCAATTTCACCCAGAATTTCAAAGTAACCCATTTACTGGGCACCCGTTATTTAATGCTTTTATAGCCGCTGCAAAAGACAAGTAATTATTTGCCAAAAATAAAATCTGGATTTGATGATATTGCTATGATTGTATCAATATCATCGTTTTCAGATGTGTGTTGCCGAATCGTTTTTCCGCATTTTTCACACTTGTGCGTGATAATATAACCATCTTTGGATGGAGTTACGGAAATTGGTTTCATCATACCACCACATGTTGCTTTTCGATCACCTGGGGTTTCATCTACGTGACGGGACCACAAGCATTTTGGGCAATGATTTGTATAACCATTACCCAAAACAGATGTCCCGCAATTCTCACAAATAAAATTCTCAATGCGTTTTATAAATTTTTTCATACTATCACAGACCAAGCGCGGTTCGGTACATTTGTGTCAATTCGTCGGTTTCATCTAATTCATCTGGGTCCATTTTACGCAGGCGTATCATCTGGCGAATATATTTTGGATCATATCCAGCAGATTTTGCCTCGCTGTAAATTTCTTTGATATCGGCAGCTATTGCGGCACTATCTTCGTTTAATTTTTCGATTCGTTCGATGATACTAAGTAATTGTTGATTATCAAAGTTACCATGATTTTCGTTTTTCATAGATGTTTTCCCCTTGTTAAGTTCAGCTTTTTATGATATACAATAAAACATAAAAATCAATAAAAACACGAGAGATTGTAAAAATGACAAGATTCACCAAGATTACCGCATCTGTGGGCCCAAGTTGCGAAACAGAACGCGTGTTAAGACAGATGATTTCTATGGGTGTTAACGTTTGTCGAATAAATTTCAGTCATGATACTGGCGAAGTTCAAGGTCATAAAATAGACTTAATTCGTAAAATATCTGATGAACTTGGGATGCCTGTTGGAATAATGGTTGATTTGCAGGGACCAAAGCATCGTATTGGTAATTTTGCAACCGAAGAAAAATATCAAATTAAACCAGGACAAACATTTAGATTTGATTCTGATATGACCCCAGGAAATGCGAATCGGGTTCAGTTGCCAGATACTGATGTGATGAAATCTTTGCGGGTAGGGGACAGAATATTATTAAATGATGGTAAAATCGAAATGCAAGTATCGGAAATTATGCCAGACGCGGTTCGTGCCAAGGTTGTTCGTGGAACAGAGATTTGGTCGCGGCGCGGATTTAATTTGCCGGATACCGATATAAAAACATCCGTGCTAACAGACAAGGATAGGGCAGATTTAGAATATGCTTTGACCAAGAATCCAGATTGGGTCGCTGTATCGTTTGTTCAACGACCAGAAGATATTGCCGAGGTTCGTGATTTTATAACACAACGTACATCCAGACCAATCAAAATTATGGCAAAAATAGAACGTAAAAATGCAGTGGAAAAAATTGCAGATATTGCATCTATTGCAGATGGTATTATGATTGCGCGTGGTGATTTAGCCATAGAATTGCCGTATGAACAGGTACCGGCTATTTCACGTCATATTATACGCGAATGTCGTCGATTAAATCGCCCGGTAATTATGGCAACGCAAATGTTGGGGTCGATGGTTGAAAATGAATTTCCAACACGTGCAGAGATAAGCGATGTCGCTAATGCAGCATATTTACATGTTGATTCAACAATGACATCCGAAGAAACAACGATTGGTTCTAATCCAGTCAAAGTAATTGAAACCATGGATAAAATTTTATCTTATTCTGATATGGATGCCATAGCTAATCCAGATGATAGAAAAAATATAGAAAATGTTGCAGAAAATGATTGGTCACGGTCCGTGTCTTCTATGGCGTTTTTGAATCATGCGGTAGCAATAGTCGTTTTTGCACGTGATACAATTTCCGCCACAGAAATTTCGTCTAGGCGTCCAGATGTTCCAATTATAGCAGTATGCGAAGACAAATTGATTGCAAACCAGTTGTGTGTTTTACGTGGAGTACAACCCGTGTATACACCGGATTTATTTGCACAGCGCGATGCATATGCAGTTGCACATTTACTAAATCTTAAACCAGATAAGATAGTTATTGTTGATCAGGATAAAGTAAGTTTACGCAGTATAGATGAATAATTACTTTGTAATGGGTGGCATACATTCGCTGCCATCTAGTGGACAACAAACGAACCCGATTCCGTCAATATCTTTTAATTCTTCACCAGGGCAACATCCATTGATATCCGGACTAGCGTTGTCTTTGCAGGCAAATTCTGGAATATCAAGATTTGTGTAATACACACTTGTAATATATGCGGTTACAGTTGCTGTTACAACCGCGGTAATAACACATGCAATTATAATTTTATATATGGTTTTCATGGTTTTTTCCCTTTACTATTTTGTGTTTTATTCTGATATCTCGATTGAATCTATGTATGTACGACTAACATTTTCTAATGGTACGGGTTGATAATTTTCTGCGGTTATAGAAAATTCGTCGTTGTTTGCTGGCAGAATAGTTGCTGGTTGAAATGCGGAACTTGATGCACTTGATCTACTTACTCCGTAGGTTTTTGAACGATACTTGCCACGAAACCGATCCGGAATATTTATATAATCCATTGGGTTAACCCCTGGGGACCGCAATGACATTTCATCAGCAGGTGATATGTATGTATCATTTATTTTGTATACAGGAATTGTAAACGCGGATACCGGTGTTTTTGCAGTGGTCATAGTTCCATCTCCGTTTAACCTAACGATACGCAATGCGCGTTCATTAAGTCCATTTGGACGTAATCTAAATAAACCATTGTTTCCGATATACCCGCTGGCATTCATAAGGTATGATGCCGCACCAGATTGTGAATATATTGCACCAATGGCTAAGATTGTTGCATCATACCCAAGTGCCGCCATTCTTGGTGCGGGCTTGGTTGTTGCGGATTCATAAATGTTATTAAATTCAGATGGCAATTCTGGTAATGTGGCAAAAACCGCCCCTGTCATGGTTAAGTCTGAGGCGATATCACCTTCTTCCCACATAGGTGTACCATAAAATTGCGCGTCACGAACCCCCAACCCATAGTACCGCAAGAACGATGCCAGTGATTTTGTATCTTCGCCATTGCCAAGGAATAACACCGAATCGTATGGCAATGTCCCAAGTGTATCCGTGCGATTAATTTTTTCCAATTGTCGTACAAGTGATGATTTTTCAACTTGGGATATATTTTCATGGTTAATTATTGCGGATAATATTTCTTTGGCACGTGTGTTCGCTGCATTTCTAGCCGTATACATTGATGCATCCATTGCGGCATTTTTAATAGATTCTGTATCATGCTCGTTATAATAGAATACACCAATATTATTTATGTCATATAATCTGGTTATTGATTGTGCGGCACCGGCCATCAAGCGTCCCGAAGAATTATTCGGCGCAATTATTATAAAGTTTCGTCCACCCATAGCATTCATTTCTTGCAATATGGCTTCAATTGTATTTGTTGGCATTACCGCCATACTAAATACCCCATCACCGACAGCAGATGTGTCAGATGTGAAAGAAAGTGCCGGTATACCAGATGGCTTCATATCACGCAAAATTTTTGCGTTTTCCGAAAATACAGGTCCGATTATAATTTCTGGATCAGATGCGATAGCGGCCTGAATAGTTTGGGTAACATTATCAACGCCAGTGTCATAAAATTCCATTTTCAATCCTGATGGTGCGAATCGTATATATGCGGCCTCGATTGCGGGTAATAATGTCATGCCAATACTTGCCTTTGGACCAGTGGTTGGTAACAGAACCGCGATTTTATGATTGTCAGATGTTCCATAAAGTCCCGCACTAAATGTCCCATATTGTAATTCTGCGGGTGTTGATGTGGTCGTTTTATCGTATTCTGAATACCATCGATTTCCACCGCCACACCCTGCTAATAATGGCAGTAACACTAAGAAAGAAAGTAATCTTGTTATAATATGCATTGAAAAATCCATTTTATTCTGTATTATTCTACTACAAAGGATTAATAAATGCAAACGGGGCTTTATATTGTTGGTACGCCAATCGGAAATTTATCTGATATGTCGCCACGTGCCATAGATATTTTAAAAAATGTTGATTTAATTGCCGCCGAAGATACACGTGTTTTTGGTAAGATTGCGTCACATTTTGATATAAAAACACCACGCGTATCATGTCACGAATATAATGAGCGTAGGGTAATAAATGAAATTTTGGATAAAGTAAAAAATGGTGCATCAATTGCGGTTGTGTCAGATGCCGGTATGCCAGGCATAAGTGATCCTGGGTTCAGAATTGTTCGGGCGGCGCGCGATATGGGTGTGCCGGTGTTTATGGTACCTGGACCAACAGCGGTTATTTCGGGATTGGTACTAAGTGGTTTTCCAACTGATAGGTTTACGTTTTGTGGGTTTTTTGATGAAAAAAAGTTACGTGATGATAACAAGATTCGCCATACAATTGTTTACTATGAAAGTCCAAATCGCATAAAAGCTACGATAGCTGCAATTGTAAAGGTTATGCCGGAACGACAAATTGCAATTGTTCGTGAAATAACAAAAATGCATGAACAGACTATTGTTGGGTATCCTGCTGACCTGATGAATATTGATGCGCCACGTGGCGAAATAGTTATTGTCGTTGCACCCGCACCAGAGCATAAAATGTCCGATAATGAGATAGCAGAAATTGTTAACCAAGTCGCCGCAGATTCTACCAAGGGGGCTGCTGCAGATTTAGCGATGCGTACGGGTATATCAAAGAAAGAAGCGTATAATAGGTTACTAAAACGGGGCGAGAAGGAATGATAAAATTCATAGGCGCTTTTGAAAGGGTTTGTGATTTGCCAAAAACTCAGTTTGCCGAATATGCTTTCGCAGGGCGCAGTAATGTAGGTAAATCATCGTTGATAAACGCGGTTGTTGGAATGCAAATTGCGCGTACATCTAATACCCCGGGGCGTACACAAACACTTAATGTATTTAATATTAATGATAAAGTAACGATTGTTGATTTGCCTGGTTATGGCTATGCAAAAGTATCAAAGAAAGAAGCAGAAAATTGGATGTTACGCTTTCAAGAGTATATAATGACACGGCGACAACTTAAGAGATTGTTCATTTTAATTGATTCACGAATCGGACCACGAAATTCGGATATGGATTTAATGGAATTCTGTGATAAAAATGGAATTTCTTATCAAATCATTTATACCAAGAAAGATAAAAAAATACGAGAACATAATCAGGTAGAAATATCCGCGGACGTGCATCCGGCAATGATTGCAAACATTTTGGAAACGTCGGCAGAAAAAAGACATGGGATTGATAAATTAAGGGTCATAATTGGTATCAAATAATAATATTTTTTGTGTTTCTAATCCGGCAAAGATGCTGGATGGGTTGTGGCATGTTATTTGTGAATCTGGAATAGATTTATCCAATATTCTTGTTTTTGTACCAAGTCGCCGTTCTGCGCGTAGCGTAGAAAAGATGATTGTTGATAAAGTTGGGCATGCAGTCATTTTACCAAAAATAATTCCATTAGGTGTGGGTGTTGATGGCGAAGATATCGAAGAATATAATAATTCTAAAACTGTATCTGAACTGGAACGTATAATTACGATGTCATATTTGCTTGCCAAAATTCCAAGTATACAAAATATTACATCTGCGATTCCTGTTGCGCGTACCTTGGTTACGATGCAGGATTATTTGGAAAATAGTGGCATAGATATAGCGGATATAAACTGGGCAGAATTGGTTGATGAAAAGTATGCACAGCATTTTCAGGAAAAAGCTAAAATCTTATCTGTTTTGGGAAATGTCGAAAAAAATATTTTTAATGGACGAGATACCGAAACGAAAGCCAGAAATTCCGCTGTATACAAATGGTGCGATTATGTAAAAAAATTACCAGATGATAATTCTTTAATTATTGTATGTGGGTCTACGGCAAGTGTGCCTGTTACGAAAAAATTGATGAGCGTTATCGCAAGTTTGAAAAATGGAAGAATAATTTTATCTGGAAAAATTTCAGGTAACGTAGATGACTTTAAATTAGATACAAACCCATATAATGCAGAGTATAAATTTTTATCTGATATTGGTTTAAGTCCAAAAGACGTTCAAGAAATATATGTTGGCGATTCTCACATAGATTTTATGAATTTAGCATTTGGAAACACATTCACTAATGATGCGGGGTACGATTTATCTAATTGTCATATTATCGAGGCAAATCGTGAATCTGAAGAAGCGGCTATTGCCGCAGAAATTGCGGCACGTGCAGTAAAGGCGAATAAATCTGTTTTAATAATAACACCTGATGCCGCCGGAAATCAGCGGTTGTTGACAGAATTTAATCGTCGTGGCATTGTCGCAGATTTTTCCGGTGGTGTATCTGGTATAGCAACGCCAGCGGGCAGGGCAATTCTAAATCTGTTTGATGACTGGATAGAAACAGGTAACAGTAATTTTGAAAATATTTATTCTTTATTTAATTTTGATTTATTCAATACGGTGGCCGAAATAATTAACCGATTTGAAGATGATTTATTACCAGTTGTTGTATTAGATGATTCCGCATCAGTTCAAGTTTGGATGGAAATTAAAAAATTATCTGATTGCTTAAATTCGCAGAACATTAGGCTTTCAATAAAAGATGCACGTGCATTTATAGCAGATACACTATCAAAAATGCGTGTTCGCGCCCCTATGAATGATATGGCTCGCGTTGTTGTACTTGGAACAATAGAATCACGTATGCAGACCGCAGATGTTGTAATTTTAACTGGGTTAAATGAAGGTATGTTTCCATCTATGGGATATGCTAATCCATGGCTACCACGGGGGGTGTCCGATAAAATTGGTTTGCCGTCACCTAATCACAAAGTATCATTAATGGCACTTGATTTTATGACTTTGTCTTGTGGTCCCGATGTTTATTGGTTGCGCAGCAGGGTTTCTGGGGGTGTTCAAACCCAAGAATCACGATTTTTATCGCGTGTTATGGCCGCGCATGGAATTTTTGATAAAAGTGCCGCAGGTGAAATGTTAAGAGCAGTGCGATTACGTGATATTGTTCCAGCCAAGTCATTGTCTTATCTTGATCCGACACCACCAGCCGATAGGTCTGATGTGTACGTTACGTCATTAGAAGTGTTGATACATAATCCATATGCATTTTATGTAAAGCATATATTACATTTGTCACCGCTAAAAGATTTTTGGGTTGGTAGTGATGCGCGTGATTTTGGCATTTTGGTTCATGATGTTTTAGAGCACGCCCCACAAAATGCGACATCAGAATATTTGGTCAGTAAAATGGATGAGGCGGCGCATGAACTAATCGGGCAAAATAATTTAATTTTCTATATATGGCATAAACGTTTTCAGGAAATTGCGCCAGTTGCCGCACAAATGTTGGCAGATACATCAGGCGCCAGTGTAGAAATTAGTGGCAGTGTAAATATAAATGGACGAACCATTCGTGCACGTGCAGACCGGGTTTGGAATGATGGGGTTTTGGACATAAAAACTGGGTTAGCACCAACACGTGCCCAGATTATGAAGGGTAATATGCCCCAGTTACCATTAGAGGCATTAATGTTAAAAAATGGCGGATTCAAACCGTATACGTCAAGTTTATCAAAGACCCCAGTTATGAAATTTTTACAATTAAAATCCCATGATGTTCGTTTGATAGAGTATAATTCAGAAGAAACTGATAATGCCATAAATGCGACATATAATAAAGTTGTTGAAGTGTTTAATATGTATTCACGCGATGGCTCCGCTTATAAGTATTTACCAACCAATGATCCGAAATACAGGGATATAGATGATTTTGCACGTGTTAGTGAACGTGATTAATTTATTTTTAACATCAACCCGCAATGATCTGTAGATTTTTCTGCGGAACGTGGGCAACGGTCAATTTCGCATGCAGATATAAATTTTTGTGCGGATTTGTTTGCCAAAAAGTAGTCTAACCGCAGACCATTGTTGTGTTCAAGGCTTTTCTGTCGATAACTAAACCATGTGTATCCAATTTCTTTTGGATGCATATAACGCCAGGCATCCACCCATCCAGCATTTAACCATTTTTGCATAATTTCACGTGCCGCAGGTGCCGAAATACTTGACCCCAGATAATTTTTAGGGTTCCATATATCACGATCTTCAATTGCAACGTTAAAATCACCACCAATTATAACCGCTTCTTCGGAATCAAGGTACCGGGCAATATAGTCTGTAAATGCCCGCATCCATTCCAGTTTATATTTGAATTTTGGTGATTCTTCGGATTCGCCGTTTGGCATATAAACATTAATTATGCGCAACCGCCCATCAATGACAGTTTCCAAAAAACGCGCATTGGGATCCGGATAATTTGGCATACCACGAATCGTGTCTTCAATAGAATATTTTGAAAAAGTTGCGACCCCATTCCAACTTTTTTGTCCAAAAACCTTGATATTATATCCATATTCATCAAACAAGTTGTGTGGAAACGTAGAGGATTCAACCTTTAATTCCTGGACCAAAATAGTATCATATTCTCCAGATTTTAATATATCCAAGAAAGATTCGGCATGAGCCCGTATTGAATTTATATTCAGCGTTAATATTTTCATATTTGCAATATTTCCTTTTATATATATAATAGTCGTAGGATTTTATAAAAACAACAAGGATTTTTATTATGAATATGTATCAGTTTTTAGAGACCACTGTTCAGCGGTATCCAGATGTGTTGTACCTGGTTCGTGAAAATGTGACGTATGCGGGCTTTCTTGAATTAGTAAAGCGTCGTGCGGCGACATTGCATGATTTAGGTGTTAAATCAGGTGATGTTGTTGGTATTTTGTCGCATAATTTACCCGCATTTCCAATAACATTATTTGCAATTTGGTTTCTAGGTGGCAAAGTTTTGTTGCTTGATACAAATTTGACACCATTTGAATACGATAATATGACGCAAATCACGAAGTGTAATTTTGTTTGCGCAGAAAAGTCATTCTTTTATAAAACAGATAAATTTACATTCATAGATATCACAACAACTGATGGCGATGTAAATCCGAAACTTAAACCAGCAGATATCAAAGATTCCGAAATTGCAACACTTTCGTTTACATCTGGATCGACCGGGACCCCAAAGGTTGTGCCATTGACTCATTATAATTTGGTTGAATGTGCGCATTCTTTATATGACATGAAACAATGGATTGCAGAAGGTGATATTTTGTACGGTTTCTTGCCGATGTATCACGTATTCGGATTCGCGGTGGAAGTCTTGGCGACATTACAATACGGCGCCGGGGTATTATTACAGCCGACCATTAATCCCAAGGAATTGATGTCAGATTTCCAAAAATATCGTCCACAGGTTATTCCTGCGGTGCCCAGATTGTTCGAGGTTTTCCGTAACAAGATAATTGACGGAATCAAGGCAAAGCATAAATGGTTATTGTTCTCGTTCGTGCTAAGAAATGCTGCCTTTTTGCGCAAAATCGGACTTGGTAGATTGGTAAATGCAATTTTCAAACCGGTTCTTAATGTGTTCGGTGGACGTGCAAAATTACTTGTTGCAGGTGGCGCAGCTACAAAACCAGAAATTGAAGATTTCTTTGTGGGACTGGGGCTTGGTTTTATTCAAGGCTATGGTATGACAGAAACTGTTGGACCAATCTGTATTTCGAAACCATGCAAGGGGCGCGTTCCATTTGCATTTGGTGGCCCAACAACGAATAATGTAGTTGAAATTCGTGATAAAAATGCGGATGGGGTCGGTATTTTGTGGCTAAAAGGTAAACAGGTATTCGGTGGATACATGAATAACGAAGATGCCAACAAAGATGCATTCGATGAACGTGGATTCTTTAATACTGGTGATATGGTATCGATGGATAAGAATGGCGAATTGCATTTTGCTGGTCGTAAAAAACAAGTTATTGTTTTGGACAGTGGTAAAAATGTTTATC
Organism: Alphaproteobacteria bacterium; assembly: GCA_017615655.1. Classification (GTDB taxonomy): domain Bacteria; phylum Pseudomonadota; class Alphaproteobacteria; order Rs-D84; family Rs-D84; genus Enterousia. The sequence continues at coordinate 24,377 of JAFZZS010000002.1, forward strand.
CTGATGAATTGGAAGGTTTATTCATAACCATCCCAGGTGTTAAAAATGTTGCGGTGTTTGAACACAAAATCAAAGATAAGACCGTTTCATACGGCGTGTTCAGTGTTGAACCAGGTGTGACATTGGAAAAATTGGCGGCGGAAATTGCGGAAAAGAATAAAAAGGTCGCTTCTTATAAATGGGTGACCCATTTTGCAATGACTACTGAAGATTTGCCAATGACCAGTACGCAAAAGGTCAAACACCATATTGTCCGCAAGAACCTTATCGAAGGCAAATATCCAGATAGAAGGGAATAATTATGCCGGTTGAGAATCTCGCAGAAATCTATATACACACAAGTAGTGTATTGCTGGGCAAAAATACATTAAATTTATTGTCGATACAATCGACCGGATGTGTAGCGCGTCTGGTCGTTTTTATTTTTTAATCAAAACAAAAGGAGTAAACAATGGCAAAACAAAGAATCGGATATGATGAATATCAGGAAAAATTGGAACTGCAAAGACGGGCGGATGAACTAAAGCAAAAAAAAGAAGAACAAGAGAAAAAAAAGAAAGAGGCAGAAAAAGAAAAATTGCGCGTAGCCAAGGCACAGGAAAAACTGGAAAAAAAGAAAGAACGTATAGTTGCAAGTGGTATTCAACCTTTACGATATTCTTTTTTAAAGGGGGCATTGATCGGTCAAATGGTGGCTTTTGGACTTGGAAATTTGATGTTCGGAGTGGATCATGTGTTTAATGAGGACAATGGTCAGTATTACCCGCCAAGATATCATACTTACGGCGAAGCAATTAGAAATGCTTATGGTGCTGGTGATTGGAAAGAAGACCCCTATAATGTCGCAATTGATACTTTTTTGAATTTGCTAATCACTTCTATAGTAATGTCGATTGTTGTGTCAGAAAATGCGAAAAGAACCAAAAAGGAGGCTAAGCAACTTCTCGGAAAAATAGAAGGTGTGCAATATCGTAGTACTTCGATTTGGGATCTTGAGCAGAAACTAGCGGATTTGAATGTAGATGGGAATAAGATATTAGAGTCTCTTTCAGAAGTAGATAGAAGCTATTTTGAGAAGTTGGCGAAAGGCAATTGGAACGAGGCTGGTTATGAAAAATGTATAGCGATTATCCGGGGATATTTGAAATCGCATAAAAAAGAGTATGAAGAAATCATTAAAGTTATTGATGAGGCGGTGTTGCCAGAAGACATTAAAAAGAAATATGGTAAAGGAAAAGTTATTTCTTTTGGTGCCGCCCAGGCGTTATCTGAACTTAAAAGGTAAAAAACACCGCCCATTTGGGCGGTTGTTTTTTTGCTTGATATTTATTTCCCAAGGCATAGTTGTGAAAATGTCATGTCCAGAACTTCGTCCGTGCTGATTACACCGAGTATCTTGCCAATTGCATCTGCGGCATAACGAATGTGTTCGGACAATATATCATAATCGCCATTTGATTTATCCATTGCGTTTTTTAATTCATCGGCGGCGGTTTTAACCAAATCGTATGTCCGGGCATTTATCATCAATACCGATTCGCCACCACCGGCGATTTTGTTTATATGCTTGCCCAATATTGACATCAATTCTGTAATTCCATCACCAGTTTTTGCCGATGTATATATGGCGCCCGAAATCGTATGATTAGTAATTGTATCAGATTTATTTACAACCAAAATTTCGCCCGGTTTTATCTGAATTTGCGAATCGTTTGGGGTTATTACATGTATAACAATGTCTGCATTATCAATTTCACTGTTTGTGCGTTCAATACCGATTCGTTCCACCGTATCCATTGTATCACGTATCCCCGCCGTATCTGACACGTTTACCAAATACCCATTAATATCCATTGTCGCAGATACAACATCGCGCGTTGTCCCCGGAATATCAGACACTATGGCGCGTGCACTGCCCACAATACGATTAAACAAAGATGATTTGCCAACATTGGTTTCACCAACAATCGCAACATTGATTCCACATGTAATCGCACGTGATGTACTGTATCTTTTCAATGCCGCAGAAACCGCCGTATACAACTGTTTTATATTTTCATAAATTGTTGTATCAATATTTCCCGGTAAATCATCCGCATCATAATCTGTCATTGCAGCGGCATATGCCGAAATTTTTAGCATCTGGTTGCGCCATTCGGCATAAATATCACTATCGCCACCCATCATAGATTTTAATGCCGCAATGCGTTGTTTTTCGGTTTGCGCATCAAGTAACGCAACCAGACCATCAACATCTGATAAATCCATTTTACCGTTATAAAATGCGCGTTTTGAAAATTCGCCAGGCATCGCGATTCGCATCTTGCTTTCATGCAAGAAACGAAATATCTTACTAACAACAGCCATTGCGCCATGTGACTGAATTTCAATAATATCGGTACCAGTAAAACTGTGTGGCGCGGCAAAGTATATAACAACACATTGATCAATGATTTCGCCGTCTTTATCGCGCAGATTTGTAAAATATGCGTGGCGTGGAACCGGTGGACGTCCAATAATTTTTTTCGCGAATTCATCTAGGTCATTCCCAGATATACGAATCACCGCAACCCCGGATTTTCCGTGTCCAGATGAAAGAGCAAAAATCGTGTCGTCATTACCCATTATTTATTGCCGCTTATTTCTTTTAAAGCCATTGGAACCAGTTTCGATATATCAAGTGTTGGATTTTGGGTAACAAGTTTTTGCGCCATTTCAACAACATCCATACGGCGATAACCCAACGATTCAAGTGCTGATAGTAAATCAGGTAATACGCCACCCGAATCGGATGAAGAAAAATCAAACGAAGTGCCACCTACCTTGGATTTTAATTCGACAATGATTTTCTCGCCCATTTTTTTGCCTACGCCCGGCGCCATAGATATTGTTTTTGCATCACCCGTTGCGATTGCGGTCATCAAAGTGTCTGTCTTTATTGTGCTCATTATGGCAAGTGCAACCTTGGGTCCAACCCCGGATACAGTGGTTAACATGTTAAAAATGTTTTGTCCAGAAATAGAAGAAAAACCAAATAAACGAATCGAATCTTCGCGGACAAGTGTCTCAATCCACAAGGTCACAGGTGACTTTAATGTAAATATTTCTGGGGTGTAAACACGGTAACCAACAGACCCCGCCATCAAAATAATGAATCCATCACCGATATAATCAACAATGCCTTGCAATTTTCCAATCATTTGTTATCCTTATGCCAGTTATTTTAATCTAATTGAATCAAAAGGTCAAATTATGAGTGGACACAGCAAATGGCACAATATTCAACATAAAAAGGGCTTGGCGGATGCTGCGCGTAGTGGTTTGTTTACAAAACTAGCACGTGAAATTACCATGGCAGCCAAACTTGGTGATAAAAATCCGGACAATAATCCACGTTTGCGTCTTGCAATATTACAAGCACGCAAGAACTCTATGCCAAATGATAATATTAAACGTGCAATCGAAAAAGCATCAGGTTCAAATACTGAAAGTTATGTTGCTGTACGTTACGAAGGTTATGGCCCAGGTGCTGTGCCGATTATTGTTGAAGCATTGACAGATAATCCACGGCGCACCGTACCCGAAGTTCGAAACATATTTTCTAAACATGGTGGCAATATGGGCGAAGAAGGCAGCGTTGCATTCTTGTTTACTCGCGTTGGTCAGATTTTGTATCCGGCATCGGTTGGTAAAACCGAAGATGAAATGATGGAAATTATTATGGATGCAGATGCGGACAATTTAGAAACCAGCGAAGAGGGTTTTATTATCACAACAAAGCCAGATGATTTTATGAATGTGCAGAAGAAAATCGCGGATGTGCTGGGTGAACCAGAAAGTGCTGAACTGACCTGGGTTCCAAATATGCCGATGGATTTGGATGAAGAAACTTGGGGCAAGGTCGAAAGGTTGGTTGATGCCTTGGATGCGAATGACGATGTTCAGAAAGTCTTTACTGCCGCGGCATAATTTAGTGGTTAGTGTAAGTTGTTAGTAATTAGTAAAACCGCCATTGTGGCGGTTTTTACTTATTTTATAAATTTGTTAAAATTAGTTGTGTTTGCGTGGGCCAGGGCGATTGCGATGGCATCACTTTCGTCTGATGTTTTTGGATTGGCAACAGGTAATAGTATTCGCACCATTTTATCAACTGCCGTTTTATCGGCGTGCCCGCCACCAGTTAAAATTTTCTTTATCCGATTCGGTTCGTATTCAAATATTGGGATGTCTTTAACCGCAATAGCGACCATTGCAGAGGCACGTGCATGCCCTAATATCAGTGTTGTTGTTGGATTTTTATTTACAAACGTAATTTCTATACTGCACTCATTCGGTGAAAATGTATCGCAGAGTTTTGAAACCTCGTTAAAAATAATGGCCAGGCGCTCGGCAAGTGGTCCGGTCTTTTTGGGTAATATAACACCGCTTGCGACATAATGACGTGTAGATCCGGTGGTATCTATTACAGCCCAACCAGTATGTAAAAGTCCAGGATCAATCCCCAGTATTCTTGTTGTCATTATTATTTCCTGAAGGTTATTTTGCCTACACAATCGGAACCAAAATATTTATTTATTTTCTTTTTTATTTCATCGGTCATATAGGATAATTTTAGTGTATACGCCGGATTGCGTGGACGCAATACAATATTGTATTCACCGGAACGGGTCTTTTTTACCGCACAAATATCGGCCAAGCCAGCGATTTCCTTGCCGATGATATTGGGCCATTGTGCAACCAAATCAGAATCCGATGCGCGAACCCCAAACAATTTCATAAGTCCCCCCAAGGCCCCTGCAATAGTTTGTGGGCGTGCGGTACGTTTTTTAAATTTATCTTCTTGGTTTGACATAGCTGTATTCTTTTGGCATTAAAATGTACATCTCGCCTTGGGCATGTTGACCATGTGCATAACTATATGCCTCGTCACCTTTGCCAAAGAATATATCTGCACGCACCCAACCACGAATTGCGCTGCCTGTATCCTGAGCAATCATAAGGCGTCTAAATTTTTGACCATTCGATAGGTTGGTATCAATGTATACGGGCAATCCCAATGTATACAATGAATCATCCATGGCTACACTGCGTATCTTTGAAAGTGGGGTTCCAAGTTTTCCGATAACATCTGGTGGAACGGATTCATAAAAATAAACATACCTTGGATTATTATATATAACTTCTTTGGCAAGTTTTGGGTTCTTTTTTAGATGTTGCCATACCGCATCTGCGGAATATCCACCATCTGGACGGATACCTTTATTACGTAGTTGTTCACCGATAGACTTAAATGGCATATCATTCACCGCCGCGAAGTTTAACTTCACCATTGTGCCGTCTGAAAGTTTTAGCATGCCACTTCCTTGGATTTGGATATTTTGGACATCAACAATGTTTGCCCAATATAATACACGTCCAATCTTATTTTCGACAATTTTCTTTTTGGGGACACCTTTGAAGTTTTGTCCATTCGTTGGAATACCCATAAGTGGTTCATTACATTCTGCGGTTTTGGTGCGACATCCTGGAATAACCGGGGAATAGTACCCTGTATACGTTCCTTTGGTTGAACCATTGTCATTATAAATTTTATATGGTTGAAAGTTTGATTCAAACCATGCGCGCACAGTCTCGTTATCGGCGCTAGCACTGGGCAACATATTGCATTTTTCTTCAAAAAGGGCGCGATCTGGAACCACACGTCCAGTATATTGTATCTTGGCCTTGCACGAATTTCTGAATGCTTGTAAAGCGTATCTTACATCATCTTTGTTCCAGTCTGGCAGTTCAGAATAAGATACGGCCTTTAAGTTTTTGGATGGATATACCGAATCATTGCCAGTATGTGTCGGGGTTGAAAGGTCGCATGATGTTAGTAAAAAACCGAAAAATACAGCCACAATACCCCCGAAAAAGCGTCTTGAAAAATCGCATTTCATTTTATTTTTTCCCCCCACTTGTAAAATTTCTCTTTAGTGTTATATTATCATAAAACGGGTCATAAAAAAAGGAGCAATCGTAATGGCAAAGTTTAATATTATATCTCAGTTTTTGAAAGATATCTCTTTCGAGAGCCCAAATGTTCCAGATTTATTCTTTAAACAGGATAATGGTCAGGCAGAATTAGAAATAAATATAGATATGCAGGTAAAAGGTTCAGAAAAAAATCTGTTTATGGTTGATTTGATTACGAAAATCCATTCGAAATTAAAGGCTGATTCTAAATCTATCTTCTTAATTGAAGCAACATATTCAGGTTTGGTTCAAATGGAAGAAGAAAAAGATGAAGATGTTAAAAAGCGCACTTTGCTGATAGATGTTCCTGCATTGTTGTTCCCATCTGTTCGTGCATTGGTAACTCGCCTTACCGCAGAATCTGGTTTTCCACCGTTTGCAATGCAACAAGTTGATTTTGCGGAGTTATATGAAAAAAGAAACCAAAAACAAGAAGCCAAATAATTTTCAAACGCACCTTCGGGTGCGTTTTTCACTGCCTTTGCGATTTCATAAAAATTGTGATATCATATAGTGTGCCAAACGTTGTGGTAGGGGGATTGTATGGGCAAAGATAGATATATTTCTGTACGCAGTTCAGTAAGTGGTTTTTCCTTTGCGAATCTTGGTTTATTTACGGGATTTGCAGATGGTATTTATAATGCTGTTTATTCACTTGTTATACTAGAAATATTTAAAAGTTCAGCAATTGTTGGTGTTTATGTCGCAATATATTCTATTTTTTGCATGATAGTCGCCCTGTTTGCTAATGAAATATTTCGGCAATTTTCCAAGACCAAGGTTTTTTATTTTGCATTATTGATGTTGGTGGTTTGCTATGCCATGATGGGATTTTCGGTGATGCCTCGTACATTCATCGTTTTGGATTATACCAGTGGTTTTGCAATAACGTTAACGGCGCTTTTGATACCATTGTTTATGTCTGATTTTTCGGGTGTCGCCGGAATGGCACGTCTTAATTCACGTTATCATTTATGGACGAATATTGGGGCATTATTTGCACCAATGTTGGCGGTTGTTGTTGCAACAAGGTATGGTAACAGATCGGCTTTCTTTCTATCTTCGGCTATTTATTTGGCGGCCTGGACCTTTTTTAAATATTTTCGTCTTATCCAAGAAGATAAACAAATCAAACCAATGAATCCGCGACGAACAGTTCGTGCGTTGATTCGTAATGCGATAGCTTTTTTTAGAACACCTGGAATGCTGCGCGCATACCTTATAAATTTTGGTTTTTATTCATTACGTGCTATGCGGTATCTTTATGTTCCTATTGTTGTCATAGAAAATGGTTTTACCAAGGACACATTAGGGCTGGTTTTGACAATCGGTATTATACCATATTTGTTGCTGTCCGAGGCAATGGGGCACCTGGTTAGGCGATTCGGTAAGAAAATATGGCTGGTACTTGGCTTTGGGACTTTTGCGGCATTTTCAATGTGGGCTACGTTTGCAAGTGGGTTTCCTTTGCTTTCTATATTTGTTTTGTGGCAGATTTCTGGCGCATTTATGGAACCAGTGCATGATTTGTTGTTCTTTGATAACACAAAGAAATCTCAGCAGACCAGGTTTTACGGTGTTTTTCGTACCAGTGCCAACTTGCCCAGTGTAATTGCCCCAATAGTCGGTGCGGCGTGTATCACATTGTTTGGTGTAACATCGGCGGTATGGTTCGTAACAGCCGCCATAGGTGTCATATCTGTCTTGATTTTAATTGCTAAAAAGTAATTGCAAGGTGCCTTTTTTCTTTGTATTATTTCGATATAAGAAAAGGGGTTATTTATGGCTAAGAAAGAAGCAGTTGCCACGAGTGCAAAAAATCCTGCACTGGAATCAGCGTTGGCACAAATTCAAAAACAATTTGGTAAAGAAGCCATCATGAAAATGGGTGATGGGTCGCAACAGAATATCGAAGCAATATCTTCTGGCTCTTTGGGGTTAGATATTGCGCTTGGGATTGGTGGATATCCGCGCGGGCGAATTGTTGAGATATATGGTCCGGAAAGTTCTGGAAAAACCACACTAGCATTACATGCAGTTGCCGAGGCACAAAAGAAAGGTGGCACGTGTGCGTACATAGATGCAGAAAATGCGTTGGATCCAAGTTATGCAAAAAAGTTAGGTGTCGATGTCGCAAACCTTATTATATCGCAACCCGATTCGGGTGAACAGGCACTTGAGATTGCTGATACTCTGATTAAATCTGGTGCAGTCGATGTCGTTGTAATCGATTCGGTTGCGGCTCTTGTTCCCAAGGCGGAATTAGAAGGTAATATTGGTGATAGTTTTGTCGGTACAACCGCCCGATTGATGAGCCAATCACTTAAAAAATTAGCGGGCAGTGTATCACGCAGTAACACATTGCTTATATTTATCAATCAGATTCGTATGAAGATAGGTGTTATGTTTGGAAATCCTGAAACGACATCTGGTGGAAATGCGTTAAAGTTTTATGCTTCGGTACGTTTAGATATCCGCAGGACAGGTGCAATCAAGGACAAGGAAAACGTTATCGGAAATGAAACACGTGTAAAAATTGTAAAGAATAAAGTTGCCCCACCTTTCCGTACGGTTGATTTTAAAATTATGTATGGCGAAGGAATTTCTCGTATAAGCGAAATCTTGGATATGGGTGTCAAATATGATTTCATCGACAAAGCAGGCAGTTTTTATTCGTATAATAACGAGCGCATCGGCCAGGGTGAAGCGAATGCACGTCAATGGCTAAAAGATCATCCAGAAGCCCAAGCCGAGTTATTGGATAAGATAATGGCACGCGCGAATGGTATCGCCGAGGAAATGACAATTGGTTCACCAGATGATGATGCGGGTGGGTCTGTTCAGGATGAATAAATATTAAACAAAAGGGGATGGCATGAATCTGTCCAGAATATTTACTTTATCAAAAATAATTTTACGTGGACATGTGTTTAACTGGTTTTGGCGGCCGCGTGGGGTCAGACGAAAGATTAGAAGTAATATTTTAGCGGACTTGTTGCCCAAATATTTCAAAAGATATTTACCCGCAGCGGCAAGTATCCCGGAACGCAAAGTTATAAATGATGATGAAAACGAAAAAATCTTTACGCTTTGGCTTCAGGGTGAAGAAAATGCCCCTGATTTAATCAAAGCATGTTTTCGCAGTGTTCGTCGTCATTGTAAACAAGAATTGGTGGTATTGGATGAAAATACAATTTTTGATTATATAACCCTGCCAAAAGAAATTGTAGAAAAACGGCGTGCAGGAAAAATCAAACATGCGCATTTTGCAGATATATGTCGTGTGGAGTTACTTTATGAACACGGGGGTTTTTGGTTGGATTCAACAGGGTTTGTGACAGCACCAATTCCTGATTGGATTACTAATGAAGACTTTTTTGTGTACATGGCAGGAAATAAAGTTGGCAGCCCATATAGTTTTATGCAGAATTGTTTTATTCGTGCGCGTAAGGGGGCGTATTTGCTTGATGCATGGCGTGCGATGATATTAGATTTTTGGATGCACGAAGATCATAATCTTGATTATTTTATGCATCAATTAATCTTTAAAACACTGGTTCAAAATGATCCGCGGGCTGAAAAATATTTTGCCAAGATGCCACATGTTGACCAAACACCAACGCATGCGCTTTGGTGGGCATATGGTGCCAAGCCATTTAATCAGGAAGTATTTGACAAGGTTACATCAGGTTCGTTCTTTCAAAAGACCACATATAACAGTCCATGGGTGAAAGATATCCAAGAAGGAACCTTTGCGGATGTTATGGTAAATAAAATGTAAAAAGTATATGCTATGCCAAAGATATCAGTTATTGTTCCTGTGTATAACGCAGAAAAGTACTTGGTTCAATGCCTTGATAGTCTTAGATTACAAGAATTTGGTGATTTTGAAGTAATTTGTATAAATGATGGCAGTTTTGATAATAGTGGTAAAATACTGACAGAATTTGCCGAATTAGATAAGCGTTTTATCATCATAAATAAAAAAAATGCAGGTGTATCTGCGGCGCGTAATGATGGAATTAAAATTGCACGTGGTGAATATATTCATTTTATGGATGCAGATGATGTTATTGACAGTGAATATTATTCAAAAATGATACACTTTGCCGAAGGTAATGATGTTATTTGTTCGGGTTTTATATCGAATAGTAAATATTCATCAAGCCTTACGTACAAAAGGAAGCATGTTCTGGTTGGAATTTTTGGTAAATTGCTTTGGTCACAAGCATTGGTAAAATCTTTTGTTTGGCGTTATTTATTTAAAACAGAATTTATAAAGAAAAATAAATTATTATTCGATACGTCGCTTGTTTCCCAAGAAGACGCAATATTTGTTCTGGATTCATTGGTAAAAGCGAATCGATTGGTGATAGTCCCGAACGTTAATTACCACTATATATTTAATGAGAATTCAGCGTTAAACAGTAAAGGCGAGGCGCACCGTGCCAAATTGAAAAAGCAATATAAATTTGGTAAACAATATAGAAAACAATATGCAAAAAATAATAATGTTATGTTGTTATGGTGGTTTAGAAAGTTATTAAAATTGTTTTTTTAACAAGGGAATAATATATGCCAAAGATATCTATGATTATACCAATGTATGGCGTAGAAAAATACCTGCGCAGATGTTTAGACAGTGTAAGGAATCAAACGTTCACAGATTTTCAGGTTATATGTGTTGATGATGCATCGCCGGATAAATCTGGTGAAATCGCCGAAGAATATGCGGCAAAAGATAAACGTTTTATGGTTATACATAAAGAAAATGGCGGTTTGTCTGATGCGCGTAATGCGGGTATGCCATATGCCAAGGGTAAGTATATAATGTTTTTGGATAGTGATGATTTTATTCATCCGCAAACAATGGAAATCGCATATAATGCAGTCGAAAAAAACAAATCTGATATCGCATCTTTTGCATATGACAGATTTTACCGTCCACAGCTAATGGTACGACATATTTTGCATATGAATACAGATAATGTTATTCCATATGGAATAAAGAAAAGATACAATCTGGATAAGATAAAAACCAGAACATCAAACGATATTTTTGAATATGCAACCGAACAATCCAGTAATTCACGAAATAAAAACAAGCATTGGCTGGTTAAACATTGTCAGGTTTGGAAAAATATTTATCGTCGCGATTTAATTGCCAATATTCCGTTTATCAAAGGTATTGTATTTGAAGATTTTCCATGGTGGTCTGCGGTGATGTTGAAAAAGCCCCGTATCACAGTTATAAATTTGCCACTTTATTATTATGTGCCAAATTTTGAGGGTATTGTTTTATCTGCAAAACAACTGCGTATAATGACAAGTCTGTGTACGGGAATAAAGTACGCATACAAATTATACAGAGATGCCGCTAGTGATTATCAAATGAAAAAATGGCAAGAAAATTTTCTGTGGTTCTTTATCAGTAAAACATTTGGTAAATTGAAATACTTACAAACAGATGATGAAAAGGCAACGGCAAAAAAAGAATTTGTTGATATGAATAACATCGGTGTATTTAATGATGTGCCAGATGAATGGTGGGCTGTACGCGAAAAAATATATGATTTTATAAATAAATAATACCAGTATAAAATTTATATCATTGATTTTTTAAATCGTGATGGGACTTTGACTACCCATTTGATACCCATCATTCCTGGTTTTCCAATAGCATATATTGGTCGAAATATGCGTTGCATTATCCGAGCAATTTTTATATATCGTTCTGTGTGCGCAGGTTTATTGGTTACTAAATTTATTGTCCCATTTCCCCGACGACGCAGGTGATTTACCCAATCTGCGCCACGAAGTTCTGCCTTGTGAAGTAACATTTCCATATCAACAGCACCAAAATGTAACAAGTATAAGTTTTCATCTATATGGAAATTATGCCGTTTAACATGATGAAAACCGCTGCCCCAGGTTGCTGGTTTAAAAAGTACCACTGGTTTTGTATACCGCGTAGAGAGCAAGGCGTAACCACGTTGACTTAACATAGGTTTATTTTTATCCAATGCTTTTTCATAGTTCATATTTTGACCAATGTCTAGCCCCAGTCCAGACACTGTCGTTTTGTAATTGAGATTTGATAAATATTCAGCAAGAGTTTTTTTTATATTTGGATCAACAATTAAAAATTCATCAGAATCACACCCAATGACAATCTTATATTTTTTAAATAGTCTTTGCGCTAATTCTGAGATTTTTCCAATTCTGTATTTATCACCAGCGGCGCGCGACATATTAACATGTGGCAATTTTATTACATTCGCATTACCGGTATTTTTTGGTGTGTGTTGATCGGTTCCGTCCAAAATTATGTAAAGATTTTCTTTGCCTAGTTCACGACCATAATATTCAATCCAACGAGATAGAAAGAATTCATCATTTCGTGCCATTGTTATGGCGGCAATAGATTTTGTTTTTGTCATAGTTTCCCTGCCAGTAGTTTTTGTATTCCATATTTCATATTATGGTATGTCGCACTTAGCATATTGCGAGAAAGTGTTTTTTTGACATAATCTGTACCATATGTTTGTGACGCCGATTCAATAATTGCGTTACGCAGTTTGGTTGGGACATGTTCAAGTACATAATTTATTTGTCGACCCAATCCACCGTCGTGCCGTGTAAAGGAAATCTTTTTTATAAAGGGGACTTTGGCATGATAGAGTTTTTTTACGTTGTTGTATATGCCACGACCTTTCACAACATATATACACTTCCATGTTCCACCATGTGATATAACGTTGCTAGAAAACCCATGTTCATATAGATGGGTTATTATGCCCTTGTCATCTTGGTGTTTCACATTGTTTATAAATTTATTAAACCAATCAGACATAAAGATTGTTTTGCGCATGCCAATAAACCATGATTGAATATGCGGATGTGTTTTCTTGGGATTTTCCACCAAGCCAAATGCATCAGTATCAAATAATTCCATTTTTTTAAGGTATGGTTTAATATCAAACAGTGGACCGTATACACTATCGTTTACCATATACATAAAATCATACTGGGTTAAATCAAGATGTTCTTTTGCCCATTTATATGCGCGTTTGTAAGAGCCAAAATCATATTCGCCATGACGTTCAGCAATCGCATTTAATACATAAGGTATAAGTTTATCTAATTCGATTTTCGGAATATCAGAGTCCATACAAACGATTAAATCCCCAATTTTTGCCAAACAAGAAACATAATAAACCAGGGATGCGTCAACTTTGTTATTCGCATTATACCCAGCAAACAAAAATAACCTTTTATTCCTAGACATGTATTTAGTCCTACTATATAATGATACTAGCTAAATAAACCTTTTTCAATAAAGGATATTAAATATGTCAATTAATTATGACAATAAGAGAAAAGACATAACTTTTTGTACAATGTTGTTTAGAATGCCGACGCAGAATTTGGCGGCTATCAAGGGTGGAAACAGAAATTTTGAAGAATTTTATTTAGCGTCATTAAAAAGATTATGTGAAACTTTTAATCATGTATCGTTATGGTGTGATGCGGAAACAGCAAATTATTTGAATAAAGCTGGCTTCAAAAATAAAATACACATGAAAATTATGAAATTACAAGATTTACCCCATTGGAGTGAACGTGAATCTTGCAGAAAAATTATGTACAAGATGAAAAAGTATGTTGGATATTTTTTGCATCATCGTTCACCAGAATTGTGGGTTGATTATTTGCCATTAATGTGGGCAAAGCCGGCAATTATTGATTGGGCAGCCAAAAATAATAAATTTAAAAGTGATTATTTTATGTGGATTGATGCAGGAGCATTTAGTCCTAGGTACGCAAATTCAAATTTATGGAATAATTGGAATGGTCATATTGTTGCCAGACCTAAACGTGTACGTATGACGATTGCGATAACATTGGGTAAATCGCGTCCTCATTTTGTCCCGCGTTTCGTGTACGATTTATGTAAATGGTTGTTTGTAAAACCAATTGAACCGGCAAATTCGCATAATTTAGCAAAACAAAATTTAAGGGATATTGCAATGACCAATGCAGATTACGATGTTCCAGGTGGATGTTTTATGGTTCCTAAAAACAAAGCCCATGATTTTTATCAGGCATTTGAACGTGTTCGTAAAATAATGAAAAAGCATGATTTGTGCTGTGTCGATCAGGGAATTTTTCAAGCCATGATGAAATTTGATGTCGATGATTTGTTTGAATTGAAATATATCAAGGGATATAAGTCTTTGTATGCGTTGGTTGCAGGTAAAGATTATGATACCTTTGCATAATTCTGATGTATAAGGAAAAAACCGCCGTATCGGCGGTTTTTTTATAATTCTTCTTTGCCACGAGCAAGTTTTTTACGTTTACCGCTATCTAATTCTTTTTTACGCAGACGAATTGTTGCAGGGGTGACCTCAACTAGTTCATCATCCTGAATATACGATAATGCTTCTTCAAGAGAGATTTTGCGCGGTGGTGCCAGAAATAATTTTTCATCTGCGGTAACACTGCGAACATTTGTTAATTCTTTACCTTTAATCGGATTTACTTCAAGGTCGTTTTCTTTGCTATGTTCGCCAATAATCATCCCAGAATAAACCTCGGTTTGTGGTCCGACAAATAATACGCCACGTGGTTCCAAATTATGTAAAGCATATGTTGCAGTCACACCCTTTTCCATGGATACCAAAACACCTGGACGATATTGGACAATTGGTCCGCGGTATACATCGTATTTATCAAAGACGCGGTTCATAATGCCTGTACCACGTGTATCAGTTCTAAATTCAGACAAATACCCTATTAAACCACGTGATGGTGCAGAAAATACAATACGTGTTTTGCCACCACCAGATGCCTTCATTTCCGTAATTGTTGCCTTGCGTTTAGTCATTTTTTCAATTACAACGCCACTAAATTCATCATCTACATCAACGACAACTTCTTCGATTGGTTCCAGTGTTTCACCATTTGGACCTGTTTGCATAACAACACGTGGACGACTGACACTAAGTTCAAATCCTTCGCGACGCATGGTTTCAATTAAAATACCCAATTGTAATTCGCCACGTCCAGATACCTCAAATGATTCTTTGTTTTCGCTTTGTGTAACCTTTAAGGCGATATTCGTTTCGGCTTCTTTGAAGAGACGTTCACCAATCATACGTGATGTTAGTTTCTTGCCACTTTGTCCGGCCAACGGCGATGTGTTAACGAAAAATGTCATGGTAAGTGTTGGCGGATCAATTGGCATTGCAGGTATTGGTTCAGTTACCGATGGATCACAAAGAGTGTCAGCAACAGTTGCCTTGGTAAATCCCGCAACAACAACAATGTCTCCAGCAGATGCACTTTCGCGTGATATTTTTTCAATTCCGCGGTGTTCAATAATTTTTGTGATTTTGGCATTTTCGACAAACTCACCTTTCATATTTATTGCCTTGACTGACTGACCAACGCGGACAGTTCCTGATTCTATTTTACCTGTTAGAATTCTGCCAACATATGGGTCTGATTCCAATGTTGTGGCTAGCATGGTGAAAGGGGCATCCAATTGACAACGAGTGCCATTACAATCAGGTGCCGGGACATGGTCAACAATTAATTGGAATAATGGGGTTAAATCTTTATGTTCGTCATCCAGATTGCGTACCGCCCAACCGTCACGTCCAACAGCATAAAGATATGGAAAGTCTAGTTGTGCATCGTCTGCACCCAGTTTATCGAATAAATCAAATGTTTCTGATAAAACTTCATCTGGGCGTGCATCAGATCTGTCGACCTTGTTAATACATACGATGGGGCGTAACCCAAGTTTTAATGCTTTGGATAGTACAAACTTAGTTTGGGGCAGGGGACCTTCGGCACTGTCTACCAATAATACCACGCCATCAACCATGGATAGAATACGTTCTACCTCGCCACCAAAATCGGCGTGTCCCGGGGTATCCACAATATTAATTTTGTAATCATGCCACAGAACGGATGTTGGTTTGGCCGAGATGGTAATTCCGCGTTCGCGCTCGATATCGCCACTGTCCATGACGCGATCTTCCACGCGTTCATTTTCACGGAAAGTGCCGGCCTGTTTCAACATATTATCAACCAAGGTTGTTTTACCGTGGTCAACGTGCGCGATAATTGCAATATTACGAATCTTCATGTTTTAGCCCTTTTTTGCCCTAAGGGTATAGATTATACGATATTTTTTAAAATTCAACAAATTATGAAACATTTTTATAAAAAATGGGTACTAATAAATGGTGGGTTACGTTTTGTTAAGGTAAAAGAAATCGCCCGACGGGCGATTTCTATCTAGTGTTTTCCACCAATTTTCGTTCGACCACCCATCAAGGCCTGTAACTTTTTCGGAATATTTACACTGCCATCTGCATTTTGATGGTTTTCAATTACTGGCACCAATGCACGAGGCAGGGCGATTCCAGTATTGTTTAATGTTGCAACAAACCTGACTTCGCCAGTTGCGTTTTCGCGATAGCGTGTGTTTGTGCGACGTGCCTGAAATTGACCAATGGATGAGCAGGAACCCAATTCACGATAGGAGTTTTCTGATGGAAACCATGCTTCGACATCATTCATTTTGACTTTATTGAAACCCATATCGCCAGTAGAATTTGCAATTACGCGGTACGGTAATTCTAAATCTTCGATAACTTCGCACAAATTATTCAGTAGGTGTTCATGCATTTCATCGCTTTGTTCCGGAGTACAAAATATATACTGTTCAACCTTGTTAAATTGATGAACGCGCACTATACCGCGTGTGTCTCGTCCAGCTGCCCCAGCTTCTTTGCGAAAACATGGCGAAAATCCTGCATATTTTATCGGCAAATCATTTTCAGATAAAATTTCATCTGCATGCAAAGAATTTAAGACGATTTCTGCGGTACCAGTTAAGCATCTATCAGTATCGGTTAACATAAACACATCATTATTCATTACTGATAAATCCGAACCCATAAAGTGCCCTGCATTAAATATCGTTTGTGGTTTAGATATGGATGGACATTCAATGTATTTGAATCCTTTGGTAATAAGTTTTTGAATAACATATGTTTGAATTGCCAATGAAAGTTCCGCGGCTTCGCCAGCAAGAGCATAAACACGTGTGCCACAAATATTTGCAATTTTTTCCGGCATCCACCATCCATTCATTTCTAATAATTCCCATTGTGGACGGGGGGTAAAATCAAATGTCCGCGGGGTGCCTATACGACGGATTTCCACGTTTGCAGAATCATCAGCACCAACGGGTGCGTCCGCCGATGGTATTTGTGGAACGCGATGTAACAGGTCATTTAATACCGCTTCTTTATCGGCCAATTCCGCCATATCATTTGCAATTTCTTCGCTAATTTCTTTTGATTTCGCAATCAGTGGTGCTTTATCTGTGGCAGTTGGAATTTCTTTTGATATTTTATTTTTCTCTGCTGTTTTTGTCTGTGTAATTGTTTTTAATTCGCGTACACGCACATCCAAAGATAAAATATCATCAACCACGTTTGGAAAATTTTTTACCTTGCAAGCATTTTTAACTATATCTGGATTTTCACGAATAAATTTTATATCCAACATATCTAATTCCTTTGATTTATTGCGCGTTTGTATTCAAGTAACTTATTGCGTCCATCGCTGCTGTACAGCCAGTTCCTACTGCTGTCGCAATTTGCATTTTTAGGTTTGAATGAACATCACCTGCAACGAATACTCCAGCTGGTAATGCGTCAGGAGCGATACGTCCCAAATCATCGCGTCTGATGTCTTCGGTTAAATAATCTGTGTTTGCTTCGTGACCAATGGCAACGAATATTCCATCACAGACAATTTGTTGGTCGTCCAAAGTTGTCGCAATCAGTTCGCCTGTGTCCGAATTCGGTTTTGCAGATATTTTCTTTAATTCTGTATTGAATATGCACTCTATATTTTTCTTTTCTTTGACACGGTCACGAATAACTGCTTCGGCACGTGTGAATGCAGATTTGCGGTAAACTATTTTCACAGTTTTTGCGATATCTGATAAATATAATGCGTCATTTAATGCGGTATTACCGCCACCAATCACTAATACCGTTTTCCCGCTATAGAAAAAACCGTCACATGTTGCACAATATGATACACCGCGACCAAAAAACTCGCGTGCACCCTCGATTTCCAGTTTTCTTGGGGATGCCCCAGTTGCCAAAATTATTGAACGTGTTTGGTATTTTTCACCCTGGGTATCGGTTACGATAAAGGTGTTCTTTTCGCCATTTTCAATATGCGCGGCAGTTTTCATTTTGATTTTTGCACCAAATGATTCAGCTTGTTTTTTTATAAACTCTACAAGTTCAAAACCACTGCCATGCCATCCAGGATAGTTTTCCAGTGTTGGAATACTGGCGGTTTGACCACCAAGTGTGTCACCACCCATAACAAGTGTGTTTTTATTTCCGCGACCGCAATAAATTGCAGCCGTCAATCCAGCTGGGCCGGAACCTAATATAATAACGTCATACATTCCTATTCATCCTTTGGCTAGAACAATAGCATAACAAATTTTTATGTGCCATAAAAAAGTATCACTTGCCAAAATGCTTTTTTAGTGTTTGATATGCAGCGGATATCTTTGTAAATTCTTGGCCGCTGGATTCTGATGTGTGCGCGGTATCTGGATGGTATTTTTTTGCAAGCGCACGATACTTTGATCCAATTTCACGCCAAGACGCAGTAATTGGCAAATCTAATGTTTTAAATGCATTAATGATTGTCGAAGATAAGGATTTTTTCACCGGCATTTTGTCAAATGTGCTGCGCCCAGTGATAAAATCATTTAAAAATTTTATATAATCTGCAGATTCTTGTTTAGAGCGTTTGTTGATTGGTGAACCAAAAGTTCTGGTTTCCCAATCTTCCTCAATTTCTTCGGGCGTCATATCGGCATAGAAGTTCCAGTTCTTATTATATTCTGCAGCGTGTTCTTGGCAAAAATACCAATATTCTTTTAATTCGCGTGTCTTAGGCGCCCGACATGTACCAGCTTTGGTACATCCTTTTACTTCGCATTTTTTTATCATTTATCAAATTCCTTGTTATTCGAAAGCGGATGATGTTGTTCGACAACCTGTTGCAATTTTTCTGGTAATACGTGAGTATATATTTGGGTCGTTGATATATCCTCGTGTCCAAGCATCATTTGGATTGCACGCAAGTTCGCACCATGTGATAATAAGTGCGATGCAAATGAATGTCGTAACACGTGCGGTGTTACACGAGATGGGTCTATTCCTGAAAGTACTGCGCATTTTTTTAATAATTTGAAAAAACCGTCACGTGTTATATGTCCAGATGATGAATTTGATGGAAATACATATTTTGATTCATCATCACCGCGCAGATTAATCCATTTACCTAGTGCATTTACTGCTGCGTCGTACATTGGAACGATGCGTTCTTTGGCGCCCTTGCCATGAATCAGTAATCGGTCGCCCAGAATAGCGGTCATCGGCAGTTCACAAAGTTCCGATACGCGTAATCCTGATGCATAGAGCAATTCTATCATTGCGCGCAGACGGACAGAATTGCGAAAATCACCGGCGGATGAGATTAATAATTCTATTTCGTCGACTGATAATAATTTTGGTAACGTTTTTGACCTTTTGGGCAGTTCTAAATTTGCTGCTGGGTTTTTGGTTATTATGTGTTCCAACATCAAGAATTTATAAAAACTTCTAAGAGCACTTGCCTTACGTGCAATGGACGAGGCCTTGGCATCAAGCGTCGCGAAATAATTTTGAATATCTTGTTCAGTTGCTTTTTCTAAACCGCCAGAAATTGCAGAATCGGCATGTCGCAAATCATTTTCGTAACTTGCAAGTGTGTTTTTACTGCGTCCCTTCTCGGCGGACATAGCTTCTAAAAATATATCTATGTGGTTCATTATTGATATAAAATAACTTCGGTTACATTTTGTGTTGGTGGAAAATATATTATCATCAAAACTAGCAAAATAATGATAAAGATCCACATAATTATTTTATTTCTTCTAGAATTTCTCTTTTTTAATGGCATATATTTTTCCTTTAAAAATTAAATTGTATCAAAACTTGCGATAAATACACCTGATGCAGCAATTATAATCAATGGTGGTGCAATTATCGCAAGCAATGTTGGTAATGTTCCATTGGAACCCAGTGCGGTAAATACATTCAACAGAAAGTATAACGCAAAACATGTTAATATCCCCAAACTAAACTTTGTTCCAAACGAATGATTTCGTCGTTGACGCGTCTGTGAAAATGCGATACCAAGTGTCGCCATCGCTATCATAGTTAATGGCAGAAACAGTAAAGTCCAAAATTGAACCAGGTGCCCGCGGACAGAAACCCCTATGTTCGACATTTTCTGTATGAATTCTGGTAAATTCCAGAAAGATATTTGATCAGGTTGCAGGTATCTATCAAGCACGGTTTGTGGTGTTATAAGTGTTTTACCATTCCATTGTCCTGTTTTGATTTTTCCAGACGTGTCAGATACAGTTGCATTATTAGTCGCGAGTCCAGATTCTGAAAGGGTTATTTTGTTCGAGTCTATGCGTTGACGAAGCACAAAGTCAGAGTCTTGAATGTATATAGTTGTATTATGAAAAATTAAGTTATCAGATTCTTTTGTCATATCTGTTGCAACAATTGTTATATGTCCGTCATTTGAAGATTCGTGTAACCATATTTTGCCATCAACTAGGTTAAGATGTTCTCGACTAATATTTTCTGATGTCAGGCTAACTGCATAAGGATTTATTACAGTAGTAGCAAATGCACCAATAATAAACGCACCAATCAGAAATGGTCGACCAATCTGATATGGCGAAAGCCCAGCACCCGAGATAATAACCCCTTCGCTTGAACGAGTTAGATTATAATATGCGACCAATGTTCCCATAAATACAGCAAGCGGTAAGAACAGAGGAACATATTCAATCAATCGTATCCATGCGTCATTAAGTGCGGCGATGACCGTGGGATGACTTGGCAAACGTTCCACGAAGGTTACTGCATATATAATTCCACATACAATAAGTAATACAAGCCCGACTCCCGAGAAAAATCGCCTGAACAAAAATCTGGATAAAATTCTACTTGATGCCATTTTATGTCTTTTGTTTCATTTATTTTCACCTAAAAAGTATAACCTGTTTATTTCCCAATTGCAAAATTAAAATGAAGATTTATAATGCATCGTTATACGTAGACTAGGAAGTAGTAAAATGGATAAGAAACCAATTTCAAAACAGGGCTTTGAAGCTTTGGTCAAAGAGTTAAAACAGTTACAAGAGGTAGATCGCCCGGAAATATTAAAGGTAGTGCAATGGGCGCGGTCTCTTGGGGATTTGTCCGAGAATGCGGACTATAGCGCTGCACGCGAGAAGCAGCGCGAAATAGACAAGCGAATTCAATACATAGAAAATTTTATAAACAATGCATCTGTTATTGATGTTGACACTTTGTCAGGCGATAGGGTCGTGTTCGGTGCACGCGTGGTATGTGAAGACGAAGATGGAAATCGTATGCAGTGTCGTATTTTGTCTGATGTTGAATCTGATGGGAAACAGGTTATATCGTGTACATCGCCAGTGGGACGTGCGTTAATTGGTCGCTGTGTTGGGGATACGTGTGTTGTTCGGTTGCCCTCCGGGGAACGGGAATATGAGATATTGGAAGTAAAATTTAAAGAGTAGGTTTGAATGTGTCGATAAGATTGTTGCCCGATTATCTTGTAAATCAGATTGCCGCTGGCGAGGTTGTTGAACATGGCGCAAGTGTTGTTAAAGAGGTAATAGAGAATGCACTTGATGCGGGTGCGGACCAAATTATCATAGATGTTGTTGATGGGGGGCGCACATCAATAAATATTGTAGATAATGGTTCAGGAATGGATAAAGAGGATCTTGCACATTGCATAATGCGACATGCAACATCAAAATTACCAGACGATAATTTAATGCGCATAAATTTTATGGGATTTCGTGGCGAAGCATTGCCATCAATTGCGTCTGTGTCAGATATGACAATTGATACGTGTAATGGAACAGATTCTAATGGTTGGCATCTTGATTGTAATACTGGGGATATAAAACCATCTGATTGGCAAAGTGGAACACGTGTCCGTGTTCAAAATTTGTTTGCGAAAACACCAGCACGATTAAAATTTCTACGAACAGACAGAGCAGAAATGATGGCGGTGTTAGACGTTGTGAAACGTCTTGCGATGGCGCGTAGTGATGTTGGTTTTGTATTAAATAATAAATGGCATTTTCCGAAAGATCAGCCACTTATGGAACGAATCATTGCGGTGATGGGCGAAGATGTTAGAAATCGTATGCATGTGGTTGATGTTACATCTGGGTCACTTAGTGGTATGCGACTTATGGGGTATATTTCAGATCCAACACTTCGCAGAGCCTCATCTGTTGATCAGTATTTATTTGTTAATGGCAGACCCGTAAAAGATAAAGTATTGGTTGGGGCTTTACGTGCGGCATATATGGATGTTATGCATGCGCGTGAGTTTCCACTTTGTGCATTATATTTGACTTTGCCCCCAGAAAATGTTGATGTGAATGTATCACCAACAAAAAATGATGTGCATTTCTTGGAACCGACGCATGTGCGCTCTTTTATTATAAAAGCGTTGCGCGATGTTCTGTCAAAAACCATGGTTGAAACAGATGCAAACAATATTACAGATAGTAAGATATCTTTTACAGGGCCGCTTGTTTCTAGACCGCGGTTTTCGTCGTATACAAAATTTGTTCATCAACCAGATAATAGGCAAAAAAGTTTGTTTGAAACATATGTAAATCAAAAACCTATCATAGAGACTAAAAGTGATGATATTCAAAAACAAGATGATGTTTTTGAGTCACAACCACTGGGGCGCGTCATAGGGCAGGTGGCGAATAAATATATAATTGCGGCGACATCTGATTCTTTGGTCATAGTTGATCAACATGCCGCACATGAACGTATAACATATGAAAAAATGCGAAAGCATCTTATAAAAGTACAACCATTATTGACACCAATAGTCGTTCATTTGCGTACAGAAGATATTTCTGCGGTCTTGATGATAGTTGATGATTTGCGCGATAGCGGTTTGGTAATAGATTCTTTTGGCGATGATACAATCGCGATTTTTGAAAAGCCATCTGATTGGGATATGGATTGGTCCGCCGTGTTACATGATATCGCGGACGAGGTTCGCGCATATGGACATTCCAGTATACTAAAAGAAAAATTGCATTTAAAACTGGCAAATCATGCGTGTCATCATTCGGTTCGTGCGGGACAAAAATTGAACTATGAACAAATGGATGCGTTATTGCGTGATATTGAAAGAACTGAGCATGGGGGCGAATGTAATCATGGGCGTCCAGTGTACAAATTTATACCATTAAATCAAATCGATGGTTGGTTTGAAAGGGCATAGTAATTATTAATTTTATGCATTTGGAATAAGTGCAATTATTAACCACTTTTTTCTTTACTTTATGGGCTTTTTTTTCTATTCTTGGGCATAAGAAATAATAAAAAGGAGAAAATAAATGGAAGAAGTCACCGCAGTTGATACAGCTACACAAACAACACAACAAGTTGCGCAACAGGGGGGATGGGGCGGTTTGTTTGTTTACTGTTTAGTTATCTTTGCAATCATATATTTCTTTATGGTTCGCCCAAATAAAAAGCGCATGGCGGAATATCAAAAGATGTTAGATTCTATTAAGGTTGGTGATCGTATCATGGCCGCTGGGATATATGGTACAGTCAAAAAAGTTGGTGAAAAAACTCTTGAAATGGAAATAGCCAAAGGCGTAGTGATAGAAGTCAGCAAGAATTCTGTTGCTGGTATAGAAAAATAAGGGGATCGGGTTATGTTTAAAAAATTAGCAATTATTTTTGTTGCGGTGTTTGGGGTATTGCTTTCAATGCCAACGTTGTTTCCAAAATCGGCAAAGTATTTTCCAACATGGATGCATCCTATTTCTTTGGGATTGGATCTTAAAGGTGGTGCCCAACTGTTACTAGAGGTTGATACTGCCACGATGCTTAAGGAAAAATCTGCGCAACTTTATGACGAAGTTCGCAGTGCAATGATTGACCGCAATAAGGGGGTTATAAGATTTTCTAATTTGCGTAACAATGACGGTGTGATTTCACTTGTTTTGCGTGAGGAAGAGGATGTATCCAAAGCCAAGGGGCGTTTGAAAAGTGTTCTTGGAAACACCGTTGATATTTCATCGTCTGGCAAAACACTAACTTTATCTTACACGGATAAACAAAAAGAAGAGATGTCTGCAGATGCATTGGCACGAAGCATTGAAATCGTTCGTCGTCGTATTGATGCCCTGGGAACAAAAGAGCCTTCTATTCAAAGTCAGGGTGGAAAATATATTTTGGTACAACTGCCCGGTGTTGATAACCCAGAACATATCAAGGAACTTATCGGTCAAACTGCGAAGATGACATTCCATTTGGTTAATGAAAATGTTACCCAAGAACAATTGGCTTCTGGGGTTGCCCCTGCGGGGACAGAGTTTTTGCCGTATATGGATGCACAATGGAACAGTGTTCCTGTGTATTCACGTATAGAAGTATCCGGTGAAAGTTTAAAAGATTCTCAGGCAGATTTTGATCAAAATAATATGCCTGTTGTGACGACAGTATTTGATGCTGTGGGGGCACGCAGATTTGCGAAATTAACAACCGAGCATGTTAATGAGCGATTCGCAATTGTCTTGGACGGTAAAGTTTTGTCGGCCCCGACCATTCGTGAACCAATACCTGGTGGTCGTGGTCAGATTTCTGGCGGATTTACACTTCAGGGTGCCAAAGATTTAGCAGTGTTGTTACGTAGTGGTGCGTTACCAGCACCTTTGCAGGTCATAGAAGAACGCACTGTTGGTGCGGGATTGGGGGCGGATACTATCGCCCAGGGAAAAATTGGCTCTGCCATTGGTGTTATATTTGTATTGCTGTTCATGTTAATGGTGTATCGTGGTTTTGGTTTGATTGCAGATATTGTTTTAATGGTTAATCTTGCAATGATAATCGGGGTATCTGCGTTAATGGGTGCAACATTAACATTACCAGGTATTGCCGGTATCGTCCTTACACTTGGTATGGCGGTGGACGCAAATATTTTACCGTTTGAGCGTATTAGGGATGAAATACGTTCGGGTGCGACACCGTTGCGTGCCGTAGATTCTGGGTTTAACCGTTCAATGAAAACGGTTCTTGATGGTGAGCTTACGAACTTGATTTGTGCGCTTATTTTGTTCCAATTTGGTGCCGGTCCGATTCGCGGATTTGCGGTTACATTGTCACTGGGGGTTATTACCACACTGTTCACATGTATATGGCTGTCGCGTTTGTTGATAGATTGGTACATGGGTGGCAAAAATAAAAAAATTGGTTATGTGAAAAAGTAAGAGGTTAGAATATGAAATTGCATTTTATGAAGTATCGCAAGTTATCGTATTGGATTTCCGGTGCATTGGTTTTGTTATCAATTTTATCACTTGCAATCAAAGGACTTAATTATGGTATTGATTTTGCGGGTGGTATTTCTATGGAGGTAAAATCCAATAGTCCAGAATATACTGTCGACAAAATGCGCCACGATTTAGCGGCGTTTAGTCCGGAATTACAATCTGTGGATGGAGATTCTATATTGATACGTGTTGGTTTGCCAAAAGGTGCGACAGATGCACAACAAAATGAACGTGTACGTGAAATTAAAAATATTTTGGGTTCACGTGTTGAATATTCCCAGGTGCAAATTGTTGGACCAAAAATTGGTGGTGAATTAGTGCGTGGTGGTATACTTGCTGTATTGGTATCGTTTATCTTGATGGCTGTATATATTTGGATAAGGTATCGTGGAGGTTATGCAGTCGGTTCTTTTGTTTCATTGGTTTTGGACTTTGTTTTGATGTTTGGTTTTTTTTCTGTGGTCGGATTAGAATTTAATCAAACAGCTATCGCCGTGGTTCTTATGGGGGTTGGATACTCTATAAATGATAAGGTTGTAAATTATGACCGAATCGACGAGAATATTAAAAAGTACCATAAAATGCCAATGGACGATATCATAGATTTATCTGTTAACGAGATGTTATCGCGAACCTTGATGACCAGTATAACGACAATATTGGCATTGTTGGGATTGTTTGTATTTGGCGGACTTGCATTGCGTGATTTTGCAATTGCTATGACTTTCTCGGTTATTATGGGGACTTTGACAAGTATTTATATCTCAAATGTAATTTTGTATCACTTTAATTTGCGTGAAACAAAATACTAGGTTGGCTTTGTTACCTGTTATAAAACATATAAGGATAGGGGGGATGCATGATTAAGATTATAAAAGTTTTTGTCGGAATCTGTCTTTGCGTGTTTACTGCGGGTACTGTTTTTGGTGGAAATTTATTTTTCGATGACGAGCCAATCCAAAACGGAATAAATGTTGTAGAAATGTCGCGTGGTTTTGCAGATATTTACGAAAAGTTGGATAGCGTCAGTTGGGGCGGAAAAAGTATAAATGTCGCAATTGAAAGTTTGGAAAATTTGCATCAAAACGCACATATTGCCGCCACAGATGAACGTGTCGTTTTGGTTTGGGGCGATTCGATTATTGCTAATTATCCGGCGCCATCAGCACATGATTGGAATGCATTTGGTGAAATTACGACGGCACTTGTTTTGAAACTTCGTGAGCGGGATCAAAATCTTGCTATGGCAGATGAAAGTGAGATTTATCGTGCCGTTGTCGATGGTCTGATGCGTGGTATAGATGAACGGGGGCGTTACATTTATTCGCCAGATGCCGAAGTCAGAAGTGATGGTCGAATACTTACCAGTGTTGGTATTGAAGGCATTCGTGATGAACGTGGAAATTTCAGAATTTCGGGTGTGTATAAAGGGTCCCCAGCCGATAACGCAGGAATTTCTGCGGGGGATTTGATTGGTGAAATTAATGGTACGTTGGTTTCAGAATTAGCTGATTCGGCATTAGCTGCGATGATGTCTGGATTTAATTCAGGAACGTTAAAAATGACACTGATGACCCCAAGTGGAACACGTCGTGTTGTGGTGCGTCGTGCAACGGTGGTTCTAGCGGATGCTGATGTGGTCTTTATGGATGATGATAATGGTGGAATACTGCAGATAATTGTGAATCAGGTTTCAAGTAATTCCGCGTCTATTGTTAGTGAGGCATTGGCAAAACATAAAGATTTATCAGGTGTAATTCTTGATTTGCGTTCAGCCAATGGTGATGATGAACGAGCCGCAGCCAGACTTGCAGGATTATTTATAGGGTCGCGTCCAATTATGCGGGTTGTTGAAACTGCACGTGATGAAGTCGAAGTTGTCCCTGCGGGTGATGCGGTTACAAATGCACCGGTTGTGGTTGTTGTGTCAAACATGACGCGCGGTACTGCCGAGGCTATTGCAAGCGCATTTTATGAAAACGGTCGTGGGGTTTTAATTGGAACGCCAACAGCTGGAATGGCGCGAATTGCATCAAGGGTTAAACTGGACGATGGTGGAATTTTGGAACTGATGAATAAATCGGTCAAAACAGGTACTGGAAACATTATAGATAGACGCGGTGTTTTTCCATTGGTTTGTCTATCTAATATAAGGACATCATCACAGCAGAGTGCATTCTTCCTTAATGTAATAAACAATGATTTTCGTGCACATGATTATAACCGTGACAAGAATGTAGATGCAGAAGCTATACGACGCGGGTGCCCAACAATAACCAGTGGTGAAGACGAAGATATGGTTGCTCTTTCGGTTGCAGTAAAAATTTTAACCGATAAAAAAGTCTACAGTAGGTTATTAAATTTTGAATAAGGATATAAGATGTTTTTGGCTTATGAAAACAAATTGAAATGGAATTGGGTTATCATAGCATGTATCATTACATGTTTTTTGACATTTGCGGGAATATTTGGTTTGGATATTCCGCTGTACAATTTTTTGCACCAATTTAATTGGCGTATTTGGGATGTTATTGGTAATGTGTTTAGTACTAAAAATTGGCTAGCCATATCATTAATAATTGTTGTGATATTTTATATTCGTAAACTTATTCAAACAAAATCCAAATTTAATTTATTGGATATGTATTCCAAAATTCGCAGCAGTTATGCTTTTTGGGTGTTTTGCTCGGTTTTGTCGGCTGCGTTAATTGGGGGTATATTAAAAATTGTTTTAGGACGTATGCGCCCGATTTTCTACGAGGCGTTGAATATCACAGGATTCTTTCCTTTTACGATGGATTGGGCGTTTCATTCGATGCCATCAGGTCATACACTTGCATCTTTTGCAGGTTTGATAATGATTGGAATGTTAGCGCCACGTGGCAGATGGTATGCATTTACTTTTGCGGTAATCATTGGATTGTCACGTGTTTGTGTTGGTGCTCATTGGCCATCGGATATTGTTGTTGGGGCATTCATAGGTATTGTCGCCGCAAATATTGTAAAGTATGTTTTATCTAAACGTGCAAAATAAATCGGTTTGTGGGCTGTTAATTTGCTTTTTTTTGTGATACAATACCCAGTATGAGTGATAAATCAAAATTTTTACCTGAACGTGTTTCTGGGGCGCTGAAGGGGTTTGCAATTAAACTCTGTGGTGTGGCAGTTTCTTTGGTTGCTGCGTGGTCAGTTTTAGTGTTGTTTTTTCATAATCCATACCTAGATGGAATATCAACAGCCAGCAATTTTGGTAGTCAGTCATTGATGGGAAATTTTGTTGGGGTATTACGTTATATGGTTGGGTATATTCCAACGCTGTTTTTGTTGTTGTGTCTTGGTAGATATGGAATAAATTTGATACTGGGTGGCGATGACGATGGAACACCGGAATACAACATATTGCGTGGTTTTGTTGCGGTTTGTTTGGGTGGTGCGGGTTTTGGTATCATTGCGCCACGTGCTACCTTTGGTGGTATGGTGGGTGCAGTTGCGGCGGCAGATATATCTGGATTGATAGGTGGGTTTGGAATCTTGGTCGGGATTTTATGTTTATGTGGATTTTTTGTATTAGCGGGTGTGCTGTTGCATATAAGTTTTAGTGATGTAATGCGCATCATTAATATCGTATGGCGTGTATTGCGTTGGATATTAACCGCTTTTCATTTAATGCGAGAAATTCCAGATGAAGATATAGAAGAAGACGAAGAAACTGAAGAGGAAGAAGAGGAGCCTAAGCCTCGAAAGAAAGCTCGTCGCAAGACAATCGTTAAAAGTTCTGATAGTGAGGCTGTTGAATACGAATTGCCAGATCCAGAATTTTTAGCAAGTTCTAGTTTTGGAAAGACTGTCATTACACCAGAATTGAAAAAACAGGCGGCGTTGCTTGAAACACATTTTGCAGAATACGGTGTTAATGGTCATGTAACTGGAATTCGTCCAGGACCAATTGTAACACTTTATGAATTTATGCCCGATTCTGGTACGCGTATGGTGGACGTTAGTAAAACTGTCAAGGATATGACGCGTGCGATGGCAACCGAGAATATCCGTATTGCGCATATCCCGGCAACTCAGTTGATTGGGGTTGAAATGGTGAATTTAAATCGTCAGATGGTGCGTTTTGGTGGTTTGGTTGGAAACGAGGCATTTATAGAATCTAAATACAAAATACCGCTTGCGTTAGGTGTGGATATTGGTGGAAATCCTATGTATTACGATTTGGCAAAAATGCCACATATGTTGATTGCGGGACGTACTGGGTCTGGTAAGTCCGTGTTTGTTCAGTCAATTATAACGTCTATTGTTTATCATTTTACACCTGATAAGTGCAAGTTAATAATAATCGATCCAAAGGGTGTTGATTTTGGATTTTGGGACGATATTCCACATTTGATAACCCCGATTGTTAAGTTGGATGCAGCGGCAGCAGTAAACGCGTTAAAATGGGCTGTACGCGAAATGGAGGAACGTTATAAACAATTACAAGTGTTAAATGCGCGTAATATAGAAAGTTATAACGAGGCGGCGGCTGAAAAACGCGCTTCTGGTGAAAAGTTAACGCGTCAAGTTGCGGTTGGTACCGATGAAGAAACAGGTGAATTGTTGTTTGAGACCCAGGAAGTTGATTTATCGGATATGCCGTACATAGTTATTATTATTGACGAGGTGGCAGATCTTATGTCACTGGCACGGAAAGAGGTCGAAGCATGTGTTCAACGTATTGCACAAAAGGCACGTGCAGCCGGTATACATCTTGTTATGGCGACCCAGCGACCAGATGCAATGACCATTACTGGTGTTATCAAGGCAAATTTCCCAACGCGTGTTTCTTTCCAAGCACGCAGCGTTATTGATTCTATGACGACACTTGGTGAAAAGGGTGCAGAACAATTACTGGCTTGTGGTGATATGTTGTTTAGCGAGGCTGGCAAGGTCCCAGTGCGTATACATGGGGCATTCATTGCTGATGAAGAAATGAATCGTATTGGCGATTTCTTGCGTGGTCAAGGTGAGCCAGAATATGCATCGGGTGTTACGGATGATGATGGTGATTTTACGGGTTCTGGTGGCGAAGGAATGGGCAGTGGTGCCTCTGGGGGTGGCAAAGATGCGGATTTATATACGCAAGCCAAAGAATATGTATTACGTGATAAAAAGCCAACAATATCGTATATTCAGCGTCGTTTGAGTGTCGGATACAACAAAGCCGCTGGTTTTATGGAACGTATGGAACAAGAAGGAATTGTAAGTGCCCCTGATGCAAATGGAAAGCGTCATATATTATAGTGTAAATAGACTACTTTTTTGATTTTGTTATTGGGACATTTTGTGATATAATTAGGTTATTAAAAAGGAGTGTATAAAATGAAAATGTATTTACCAGGATTTGTTTTTGCAACAATGTTGGTTGCATCCATGCCGGCGATTGGTGCAACTGGTTATGGAATGAGTGGCAATTCAAATAATATGAATTATGCACAGTATGAAACACGTTCTACAACGCGTACATATTCGAATACTGGAAATTATGGTGCCTATAACAATAGTAATTACGGGACAAGATATTATAATAATCAAGGTGCTAATCGTAATCAGATGTATCGTGGATACAATGGTGCATCAAGCACGCGTACTGTTACAACGAACAACCGCCAAACCGTACGCAGAAGTATGAAGCGTAAATACTATTTGGCGCATCCTTTCTTTCAACCAACCGAAGGTAAATTTGGTTCGATAACAGATTTGGCATATAATACCGCATCGTATAATTTTGATATTACGCCGGCGTCGGGTGTTACGATGTCTGATACATCTGCAAAGTGGGATATGAAGCAGTATGCTGTCAAAGAAGATTTCAGTTTTGGAATCACTGACAGATTTGGTTTGTTGTTGATGGGTCGTTATGATACAACAAAATACAAATTTGATTGGTCTACTGCGCCAGATGACAAGATGGATGATCATGGGTTTAATATTTATGGTGCTGGTGCACAGTGGCGTTTTGTTGATAATGAGAAATGGATTGGAACGCTATCTGCTTACTATGAGAGACAGCAAGATATTGCTAATGAATTCGTGTTGGATTTGAAGGCTGGTTATAAAGTTTCAAAATCGACCATATATGGACTGGCACGGGGTTGGTTGGTGAATTTCGATGAAGAAATGTATGGAAACGGCGTTGTCGGCTCAAATGAAAGTGGGTACACTGAATCTATATTCTTGGAATATGATGGCGATGCCGAAAGAACGTTTTTCTTTGAAGCTGGACTTGGTGTATTTAGTGTACTGGATGAAGATTGGACATTGAATGTCGAGGCTCTTGTTGGTAATTATGATTGGCATAATCAGGCATCCATCAAGGGGGCGATTGGTTGGCAACCAAACGATTGGTTCGCTTTGAACTTGTATGTCAAAACATCATTCTTTGATAGTGCCGATGGTAAGAATTTAGATTTCTATGGCACCGAATCAGGAATATGGAAATACATGGGTGAAGCAAAATTAGATAAGTACAGAGAAATGTCTGTTGGTGGTCAGATAATATTCTATTTCTAATGTGGATAAGTCCGGTGGCTTTAAACGTCACCGGATAGTTTTTATATGAAATGATGAAAATGCGCAAAATTTTATCTCTTTGTATATTGTCTGTGTTATGCGGTGCTCCTGCGTATTCACTTGATTTGTCACAAGATACATCTGATCCATTATTCTTGCAGGCACGTGGTGGGTTGTTATCCAAGACTGGACTGGATTATTTTGAAACTGGGTTAAGGGTAGGTCAGTCATTATCGTATGGCTTGGCAGACAAGTTTGTAATTGGAGGCAGTGTTCATTATCAACGTGATTTTGAACGTTCTGAAAACGGTTTCTCGAGTATAGATTTAGGTGGCGTGTATCGTATAGGAACTGCGGCAGAAAATGCGCAACATATTATATATGATTTTCTAATTGGACTTAAATTTGGCGGGTCGCATCGCGTACGTACCCCGGATTATGCTGATTCTGCGTATTATGTTGGGTTGCGTTTTGGTCGTCAGTACGAAGGTGTCACTTTTGCTGGTACAATAAAATCTACGTGGATATTTGATGATGTGCCATTAGGTATGGCATTCATAGACTTTGTGCCAGAATTTTATTTTCGTGTGAATAATAATTGGCGTGTTGGTGGAAATGTTGCCTTGCGCAAGGCAACAAATTCGTATTATAACGAGGAATCTATTGGTCTAAATATTGTTCGTGAATATGGACGGACGCAGTACGCTGGGCATATAGACTACGCATTCGAGGCCGAAGATATATCGGCTGGTGTTTCAGTTAATATATTATTTTAATCTATTCAAACGATTTTTTAGCATGTTCTCGCAGCGAATTCCAATATTCCAATCTCTTTTTTATGTCACGTTCAAATCCGCGTTCAATTGGATGATAGAAACTTTGACGTTCCATGCTTTCAGGAAAACAATTTTGACCGCTGCATCCAGATTCTGTTTCAGGGTCATAGATATAATTTTTACCATACCCAAGATTCTTCATCATTTTCGTTGGCGCATTTAAAATATTTTTTGGTGGCATTAAATTGGATGTTTGTTTTGCAACCGAATACGATGCCATTTGTGCTTTGTAAGCTGAAATACTTTTGGGTGCAGTTCCAAGATATATTACCAACTCGGTCAGTGCAATATCACCTTCGGGACTGCCCATACGTTCATAGACCTGCCATGCTGCGAGTGCCAGTTGCATCGCATTTGGATCAGCAAGTCCAATATCTTCCATTGCAAATCGTGTCAGACGACGAAAAATATACATTGGATCTTGTCCTGCAGTCATCATTCTGGCAACCCAATATAATGCGGCATCGGTATCGCTGGCTCGTAATGATTTATGAACCGCAGAAATAAGATTATAATGTTCATCACCTGATTTGTCAGATAACGGTGCACGCTTTTGAATTACTGAATCTAAATCGTCCGCAGATAAATTCTTTCTAAATTTTGCGGATACAAGATATTCTGTGGTATTTAATAAAAATCTTGCATCACCATCGGATATTTCGGCCAAATGTTTTTTTGCGTCTGGGGTAAGAGGTATTTTCTTTCCAAGATATTTTTCTGCGCGTTCAATAAGTGTCATTAAATCATCCGTATTTAACGGTTCCAAAACACCAATATGACAACGTGATAATAATGCATTATTCAAATTGAAACTTGGGTTTTCGGTTGTAGCGCCAATAAAAACCACTGTTCCATCTTCAAGATATGGTAATAATGTATCTTGCTGTGTTTTATTGAATCTGTGGATTTCATCAATAAAAAGTAGAGTTCCACGTCCAATTGACGTATTTGTACGTGCAATTTCCATCGTTTTCTTTATATCTGCTGTGCCAGAAAATACGGCGGACATTGGGACAAAATCCATATCAACTGAATTTGCCAATGCACGTGCAATGGTGGTCTTGCCACATCCTGGGGGACCCCATAATAACAAATTAGATAATTTTTTATTATCGACCATACGGCGAATAATACCATTTTCACCAAGTAATGCCCGTTGACCAACAATCTCATCGATTGTGTTTGGTCGCATAATATCCGCCAAAGGGCGCGTTGTTACATTAGACATTTTATTATTAGCCTTGTTTATGGTATAATCATCTTATTAAATAAATAGGACATTGGCAAATGTAAAATTTGCCCAGGTTTTGAACCCCAGGAGGCTATTATGCGTGTTTGTATAAATGTTGAAGATAAGCGTTGGAAAAAATATAAAATTGATTTTTCAAAAATTGTCAATGCGTCAGTTCCTGCTAAATACAAAAATTCTGAGGTTTCAATTACACTTGTTAATGATGATGAAATACGCAAAATAAATAAGAAGTATCGCAAGATAAATAAACCAACTAATGTCCTGTCGTTTGAGTTATCAGATGATATTTTGTTGGGTGATATATTTATTTCAATTGATACTGTGATGCGCGAATCCAAACAGGAACATATTTCAGTCGCAGAACATACCGCACATATGGTTGTCCATGGCATATTACATTTATTGGGATATGACCATATGACCGATAAAGATGCGCAAAAAATGGAAACAAAGGAAATAAATATATTACGTAAGTTGGGTTACAAAAATCCATATATAAACGATGGTGATATCTGTTCAGATAGAATGTGTTGCCCCGGTGAAAAAACAATAAGTGCGTTTAGACATTTTTTTGAGGGTGCACTTGGTCGAACGATATTATACGTATTGTTTGGTTTAATATCATCATTAGGTTTTGCGCCATTCTATATGTGGTGGTTTTCTATAATTGGTATTGGGGGGGCATACTTGTTAAGTATAAAAAGTTTACCTGGACATTCGGGAATAGGTAAATTTATACGTATCTTTCCATTTGGCGCATTTTATGCAATTGCGATGTTCTGGTGGGTATTGCATAGTATTTATGTTATTCCAGAACTTGCGGCACAATTCGCAATATGGACGATACCAGGGCTTATAGGTATAGGTTTGGTTGGTGGTATTGTGTTTTCCTTTCCATTTATGGCTATTTCATCTGTACGGGCAAATGCGGCGTGTAGACCATTTTTATTTGCGGCTGTTTGGACCCTTGTGCTGTGGTGTCGTGAATGGATTTTTACTGGGTTTCCATGGAATCCGATCGCTAATATTGTCATTGGAAATGTATATTTATCCAATTCTATGTCATTGTATGGGGCATTAGGGTTAACATTTGTGATAATTGGTTTGATTGGTGCACTATCGGAAATTATCAGAAATTTCCGTAATACGATGAATTGGTTTGCTATGTTTGTTTTTGTGTGTCTGGGTGCACTTGGTATTATTTATGGCGTTAGAAATATAAATGTTTCTGCCCAAAATCATGGGATTAATTCACCGCTTATTCGTATTATACAACCCGCGCAAAGTGCTGCACAAAAAGCAACACATTCACGTACGGCTGCGCTACAAAATGCAAATTATAATATCAATCTGATGGTGTCGTTGGCATCCATAGATGGCGAATATGATTTGGCGGTATTTCCAGAAACAGCATATCCATTTGTTATGACAGATGGGGATATAATGTCAATTTCGCGTTTGCTATCAAAACCAATAGTTATTGGTTCCAATTATTACAGTGATGGTAATTTGTATAATTCACTGATTGTATCGGACGTAGATGGCGTAATTTCTCATGTATACAGTAAGTCACATTTGGTACCGTTTGGCGAATATCGGCCATTTGGAAATATTATACCAACACCAGGACAATTAACGCCTGGTAATGGACCAGAACTTATTAAAATGAATATCAAAGGACAAAGATTTGTATTTGCCCCTGCGGTTTGTTATGAAGTAATATTTTCTGATTCGTTGATACCAAACGGTCAAACACCAGATGCAATTATCAATATAACAAATGATAATTGGTTTGGTAAGACCCCTGGGACGTATCAGCATCTTGATATGGTGCGCAGATATGCAATTGAATCAGGCTTGCCGATTATTCGGGCAAATTATTCGGGTGTTAGTGCATTTATTGCCGCAGATGGTAATGTTGTTGCGTATATGCCCGTAAGCCAAACAGGTCAAATAGATGGCTTTGTATGGGGTGCGCACAAGACAATGTATCGTGTAATTGGTCGTGATATGTGGATGATAATCATTTTGATAATTTCGTGCTTGGCGGTGATATGGATTTCAGAAGTTTCACGCAATCGTTCCTGAAGATTTATTGGTGAAAATAATTTAATATCCATACACGGATTGCAGATGACAGATTTGTCTTTAATTTACGTGCCGAATCGATTTCATTAATAATCTTGGCCACAGATGTTGCACGAATTTCTGCGATTTCATGTAATGCGTCTATAAATTCTGACTCAAGTGAAATACTGGTTTGATGCCCTGATAAAGAAACAGATATTTTCTTCATTTTATATTTTACCCCCCATCAAACAGTCCAAAATGGCACGGTATGGATCATCGTATTGACGTAAAATGCTAAGCCCCAAATTATCTAGCATAAAGCAGGTGCCAAAAGAATCAAATGCAAACCAAAACAAATCATTACGACCAAAGATTGTTTTGCCACGAATACTCGGGATGTTGGTTAAATCAGAATTTATTTGAAAAATATTTGGAGTTGGGTATTTGGAAGAACTGGCAAATTCTGTTGGACCAAATATATACCCAGATCCTAATTTCATGCCGCCATATTTTTGGTAAATACTTATCATATACGATGGTAACATAGCAGCCCGAATTTTTTGTAGGTTCAGGTTTACTAGGTTTATTTGTCCGGGTGTTGCCGCAAGGGCGCATGTGACATTTCGTTCTTTAATTTTTGTTAAGAAATCCTGCTCTGTCATATTTGTGCCTTTTTATTGGCGGCGATTTGATGCGATATTTGCCGCCATTTGACTAAGTCTGTCCGCGACAGCATTACCACCGTTGCCTGCAAGTGTTGAATGTATAGGTAAGTATATTTTTTTCTTGGGATTTGGTAACCATATTGTTTCATTCCCAGATTGTTCGATTATGAATCTATCAAGGTTTTGTGATAACGGAAAAGTGTAGCACATAAACAAATTATCAAGATTTAATTGTCCGCCCCATATCAGCGGTACACGAAATCGTATTGATAGATTATCCGGAATATTTTGCCCTGTTAATAACGCCATAAATTCATCGCGATTAAGGTTCATTAATGCCAGTTCTTGGACACAGTCAGATAGCGACTTCATAAAAGTATGACAAAGTTCTTTGTATTGTTGAAACCAATCTGGTGATACTCGAACATTATGAGGATTTATGGGCATGACCGGCATGTCCGGCATTTTCAGGTCTTTTAGGCGATTTTCAGCGTTTGCTTGTGTCCATTGCATTAATTTTTACCTATGTAATTAGTAACAGTGCTTATGTACGTAGATATAGCATCAAATAATTCTTTGTCAAAGTCTTTTGGTTGTGTGTTTTGATTTTCTGACATAAACTTCTTGAATTGTTGTAAATCACTAAATGTAGATATAAGTTCATGTCTAGTTGTACCAGTTGGTGCAATTAAACAGCCACGTAAATGAATGTCGTCTGCACTATCCCCAAGGGTTTCTTCAAAAAGAGTTACAAGGGTTTGAAATGCATCGACTACATCGGTTACACTTGCACTTGATGCCCCAATCCACAGTGTCTGATCATAACCAAGCGCAACGATTGGATTGTTCAACTTTCCAATGTGTTTACATGGTTTCATTATATATCCTGCAGATTCAAATATTCGGTTCATTTCCATTGCAAATGGACTGTGATTATTATTTGATTTTGTTGGTGCCATCCCAGTAGGTTGTGCAGAAAGTGATGGTTGGGTATTTAATTGTTGTGTTGGTGGTGAAAATCTTTTCTGTTTAGTTGCAACCCGATTTAGCGCAGGTGATAATGGACGGGCTTGGGCAGATGGGGGGGGCCCATAGCTACTTAATACAGTCGGCTGTGTTGTAGCAGGCTGTTGTGGTTCAATAACCTGAGGCTGAGGTTTTGGCTGAACAAGAAATGGAATTTTACGAAAACGCGGTCTGACAATCAGGTAGAGCCCGGTCAGTGCCAATATAATAGCAACTACAAGTGAAACATAGAATTCTGGTTTTATATTTGTACGCGTGGCTTGAAGTTCTGAAAGATATTCCCAATGTGCCGCGGAAAATATATCAAATCCATACCGCATATTCATCCAAAAGGTTGCTGCAAGCGCAACCGTCATCAACCACAATATACCAAGTAAAATTTTATCGAAATTTCTTTTCATTTTACTTAAATTATATCACATTTATGATAAAGTAGAAAGTGTTATGATAAAAACAGATGCCATTTTTGATGTGATAGATGAATTTTCGTGCATATGGGTTCCGACTAGTGTCGAAGCCCCCGATCTTGCAAAAATATCAAACATTGTTATTGTGCAGAATAAAGAATTTTTGTCATTACCAATTGGGGCAATAGGTCGGGTATGGCCGTGGCTGGAACATAGTAAAGTAAAATTATTAACACGTCTGGAATTTGATTTTAAAAATGATACTACACCAGATATGGCGATGTCTGAATTAGCAACGAAGACAACAGAAGCTTTTAGACATGGGGCGTCAGGGGCGCAAATTTTTGTTCACATTAATAATATTCCAGAATTTGTAAAAATGATTTTACCGTTGCGGGACGATTTGTTTTTTGAACGGTATCTTTCTGTGGCGATAAATATTGATGAAATTAAAAACGGTAATGTAAAAGACGTCTTGGAATTGCTTGCAAAAATCAAACCCGATTCTGTTTTAGTAATTGCAGATGGCGATTCGTTTGACCCGAAGTCTGATTTTGTAGGGCGAATTTTCGGTATGCTTGAAAATTGGGGATGGGACTTTGCATTACATATTATGTTCGGTGGCAATATGATGCGTGTAAGTCAGGTTTTACGTCTTGTACAAAGAATGCAACCTAAATTAATATCTGATTTGCGGGTCTTTATCATTCCACCCCAAGAATAATGTATTTGACCTCTGTGGTATGTGCCATATTTTTTTGTTGGTAACGTGTTTTAATTGTGTCGTGCGTTGAATTACAGACTTTAAGTTTTGTCCTTTTTACTTGTTCCAAAATCCAATCGT
This sequence comes from Alphaproteobacteria bacterium, assembly GCA_017615655.1. Classification (GTDB taxonomy): domain Bacteria; phylum Pseudomonadota; class Alphaproteobacteria; order Rs-D84; family Rs-D84; genus Enterousia. The sequence goes on from JAFZZS010000002.1 coordinate 63,590, forward strand.
AATATTCCCAATGGTCTGTGCCAATGATAATTCTGCCATCAGGTGCAAGATTTTGTCCTAGTAATGTTAAAAACTTGGCATTAAGTAGTCTGCGTTTTTCATGACGCGCCTTGGGCCATGGGTCAGGATGCAGTACCCAAATTGTATCAAATTGAAATTTTGCTTTATCAAACAGCAGACGAACATCATCCGGCCAAATACGCAAATTTTTGTATTCTGGCGTTATGGTTTCGTTTTCATCACAAATCGCCGAGAGCAGGGCGGCAACCCCATTTACAAATGGTTCGGCACCGACAATAATTTTATCTGAATTAACAATCGCCAAGTCCCGCATATGTTCACCAGCACCAAAGCCGATTTCTAAAATACTGTTTTTTTCGTCAGCATTTGGCGCAATCTTGGGCAGTACGGTTTCAATCAGCCGTTCTTTACGGGCGGATAATTTTTTGCCGTGACGGCGACCAAATGTTCTTATTTCTTGTTTTTCCATATATTTAGTATAAAATGCAAATATTGAAAATACAAGGATTTGATAATGAGAACAGGTTTAAGTGAAGATTTAATTGCGCGTGTTTTGGGCGGTGCACCAAAGTATACTTTGGCAGAACTTGAGGAAAAATTTCCATTGCGTGTATTACCCGATGGGGCTCTGGTAACCCGATTCGCACCAAGTCCAACCGGTTTTATGCATATTGGAAATCTTTATGGGGCGTTGATTGATTATAAATTAGCGCGTCAATCGGGTGGTGTGTTTATGTTACGCATCGAAGATACTGATACAAAACGTGAAGTTTCTGGGGCGGTTGAGATAGTCAAAAATGCGATGCAAAGTTTCGGCTTAGAGTATAATAATGATGAACAATATGGTCCGTATTATCAATCGCAACGCAGGGAAATATACCATTCTGTGGCGGCGGAATTATTAAGAACAGGGCATGCATATCCATGCTTTTTAACGGCACAAGATATGGAAAAAATTCGCGCGGAACAATCGTCTGCGGGGTTTGCAACGGGTATCTATGGCGAATTTGCACGTGATCGTGATATAACCGAAGAAGACATTATAAAGCATCTTGATAATGGCGAGATACCGTCTATTCGGCTGTATTCAACTGGTGACCCAGCAAAAAGAATTTTCTGTAAAGATGCTGTTCGTGGGTCAATTGGATTTCCAGAAAATAATGAAGACATTGTCTTAGTAAAATCAAATGATGGATTACCAACATACCATTTCGCGCATTTATGTGATGACCACTTTATGCGTACAACACATGTTGTTCGTGGTGAAGAATGGTTACCATCATTGCCATTACACTATCAATTGTTTCGCATGATGGAATGGACACCACCAATTTATATTCATACGGCAACGTTGGATAAAATAGATGCAGAAACAGGTAAGCAACGTAAAATGTCTAAACGTAAAGACCCAGAAAGTAATGTCGCATTTTTCTTGCAAGAAGGTTGGCCAACGGATGCGGTAATTGAATATTTAGGAAATATTTTGGCATCTGGGTACGAAGAAGCAAAATTAAAGGGTGCGGTAAAAAATTTCTGGGAATACGAAATGAAACCAAAAAAGATACCAATGTCGGGTGGTTTGTTCGATATGAAGAAATTAGAGTGGTGGTCGAAAGAATACATTGGTGCAATGTCTGTTCCTGATTTAGTAAAAAGTGTTATCGATTGGGCAAATGAATACGGTGATGAAAAACAAAAAATGCAGGTCGCAGATACCGATTATTTGACTGCGGTGCTTTCTATTGAACGCGACAATCCACGCCGTATACGTAAAGATTTTATTACATGGAAACAGACATTGGAAATAGAAGAATTTTTCTGGGATGAATTGTTTGTGGCGAACAAGGAATATAAATATAATACGGATGTATTGAACGCATTTTTAGAAACGTTTAATATTGCTGATGATAAAGATGTGTGGTGGAATAAAATAGTTGCGATTGCCGAAAAATTCGGCGTTAAAAATGGTGATGTTGCGATGAATTTGCGAGTCGCACTTTCAGGGCGCATGAATACGCCGGACCTTTATTCTATTATGCAGGTTATGGGCGAAGGACGGGTTAAGGAGAGAATAAAGAATGCAATTTAAACCAAATCTTAATTTATTGAATGAATGGCGCGATGCCGAACATGCGGTAAATTTTGCTAGTAATACCGCATTTATTTCTGTGTTTAAACGTGATAACAAAACACTGGTATATATGTGCGACCGACACAAATTAAACATATCTTTTAATATGGTTGATATGTGTTTTGCTGATGATTTCGGTGTAAAGCCAGATGTTTTATTGACCGAAATGGAAAATGATGGTTTTAAATGGAAATTAAATTGGCATGGGTTGCAGGATAATACGCTTGCCTATGCGGCGGCTGTGGCGGCAAAGAGAAATTTACCGATTGTATTCGCAGATTTATCAGATGATCAAATGGTTAAAGTCATAAATCGTGGATTTCTAGATAATAAAATTACAGTTGCAGATTTAGGTAGAGTTCTTGGAAAATCGGGTGGGCCAGATTCCCATGGAAATCTAGATCAGCAAATGTTGGCGTATTTAGATAGGTTTGGACGCAATCCATTTATGTTACAAAATATTGCCGCAGCATTGAATAAATATGATACAGTATTTTGTATATTTGGCATAGGACATTATGAATGCCAACGAAGTGCATTGGAAGATATGTTGGGCAAACCAGAGTATATAACACAAATCAAAAATATGCGTGGCGATTTTTCTAATTTAAATATAACACCAATGAAATTGTATGATTTTGAACAGCCAAATACTATGGGGGTAATTATAAATGACAAAAACAAGACGTTTGGTTCGCGCTAAATTAAAAAAAGTACGGCATGATAAGCATGCATCGCGTTTGTTGCGTATGTTGCGGGCAACTGGGCTTTTTCGATGGGAACGCCCATCGACTCGTGCCGAAGAAGTTATGAATATTTTAACACATGGTATTGGTATTGGGCTTGCTTTGGCTGGGTTGTCAATGCTCGTCGCGTTTGCAGCAATTTATGGAAATGCATGGTCGATTGTGTCATGTGCTATTTTTGGGGTAACAATGTTCACATTGTATTTTGGTTCAACAATGTGTCATGCAACAATTGGTCAGAAAAGTGAGTGTTTTTTCGAGGTTTGGGACAGTGTCGCCATCTATGCATTGATTGCCGGTACATACACGCCGTTTTTGTTAGTGAATTTACGTGGTGGTTTGGGGTGGACTATCTTTGGCATCTTGTGGGCAATTGTTATTTTTGGTGCCGTTGTTAAAATTCGTAACCCCCATCAGCAACCTAAATGGGTGGTTGCGCTTTATTTAATAATGGGATGGACCTTGTTGTTTATACTGCCGGCAATGATACGCCATATTCCGCCGCGTGGGTTGTGGTTTATTTTAGCGGGTGGTTTGTCATATAGTTTTGGAGTTATATTTTACCTGTGGCGCAGGTTAAAATTTTCGCATGCAATATGGCATTTGTTCGTGATTGGCGGAACTGTTTGTTTCTTTTTTGCGGTTCTATACGGTGCAATACTTGATGTTTAGTGATCATTGAAAACGCTTACAGGTGTCTATTGACATTTTAAAAATATAGTAATATAATGTCGGACATGAAACGTTTTTTGTTTGTCTTTACAACATTCACAACTACAACCCCGTTTGGGGTGCGGTAATTTCTATTTGCGTTTTTTATGACGCGTTAATATAATCAAACAGTTCGAAAAGTAACAAAAATTAAAAGTAGAGGAATTTTATTATGTCATATCCAATCGAAATGATTCGGCATTCGTTGGCGCATGTAATGGCGGCAGCGGTGAAAAAATTGCACCCCGATGTTAAATTCGCGGGGGGACCGGCAATTGAAAATGGGTTTTATTATGATTTTGATACAGAATACCGTTTTTCCGAGGAAGATTTTGAAAAAATCGAAAAGGAAATGCGCGAGTTAATCAAATCTAATGGTCGATTTGAGCAAAGAATAGTAGAACTTTCCGAGGCCAAGGAAATATTTGCAGACCAACCATATAAAATGGAATGGTTGAACGAATATGACGCGGCGGGGGAAAAATTATCTATTTACACCTTTCGTGACTTTACCGATTTGTGTCGGGGACCACATGTGGAAAGTTCCAAGGATTTGCCACGTGATGGATTTAAAATTCGCAATGTTGCTGGGGCGTATTGGAAGGGCGATGCAAAAAACAAAATGTTGCAACGTATTTACGTTGATGCGTTTGAAAACAAAGAGGCCTTGGATGAATTCTTGAAAATGCAAGAAGAGGCCGCCGCACGTGATAATCGTAAATTAGGAAAAGATATGGATTTGTTTCATTTTGAACCAGAATATGCTCCAGGCGCAGTGTTTTGGCACAATAATGGTTACCGTATCTATCGTCGTTTAATTGATTATTTGCGTGCGCGCCAAGAACGTGCGGGGTATTTAGAAATTTCCACCCCTTCAATTATGGACAGGTGTTTGTGGGAACGTTCGGGACATTGGGCAAAATATGGTGCACATAATTATTCTGGCACAACCCAAGATGGTAAGGTTTTCTGTGTGAAACCGATGTCGTGCCCCGGTGGAATGTTGGTATTCGGTCAGGGAATGAAGTCTTACAAAGATTTGCCCCTTTATTTAGCTGAATTTGGCAAGGTTTGTCGTTACGAGGCTGCCGGTGGTTTGTCTGGGTTGATGCGTGTACGTGAATTTACCCAAGATGATGCGCATATTTTTTGTACTGAGGAACAGTTAGAAGGTGAAGTAGTTAAAGTATTGCGCTTTATCAAAGATATTTATGGTAAATTTGGATTCGACAAGATTTCAATGAAATTGGCAACACGTAAAGAATCTGAATTTCGTATTGGGTCTGACGAAATTTGGGATAAAGCCGAGGGCGCATTAAAGCATGCGTTGGATGCTAATGGTATTGAATATGAAATCGCAGAAGGTGATGCCGCGTTCTATGGTCCGAAAATTGATAATTATCTTAAGGATTCCATGGGGCGTATATGGCAATGCGGGACGGTGCAACTTGATATGAATTTACCGGAACGATTCGATTTGTCGTATGTTGGCGAGGACGGCGAAAAACATCGCCCAATTATGTTGCATCGTGCATTGTTGGGGTCAATTGAACGCTTTATGGGTGTTTTGTTAGAGTCGACAGGTGGTAATTTGCCGTTGTGGTTAAGCCCAGAACCAGTGGTTGTTGTGCCGGTTTCTGAAAAATATAAGGATTATGCAGAAAAAGTAGTTGCCGATTTACGTGATGCAGGGGTGTTTGCTCGTGCCGATTTGCGTGATGAAAAGGTCAATTACAAGGTGCGTGATTTATCATTGGCAAAAACTCCGATTATTGCGGTTGTCGGTGAAAAAGAGGCAAATGATAAAACAGTTACCTTGCGTAAATTAGGCATTGAAAAACAAGATGTCATCGCATTAGCAGATTTTGTAACGCAAATGCAAGACGCTGTTAAAATGCCACTATAGTTGTTAGTGGACAGTTGTAAGTGGTTAGTTGTGTCTGGTGGTGTTGCCACCAGACACAGACAGAAAAGGAGAAACGGATATGAAAAAGTTTTTTTTGATTATCGCTGTTTTGGCACCTGTTGTCTTGGCGGCATGTTCCCACACGTGTGAAACAGAACCAATTGTTGAAGAAAATCATAAACTTATTGTTCCACCAAATTTTGGTGCACGGCCCGCAAAATAATTTTTGTGATATCAAATTTTTATGGTATAATATATCTCGTTAAAAGGGAGAAACCATAATGAAAGATGAAAATTTAGATTTGTTGGATCTTGATGATACGGATGCAACGGCTGATGATAGTTTGCCGGATGCAACGCCGTTTGTTGCGCCTCGCCCACATCGTCCATGGTTGCTATTGGGAATTGGGCTTGCGGTAATTATTCTTGCAGTATTTATCATAATTCGTGTAGTGGGCAGCAATTCGTCATCATCCATAGATGTTGATTTGGGTGAACCTATTGTTGTTCAAGAGCGTGATGTTGTGACAGAACCTGCACCTATGCCTATTCCTGTTGTGCCGGCACCAGTTCCCGGACAGCCAGGATCGATGCCTGCACCTATGCCGGCACCAGTTCAGGTTGCCCCTATGCCACCGGTACCTGTGGCACAGCCACAACAGCCGGTACAGCAACCATCTGTTCGTGTTGTCGAAGATCGCAAGGATGTTCAGTTTAACCCAGATCGTGCAACTGTTGCACCAAAACCGATTCAGGCACCGGCACCAAAACAGACAAAAACACCTACTAAACCGAAGCCGGCACCAAAGCCCGCAACTCAGAAGGTTACAAATGGTGGATGGTATGTACAGTTCGGGTCTTATGGAACACGCGCAGCAGCCGAGGCATCCGAGAAGAAGATTCGTAGCGGACACCCAAGTTTGTTTAGTGGCAGGCAGTTTGTAATTTTGGCGGCGGTATTGCCAAATGGTCAAACAACTTACAGATTGCGTGTTCCGTTTGCAACGTCAAATGATGCTAATGGGTTCTGTCGTAATGCAAAGTCCGATGGTTTGGATTGCTATGTAGCAAAATAAAAATAGGAGATGATGATGTTTGGAAGATTGGGTTGGTTAGAAATACTAGTTATTGTTTTGCTGTTAGTGATTTTGTTTGGACATTCGAAAATACCAAACATGATGAAAAATTTGGCTAGCGGTATCACGACCTTTAAGAAAGAAATGAAAAAAGATGATGATACTAAAAAGTCGGAGGTTAAGAAAGAGCCTGTGAAAAAGATGCCGGCAAAGAAGTCAACAAAAAAGGTTGTTAAAAAGAAATAAGAAATGGCGGTTTAACCGCCATTTCTTTTATCCTTAATCTTTTTATCCACGTTTTTCGTGTTCTTCTTGTTCTTCGATTGTCATTGTTGCAAGTGGACGAGCCAACATACGTGACAAACCGATTTCATCACCAGATATAACGCTGTATCCATATGTGCCATTTTCGATTCGTTCCAACGCACTATTAATTTTTACTAACAGGTTGTTATCACGTTCAGCCATACGCAGTGTAAGTGTAGTTTCCTGTTCTGCGATGGCAATATCAGAGTCGTCGCCTGTTATAGTCGCATTAGTTTTATTTCGTGTGCTGACCGAATTTAATGTAGCGGCATTCTGTTGTAAAATTTCTTCTTTTTGCGTATTTAACAATTGATAAAAATATGCCAAATGTTCTGGACACATATATGGTTCAGATTTTTTCGGTACATATTTTGGTGATAATTCAATATTTTTATAATTTTTTTTCGCCATTTTTAGGATCCTTTTAGTTCCATAATCCAATCAGTCAAAGTATCTTGATCCATCAAACCACTGCGTGCCTCGACTAATTCGCCGTTCTTAAAAGCCAATACGCAGGGAATACCGCGAATGCCAAAGCGGGTAGGGGTATTTCTGTTTTCATCATTTACTTCAAATTTAACAAAATTTACATCGGTTATTGCCTCGGATGTGGCCTCAAAAATTGGACCGAACATACGGCATGGACCACACCATGGCGCCCAAAAATCAACTAGAGTCAATGCACCATTGATATTTTCGGTGAAGTTCGCATCTGTTGCATGCTTTATCGCCATATTTTTCTCCTTTGCTGTTGATATTTCAGACAAGTGTATTATAATCTGAATAAAAAGCAAGAGAAAACGTAAAATGAATAAAATCATATACTTAGATGCTGCAGCTAGTGCTTTGAAGCCAGATTCTGTTATTAAAGCAGAGCGGGATTTTTTGCAAAAATCATATGCTAATTCTGGGCGTGGGGTTTGTGCACGTAGTGTGGCGGTTGATAATATGGTTAAACATGCACGTGAAAAAGTAGCAGAATTTATAAATGCGGAATCAAACCAAGTTGTTTTTACATCTGGTGCAACAGATGGTCTGAATAGAATAGTAAATATTTTAACAAGTCAACCATGGTACAATCCATCCGCAAATTTTGCGGTGTCGGATTTAGATCATCATTCTGCGCGGTTACCTTGGGAGGCGTTGTTGCATCATGGGAAAATTCGCAAATTGATAAAATGTGATTTAGATAAAAACTTGGATATTGCGATTGATTCAATACCAAAGACAGATTTTTTTGTTATAACAGCAATGTCGAATGTTCTAGGACGTGCGCAGGATGTAAAATCAATCATTGCTGCGGCACGCAAAAAAAATCCAAATGTAATAACCATTGTTGATGCATCACAATATGTTGTTCACAATAAAATAAATGTGCAAGAATGGGATTGTGATTTTATGGTTTTTTCCGGTCATAAAATTGGTGCCGATACTGGTGTTGGGGTTTTATATATTCGTGATACGAAAAAATATTTTCCGGATAAGTTTGGCGGCGGAATGGTTTTATCTGTGGCGGATATGGCACACGCCAAAGAATCGCGTGGTGGATGGATTTATCAAAATTGTTCATCTTGTTGGGTAACAGCTGATGCACCTGAAAAATGGGAGGCAGGGACTTTACCACTGACACAAATTGTGGGACTTGTCCCAGCAATAGATTATTTGGAATCGAATCGACCAAACTTAGATTTGATAAAATATTTGTATGATGAATTATCAAAAATAAAAAGAGTAAAACTTCTTACATTACGTGACTCTGCACTTCTAAGTTTCATAGTTGATGGTATGCATCCATTAGATATCGGGGCATTGCTGGGGGTTAGAAATATTTGTGTGCGTGTAGGTAACATGTGTGCATCTTGGGTCCATAAATATCTAGGTGTCCCTGGAACAGTCCGGATATCTGTCGGTGCATGGAACACAATGGATGACGTAATACAAACAGCGGAAATAATAAAACAAATTGTGAAATAAAATGGCATTTACAAAGGATAATATAATAGATGCACTTAAAACAGTGTTTGATCCCGAAATCCCAGTAAATATATGGGATATGGGTTTGATTTATAATATAGATATTTCTGATGATCTTGTCCAAATTGATATGACGTTTACCAGTCCCACATGTCCGATGATGGAAGAATTACTTGCACAGGTCAAAGATGTTGTTTCGCATGTTGTTCAGCCGTTACCTGTTCAGGTGAATTTGGTTTGGGACCCAGCGTGGGATTTATCGCGTATGTCTGATGCTGCAAGAATAGAATTAGATTTAACAAATCATGGTTGGTAAAATGACATTTGACGAGATAAAAAAATTACTTGGTATGTTAAATGACCCAGTTGCACGATTAGAGGCTGTTGTTGAGATTGGTAAAAGTCTAAAAACAGTACCTCAGGATGCAATTTGTACAGAAATCAAAGGCTGTACATCTTTTGTGCAAATCTGTATGCGCGAAAATCAGTTTTTTGGAACAGCGGATTCTGCGGTTGTTCGAGGAATAGTTGCGATAATTTTATCAATGGTTGATGGCAAATCTGCTGATGAAATACGTAGTATGGATTTAGCAACAATGTTTTCAAATTTAGAAATTAACATTGGTTCATCGCGATTGAATGGTGTGAACTCTATGATTCGTTTCTTGAAAAATTTATAGATTCTTTTTCACAAGGGAATTTAATTTATTATTTAATTTTTTTGTTAAATGTATTGTTTGTGATATAATGTAAATTAAGATTTTATTCAGGAATAAACATGAACGAAGACGAAAAAATGTTTCATATTGGTATAATAATGCTTGTCGTGATGTCTGTTATGACGGTTGCATTGCAAGTTTGCTATAGGGTTCAAAATAGTGCACGTAGAAATGTGCATCAGAAAATAGTTCAAACGCAAAAAGATTTTGCTGTGGCCCAGGCGAATTTTTCTTCTTATGTTCGCCCTGAAATATTGCGAAACTTAGTAACAAGTACTACCCCAAAGGCCGAGGTAATAAGTTTTCATAAATCGGTTGAAATTCAAGAATTACCTGATAGGATGGAAAACAGGTAATATGTTTGAAGTAGGAAAGGATATCTTAAAACATGAATATTCGGGTGGTGGTGGCAATACACCGGCGGGGCGTCGTTTGCGCTTAGTATATGGTCTGTTTGTTTTTTGTTTCGCTTTGTTTGCTGCGCGCACCATACAATTTGCTATTCAGGGAACAAATCGTGTTCGGCCGTCGGATGGTGGTGCGGCATGGTTGGTAAAGCGTGCGGATATAATCGATAGAAATGGTGATATCTTAGCCAAGAATGTTATGTCTGGTCACATTACATTGCGTCCGCAATTAGTCAAAAATCGTGACGAGGTTGCACAGCTTGTACACGAGGTTTTGCCATATGAATATTCTGTGGCCAAGGTATTATCCCTTTTGGATTCATCACGCAGGTTTATATATATCAAAAAATATGCAAGTGACGCACAACGTGAAAAAATTTTGTCAGCAAATTTACCAGGGTTGGATATAGAGTCTATTCAGGCGCGAAAATATCCCAAGCATCGTTTATTTGCACACGCTGTTGGATTTGTTGGAAATGATGGTAATGGATTAGAAGGGGCAGAGCGTACATATGATGCGTACTTACGCGATAGTCGTGAACCGTTACAGTTATCGTTGGATTCAAGAATACAATCAGTGTTTTATGAACAATTATCTGCGGCTATGCAGCGGTATCAGGCTAAAAATGCGATGGGTATGTTAATGAATTCGCGCACTGGTGAAATGATAGCGATGGTGTCTTTGCCGGATTTTGACCCTGAAAATGTTAGTTTGGATTCTGTATCAAATAGGTTGTTTAAGCCTATGCGTGCGACATTTGAAATGGGGTCAATTTTTAAGGTATTTAATACCGCGATGGCTATGGAGAATGGAATTCACAAGGAATATTATATCAAAGAACCTTTTAAGATTCGTGATAAGTTTGGTCGGGTTGCCGCAACAATAAGTGATATTAGAAGTTTTAAACCCCCAAGACCAAATTTGTCAGTCGAAGAAATAATGTTGCATTCTTGTAATGTTGGCAGTGCCCAGATTGCACTGGATTTACCTGATGGTACACAGCCCGAATTCTTTAGCCGTATACATTTGGATGAAGCATTAGAGCTTGAATTTGGAAAGACAGAAAAACCACTTAGTCCGCGCAAGTGGGGGCCGGTTGAACGTGCAACAGTTTCGTTTGGACATGGTATATCGGTAACCCCAATGCATTTGTTATTGGCGGTTAATTCTATGACTAATGGTGGAATGTATATTTATCCGACATTGCAAAAAAAGAGCTTTGGACCACTACGTGGAGAGCGTGTTTTGTCTGATGAAATATCAGCACGTTTGCGTGCAATAATGTTACGTATAGCCGAAGAGACAAGTGCCAAGCAGGCAAGAATCGCGGGTATTCAAATTGGTGGTAAAACTGCGACCGCGGAAAAACGTATAAATGGTAAAATTGATAAATTTAAAAATTTAACAGCATTTGTAGGAATATTCCCGGTGGCTGCACCACAATATACAATTTTAGTTGTCTTGGATGAACCAAAGGGTATTGCCGAAACTTTTGGATTGCGTACAGCGGCATGGAATGCCGTGCCAACAACCGGTAAAATTTTAGATGGTATCCTGCCGTTGCTATTTGAATAAATTTGTATTATAATCATCTTGATAAGAAAAAAAAGAGTATAGCGTGAGAAAGATAGTAGAGAAGTCCATGCTTGGGCATGCATGGATTATGGCGGATGGCGCGGATGCATCGTTTGCCAATGAAGATGATTTAGTAAAGCGAATTTTAGTCGGACGTGGTATACGCGCTGAGGATATTCCAAGTTTTTTGAATCCATCGGTTCGTGATTATATGCCGGATCCTTTTGTTCTGCACGATTGTGAGAAAGCTATTAAATTAATAGCCGATGCTATATATTCACACGAAAAAATTGCTGTTTATGGCGATTACGATGTTGATGGTATAACATCTACGGCGATATTTGTAAAATATTTGCAAACAATAGGTGTGGATGTAGTTTGGCATTTACCTACACGCGAAGGTGAAGGCTATGGATTAAATAAAGACGCACTTCGGAATTTGTATAATGACGGGGTTCGTTTACTTATAACTGTCGATTGCGGAATAAGCGGTGTCGCCGAGGTCGATTACGCAAAATCATTGGGTATGCGCGTTGTTGTGACAGATCATCATTCTCCTGATAATGTTTTACCTAATGCAGATGCCATTGTTAACCCAAAGTGTGAAAATGATAATTCAGAATTGGATTATTTGGCGGGTGTAGGTGTCGCGTTTTTGGTGTTGGTGGCTTTAAATCGTGACTTAAAAAATTCTGGTAATAGTGATTTAACAGAAAAAATAAAATTTATAAATTTATTGAATTTTCTGGATTGTGTCGCACTGGGAACCATTTGTGATACAATGTCGCTGGTGAAATTGAATCGTGCTTTTGTTGCTACAGGATTAAAGGTTTTGAATTTGCGCCAAAATCTTGGCTTAAAAACATTGATGCAGATTGCTCGTGTTGACAAGGTATCGGTTTATACCGCTGGGTTTGTTTTGGGTCCAAGGTTAAATGCCGCTGGACGCATAGATTCTGCCGCACCAGCGTTAGAATTACTGTTGACCGATAATCCCATTGTTGCATACGATTTGGCAACTAAATTGGATGTGATGAATCAAGAAAGAATCAATATTCAAAATACAATTATGATTCAGGCAACAGAATTAGCGGACAATTGTTGCAAGTCCGGTCGTTGCAGTTTGTTTATTTGTGGAAATAATTGGCATGGCGGTGTTATGGGAATTATTGCAGGCAGGTTGAAAGATAAGTATAATTTACCTGCGTGTGTTGCCACACGAACTGATGATGTAATAAATGGCTCTGGGCGTTCAATTCCTGGTATCAATTTGGGTGCAATTATACACAGTGCATTGGCACTTGGGCTTGTATCCGAAGGAGGTGGACATGCGGCGGCAGCGGGATTTTCATTACCTGTATCAAAAGAGGACGAATTCTGCGAATTTTTGGAAACATCGGTTAAAAATCAATTAAATGGTGAAATGCCGGTTGGTGATATTGTTGTTGATGCTGAAATGGATGCGGCGGCGGCAACTATGCAATTAGTGGAAAAATTAGACCAAATGGAACCTTTTGGACAATCTAATCCGGAACCGATGTTGGCTTTACGTGGCGCAGTGTTTGATTATGCAACTGTGATGGGGCACAGTGGAACGCATTTAAGGGGTGCATTTAGAACATCAACAGGTAATCGGCTTGAATTTGTAGGATTTAATTTGGTCGGAACGCCACTAGGTAATTTTTTACTGGACGATGCCAACATAAATACTAAAATTATGGTGTTAGGGCGACTTAAAGAAAATTCGTATAATGGTCGCAGAAGTGTACAATTAATATTGGAAGATATTGCACAATGATTACACAGAAACAGATAAAAATCTTTGATGAAAAAATTTCAAACGCCGAATCTGTCGTGATTTTTGCACATAAAAATCCTGATGGTGATGCACTTTGTTCTGTGGCGGCACTGGGGCGATTAATAGAATTAAATTATGGTAAAGAAGTTATTTGTATGTATGACGGTAATGTCCCAGATAATTTAGATGGAATCCCAATGCGGCGTGATATGCGTTATTTTGAACACGTAGATGAAAATATACCTGTCGATGTCGCGATTGTTATGGACTATGGGATTGAAAGAAATATTGGTGGACCACAGAAATTTTTAAAAAAAGCAAAATTCATTATTGAGATAGATCATCATATGAATGATGACAAGGTTGGTCAGTTGTGTATAGATGATACCGCCGCTGCCGCCACTGGCGAGATTGTTTACGAATTAATGCGCAAAGCCAAGTGGCAATCTGACGAAATGGTTCTTACCTTGTTAATGTTCGCGATTGTTACTGATACAGGGCTGTTTAAATATGTAACGAATGGTAAAGTGTTGCGAATTGCGGCGGATTTGGTTGATTCTGGTGTTAACGTTCAATGTATAATAAATGAATTGGCAAACAAGCCACGCAAAACTGTTGTTACCGAAGCATCTGCGGCGGCTAATGCGGAATTCTTTTACCATAATAAATTAGCAATGGCGGTCATCGATAATAAACAATACAAGAATTTAGATGGACGCGGCGAAACTGTTTTGAATCTATTGGGGCAAATTCACGGCTTAGATTATATTGTGTTATTAAAGGAACAAAAACCAAATCAAATAGGCGTTTCTTTGCGTGGACGGTTCAAAGCTGTAGATAAATTTGCGGTTGCGCTTGGCGGGGGTGGACACCAATTTGCTGCGGGTGCGGTTGTAAATGATACACTTGATAATGTCAAAAAGCGTATATTGGATTTATTCAAGGGGGGTATAAAATGAAGAAAATTTTTGTGTTTGTATTAAGTTTCTTTATGTTTGGTGGGGCTTTTGCGACAACGGATAAAAGTGTGATTGCAAGTGCAGAAAAATATCTGAATTCTATAACTGGTTTGACTGGCGATTTTGTTCAGACAAACAAAGGCAAGAAAGAGCAGGGAACTTTTTCTATGTTACGTCCAGGGCGAGTTCGCCTAGATTATAAAAATATGCCGGTACAGTTGGTAGCTGATGGTGCGGATTTGTATTTTTATGATAAATCATTGGATCAGATTACGACAGTTCCGTTAACCAGTACACCGGCAGGAATATTGGTTCGAAAAAAAATAGATTTACAAAATGCTGATATAAGGGTTGTTGATACCGCTATTGGTAAAACTACGTTTGCATTAAAAATGAATTTGCGTGGGCAAGAAGGCCTTGGAACTATGGTTATGGTATTTGATAAGAGTCCAGTATCTTTGAATGCATGGACCATAATAGATGCAGTTGGAAACAAGACGGATGTAAAATTTAATAACATAAAAACCAAAACAGATTTTGGGAAAAATTATTTTCAGATTCAGCGTCACAAAACTGTAAGTACCAGTGGCGGTGACGATTTCTATGATTAAAAAATGTTCGGAATAAGTTGGGCTGAATTTGTTGTTATATTATTGGTCGCAATTCTGGTTATACCTGCGCGATATTGGCCTGATGTTGCACGTGCATTAGCGCGGTTGGTGAAATTTATTCGTTCAATTATATGGAAAATAACCGATGCATCAGAAAAAATCAAAGAACAAATTGATATGGAACAACCAATCAATGATATTATCAATACAACAACAAAAGATGTATTGGATACAATTTCTGTAAAGAAGCCTAAAAAGAAGCGGATGGTGGCAAAATGAAGAAAATGACAATCATGCAACATTTTGCCGAATTGCGTAAACGAGTTTTGTGGACGCTTGGTTTTTTTGTTTTAGTCTTTGGTCTAGGTTGGTTTGTCGCGCCGTACATTCAAGAATTTTTAACTGCGCCATTGATATCTGTTTGGGATGATGCACAAATGCTCTATACAGGTATAACAGACGGTTTGATGATAACATTGTCGTTAGCATTGTTGTTTGCGATTATGTTGACCATACCATTTGCTTTATACCAGATTTGGGCATTTGTTGCGCCAGGATTGCATCAAAATGAGCGCAAGTTTGTTTTGCCGATATTCATTCTATCGCCTGTATTGTTTGTATGTGGTGCAGCGTTTGCGTTTTATGCATTGTTCCCAACAGTATTTGGATTTTTTATGGAATTGAATGAAATGGCGCCTGTGCCATCAGTGATTATGCCAGCGGCGCGAGATTACCTTGCTTTTGCAATTGGCTTATTAAAAGTTTTCGGAATTGCCTTTCAATTACCACTTGTTTTAGTGTTGATGAATCGTGCCGGAATTTTATCGCGTGAGCGTGTAATTGGTATGCGTCGCTATGCGATAGTTATAATTGTTATTGCGGCTGCTATTTTGACCCCACCAGATGTCGTTTCGCAAATTTTACTTGCTTTACCGATGTGGGGATTGTTTGAAATAAGCATTTTATTTATGAAAAAATAGCTTTATAAATTTTCCCCTAATGGATTTATTTTATGCGTTTTTTATGATATAATCTGGGTATGAGAAAAATTTTGTTAGCGATTTTTCTGGCTGTTGTTTTTGCGGCATGCGATTTGCAACCGAAAATAACTTCATTGCCCGATACAGTCGGGGATTTTATTTCCACAAGGTATCCTGCGTTGTTGGCAGATCCTAGTGTGGAACCAGAGATTTATAATTCTGCGGCGGGGGATTATGGTGTTTATGCATCGCCAGAGCTTTATGGTTCCGTTGATATGGAAGATTATGTGAATTACGCGGATGTATCTGATTATGTTTTGATAAATGATGCAGATGAGAAGCTAATTGTTATCAAGGATATAGACAGTGAAAATGAGGAATCATCGGAAATATCCCCAGAAGCAGATGAATCCGAAGAAGAAACTGTAGAAGAAAATCAGTTAGAAGAAGCAGATGTGTTGGATGTTCCAGAATATAAAACAGACGAAATTAATGTACCTTTACGTGCAGCTACTGGAACTGTAGTCGTTAGACGTGGTGATACACTATATGCTATCGCACGTGAAAATAATATGACATTGGACGAGATTGCACGTGCCAATAATATTTCGGCGCCATACACAATACGTATAGGTCAAGTATTAAAAGTTGTGCCAGAACAACCAGTAAAGGCCGCAGAAGTAAAAAATGATACACCAAAAGACACAGTTGAAAAAGTTGCACCTGCTTCACCTAAGGAAGAAAAAATAGTAGTCAAGGCTGTGCAAGATGTGCGTGTGCCACTTAAAGATGTAAAAGTTGAACATGGGGATACATTGTATTCTATTTCCAGAAAGTATTCAGTACCCGTAAACGATTTGGCGGTTATGAATGGGCTCTCTGCGCCATTTACATTAAGTGTTGGACAAACTTTACGCGTACCAGATTTGGCAACCAGTATCAATAAGCAAGCCAAGGCGGATGTTGTAAAATCTGATTTACAAAAACCGAATGTAACAATTGCAAAAGAAAGTAAAAATTCAAAGTCAGTGGTAAAAGGTACCAATAATGCAGTGGCGGAAAAGAACAAAGCGCAGACGACAAAAAAGACCAATGTAAAGAAAGCCGAAAATAAAAAAGTTGTTGCTAAAAAGGACAACACAAAAAAGCTAGAACAAAGTAAAAAAGGTTCTGATACCAAGAAATCAGTAAAACAAAAATCTGAACCTGTGACACCAAAAATAGCAGCGCGTTCATCTTCGAAGTTTTTGTGGCCGGTGCGTGGAACGATTCTATCACACTATGGTGCCAAGACGGGCGGTTTATATAATGATGGAATAAATATTTCTGCGGCATTAAATACAGCTGTATCTGCGGCAGAAAATGGTATTGTTGCATATGCTGGGAACGAAGTGCGCGGTATGGGAAATTTGGTGATAATTCAACATGCAGATGGTTGGATGACGGTTTATGCTCATATGAACTCTATGACGGTGCGACGCGGGGCGCACGTAACAGTAGGACAAAAGATTGGCACAGTCGGTCAAACAGGCAAGGTTACAACTCCGCAGTTGCATTTTGAAATTCGCAAGGGAACCAAGGCCTATAATCCAATAAATTATTTAAAGAAATAAAAACAATAATTAAAACCGACGCTGTGGTCGGTTTGATTTTTGGTGGGCGCATGGGGACTCGAACCCCAGACCCACTGATTAAGAGTCAGTTGCTCTACCAACTGAGCTATGCACCCATGGGTCTTTTGACCCGCTGATTATATACCTTTTTTTATAAATTGCAAGTTTTAATCATTGAATGCCCGGAATGCTTTGATTCCCAAGGTATCCATACCTATGCAAACTTTGTTAGGTGCATGTTAATATTGTTATGTTCAAGAGTGTTAAGAAACACCCTACAAGAAAACAAAAAGGAGAAAAAATGAAAAAAGTCGCAATTCCTGTTTTGGCAGCAATCGTTGCATGCCCAGCCATGGCCGGACAGCATAATCAAGAGTCTTTCTTTGATACAATAAATCCGTATATGGCATTGCGTATTGGTGCGGGTTATACAAATCAAAATTATAGTTATAATAATAAAAAAGAATCTTTGTCTGACGAAGAAATGCATGGTCGTGTGGCACTGGGGTTAAGTATGTGGTGCAATAGAGCACGAACCGAAGTTGAATGGTCTATGTTTACCAAAGTAAAAGATGATGCAAATTTCGCTGGAACTAAGGTAAAGTTAGATACCAAATTACAAACACTTTTGATGAATGCTTATATGGAACTTGGTGATTACAAGATGGTTCGTCCGTTTGTTGGTTTGGGCGCAGGTGTCGCATTTAGTGGGGTAACCAGAGAAATTGAAGGTGTTGGAACAAAAGATCATGATCAAACAAAATTTTCTGCTATGGGAACTATGGGTATAACAATCGATTGGCGTTTGTTCGCTGTTGATATGGCGTTCCGTTACACATATGCAGATATAAATTCTGGATTGCATAATTTTGGCGGTGATATAGGCGTCAGATATATGTTTTAGTTTTTTAAATCTTACATGGTGCTCTTTAAACCCCGGTTTTTTCGGGGTTTTTAATAGGCAATCATACCTGACGAAATAAGGATAAAATTATAATATAATTTTAATGTAACAACAAAAGGGAGATAAAAATGAAAAGTATTCTAAAACAAATTACAACATTAACAATTGCATTTGGTGCGGTATTGTTGCTGGCGGCATGCGGTGGCGGATGTGGTGGCGGTCATCATGGGCAGCCACATCGTCATAGAGATATGACAAATAATCAGGCAGAATATCAGGGCGAAGTCGTTATGTACGAGGCAGAAACTGTAGAGGTTATGGCAACACAACCTATGGCTACAATGAAGGCAAAAATGTACACGCGTAATGGGCGCGGCGGAACATCAGAAATGGGGTATATTAAATTTGCGCCTGCCAGTAATGGTGTCAATATGATGGTTGATGTAACAGATTTACGTCCAGGTAAAGATTATGTAATGAAAATTTACCCGTGTGGAAATTGTGATGACTACAGTTGCTGTGCCCAAACATGCTTGAATGTTAAATTGCCCGTATTATCCGTAAACGAACCGGGACGTCTTACACAAACATTTAATATTGCAGGACTTAGCTGTGCCGATTTAAATAATGCAAAAATTATATTAATGCGCGATGGTGGATACAAAGCATCCTGGGGAAAAATTAAACCAATATCAAGAAATTGATTTGTTTGTTGAACTGTGCGATACCACCCTAATTGGGGTGGTATTTTTTACTTTAAGAAATAAATCTTATGTGTTAAACTCGGGTCTATGAAAAGGTTATGTTTTTTCTTTTTAGGTTTTTTATGTGCATTTTATTCATATGATGTTGTTGGGGCAAATTACTATTATTCAGAAAATACCATTATTGATGAAAATACAGTGATAGATGGCGATGTGTATATAACAAATAACGTTACTATTGAAAATTATGGAACGATACTTGGAACAATTCATGTTGATACGGGATATAACCTTAGTATTATAAATCATAATATTATCAATACTGATTTTTTGTCTATGGGTGCGACGGTAACTCAGTTAATATGTAATTCGGATGATGTACATGTAATAAATGGTTTATCAAATTACATAATAAAAGTTCAAAATGCCAATATGCTAAATATGGCGGATTTGCTATCCATAGCGGGTTATGCTAACCAAATTCAAATTTCTGATTCAAGTTTGATAGTTGAACCGGGTATAACAGGTGAGATACCAATTTGGTTAAATAATGGTGTGGCATTCTATGTTACCGGGGTTACACTGCAAGATTCTGGTGTGTGGCTTAGTAATATTACTGGGTCCGCTGTTCCGCAGCCCAGAGACATAGATAGTATGTATACAGTAACTGCTAATATAGATTCTGGTCAGCTTGTTGTACAGGTTACCCGAGAAACAAATTATTCAATAGTTTTTGGTGGAGAATTGGGAAATTATATTGATTCTTTGCGTCTAGATAATCCGCGTGACAAATTGGTGGCGCGACTTGATATGGCGGATACTAGGTCGGAATTAAAAAGTGTATTAAGAAAATCTGTTAGGACAAACCCCATTTTATTATCAAAACCACTTAAGGTAATTAATTCGTTAAATGATAATCGCATATTTAATAATCAAGATTCCGTATTTTCAGTTACGCCATTTTATATCGGTTCAGATGAATTTAATATGTATGGTGGTGAAATCGATTTGTCGGGTAACGTATACAAGAATGTTTTTGCAAAACTTGGGATAATCGGTGGCACATTGAAATATGATGGTAAAACAGACGAGTATAATTCTGTGATATATGGCGGAAATATTGATGTTGAGTATATGGATGCAGATCTTTATATTGGTTTAACGGGGCTGATGTCTTATTCTGATTTTAGTGATATGACCGTTTTTAATGATGATAAAATTGTAAAAGGTCCGAATGCGATTGCAGGTAAATTTGCTATTGATTCTGGAAAGGTTTTTTCAATTATGAATGATGCGAAATTTGCGTTGTTTGTTGGTGGTGTTGTAGATTATGCCAAGGTTTTAAGTAAGTTGGACACAGATTTTAATTTGCGTGTTGGTATAGAATCTGGACTTAATACAACATATGATAATAATAATTATGGGTTTGGTTTACGGGCATTTGTTCAAACCAATGGTGATATTTATACTGCACTTTATTCTAATATGCTGTCTGTGGTTGATGGTGTTGGCGGTGAATTAAATGCCGGAATTTTATACCAAGATTCAATATGGTCTTATAAAATTGGATTAGATATCAATTTTGTATTTTAATTTTTCACGTATTCACCACGTAACGATGCGCGATTTGCGGCGGTGATTTTTATATTGGCCATCGTTGGGCAAGCGGTATCTTTTGGACAAGCAACTATACATTGTTGCATATATGGTGTACGATATATTAAGTGATGACCTGTTTTATCTGCCCCTTCGCATAAACAAGGTAATGTTTTGCCAATGCATTTTTCATTAAATTTACGTTGAATTTCATTAAGCGCGGAATCTAATACTGCAAGTCTTTCACGTTTTATATTTTCTGGTATTTGGTTTGGCATTAATGCCGCCGCCGTATGCGGACGCGGTGAGTATTTGAATGAATAAGAGTTAATATATTTTATTTGTTCCGCGATTTTCAGTGTTTGTTCAAAATCATTATCTGTTTCTCCGGGAAACCCAACAATAAAATCACTTGAAATTTGTATGTCGGGACGAGCATCGCGTAATTTGTTAATTATTTTGATGTAAGCATCCAGGCTATATGGGCGATTCATACGTTTTAATACATCTGGTGAACCGCTTTGAATAGGCATATTTAAAAATGGCAGCAATTTATGTTCTGTTTTGAACATCTGAATCAAATCATCTGTCATTTCAGTAGGATAACTGGACGTAAAGCGTATACGTTGTATTTCTGGCATTTTTGCAGTTTCACGAATTAAATCAGACAACCGATATATTTTACCGTTTTCATCTGTATATTTATAACCGTTGACATTTTGTCCAAGGAAACAAATTTCAATTGCCCCGGTTTTTGCAGCATGCAGCGTGTCGCGTATAACATCATTGAATGAACGTGAAAGTTCCGGACCACGTGTATACGGTACAATACAATATGTACAGCAATGATTACAACCCTCTTGAATTGGAATATAAGATACAACCGGTGCATGTACAATTTGTGGCATTTCATCAAATTTCTCAAGGCCGCCAAGATCAATGTTTAATAATTTTGCATCCGGATTTTCCAAAATTTGCGGTAACCGATGATAACTTTGGGGCCCTAGGACAAAGTTTAAATCAGGTATTCTATGGAATGCTTTGGCACCTGTTTCGCGTGCTACACAACCAACAATACCGAATAGCGCACCGGATTTTTTTGCATCCCGTATACGCCCTAATTCAGAAAATACTTTATTAGTAGCTTTCTCGCGAACAGAGCAGGTGTTCAGTATAATCACATCTGCGTCAGCGACATCTTTGCTTGCGACCATACCACGTGCATCAAGCATTGCCGCAATGCGCCAACTGTCGTATACGTTCATTTGGCAACCAAAAGTTTTAATAAAATATTTTTTTTGTGATTTCATTATCTGTTTTTTGTGCGCGGAGGCTGGTTGCGGTTTTTTTCAATAGGTAATAAATCTGTTATAACACAATAATCTGCCGGTACCAACTCGTAACTTTGACCGAGAATAACATCATACTTAAATCTTAATACGTAAAAACCAACCATTTTTTCACCTTTTAATTCAATTTGTTTTTAAGAATTTCGTTCACAATTGCCGGGTTTGCCTTGCCACCAGATGCCTTCATAACATTGCCAACAAAGAATCCGAGTAATCCTGTTTTTCCGGATTTATATTGCTCAACTTGTCCCGGGTTATTTGCGATAACTTCATCAATAATTTTTTCAATGGCACCAGTGTCGGTAAGTTGTTTCATTCCAAACTTGTCGGCAATTGCACGCGGTGTACCATCTTCGCCATCAAGCATTTTGATAAATATATCTTTTGCTTGTTTTCCATTGATTTCGCTTGCCGCGACCATATCAACCAATTCGGCTAAATCATTTGGTGTAATAATACGCATGCCATCCACAATTCCAGATTTTTCATTGGTTATGTCATAATTTTCCGGATGTGCGAATAATTCTGAAATCATCCAATTCGCAATACCCTTTGCGCGTGCGGGTTTGTCTCCAACTGCCGCATCAAACCAGTGTGAAATATCAACTGTTTCTGTTAAACGCGCCGCATCATATTCCGGCAGACCGAACTTTTCGATATAGCGTGCACGTGTTGCGGTCGGCAATTCCGGCATAGATTTACGTATACGTTCAATTTGTTCGTCTGTGATAACCAATGGCAACAAATCTGGGTCTGGGAAATAGCGATAATCTAATGCATCTTCTTTGCTACGCATAACTGTTGTAATGTTCTCATCTGGGTGATAACGCATAGTATTGCGTTCAATTGTTCCGCCATTTTCAAGTATCTCGATTTGACGTTTGGCCTCGTATTCAATGGCAGCTTTGATAAACTTAAATGAAACCATATTTTTAATTTCGCAACGTTCATTGAAATATGTCGCGCCAACTGGACGAACGGAAACATTAACGTCGGCGCGCATAGAGCCTTCTTCCATATTTGCCTTGGATACACCAAGTGCGCGTGCGATTTCACGAATTTGACGCAAATATCTTTCTGCTTCGTCAGGGGATGTTATAAACGAGTTTTCCTCTTTGTTCGTAACGTCAATAAAGCTTACAATTTCCAGTAATGCTACACCGGTACGGTTATAATCAGCAAAAGATTTTGTTGGGTGAACATCATGTTTTAATTTACCGGCATCTTGTTCCAGATGTGCACGCTCGATTAAAATCTTTTTAGGTTTTCCGTCATCAGACATAATTTCGACCCAACCACGTCCAACAACGGGGGGTTCTTCGGCAGGTTGTGAAATTTGATATCCCTGGGGCAAATCGGGGTAGAAATACTGTTTACGGGCGAAACGGCTGGTGTGAGATATTTTCGCGTTTATCCCCAGACCAAATTTAATTGCCTGGTCCACACAGTATTCATTAAGTACCGGCAGCATGCCAGGCATCGCAACATCAACCATAGAAACTTGGGTGTTGGGTGCGATGGTTGGGTTATAATCTGCCGATGCGCCACTGAATAATTTACTTTGGGATAACACTTCGATATGAGTCTCTAATCCAATAACCACTTCCCATTCGCCTGTTTTGCCTTTGATTGTAAACATTTGTCTTTTTCCTTGCTTTTTTATTTTTTGTATCTTATTATGTTCCTCACGGATGGCCAGATAGCTCAGTTGGTAGAGCAAGGGACTGAAAATCCCTGTGTCAGTGGTTCGATTCCACTTCTGGCCACCATTTTTATTTCCCCATAATTTTTGTTGGTCTGTTGTCCAGGTTTGCAAATTGTTCAATATGCTTTGCCAATTGCAGCACACGCACATCGTCAAATTGTTTGCCAACGACCTGCATACCCAAGGGCAAATTATTTGATGCCATGCCACATGGAACAGATGCCGCGGGAATACCCGCCAAGTTCATTGCCACTGTAAATAAATCCAATGCATAATATTCAAGTGGGGTCATATCTGAATCAAGTGGCATCGCCGTTCCAGCGCCCGCAGGACATACGATTAAATCACATTGGTCAAATGCGTGATTAAATGCATCTGCAATAAGGCGACGGACGCGGGCAGCCTGCATAAAATAAACTTCATATGATTCAGATGATAACACTGCCGTACCGATAATCATGCGGCGTTTAACTTCGTCACCGAATCCGGCGGCACGTGTCTTTTTGTATGTGTCAAGTAAATCAGCCCCTTCGACGCGTAAACCATAACGCATACCATCATATCGTGCCAGATTAGATGAAGCTTCGGCGGGTGCAATGATATAATATGCCGCTAATGCGTCCAGAATATTCGGAATAGACACTTCGATAATTTCTGCGCCCGCAGATTTCAAATCTGCAATGCGTTTTTCAAATAGGTCTTTCATATCATCAGAGATTTTTACATCACTAAATTCTTTGATGATACCAACACGCAGCCTTTTACCATTATTTAAAATTGGTTGTAATGGTGTCTCAATGTTTAGTTTTATATCCGCACTTGTAGAATCTTTCGTATCATGTCCCGCCATTACAGATAACAACAGTGCCACATCATCAACGGTTCGTGCGATTGGTCCCGGGGTATCTAAACTGGATGCAAATGCGACACACCCCCAACGTGAACACAATCCGTATGTTGGCTTCATACCAACCAAACCAGTGATAGAGCAGGGGAAACGTATTGATCCCCCCGTATCTGTTCCTGTTGCACCCATTGCCATACCTGATGCCACCGCGGATGTTGAACCGCCCGATGATCCCCCAGCGGTCAGGCGACGTTCAATTTGCCACGGGTTTATTGGTGCACCAAAATATGATGTTTTGGAAAAAGTTCCCATTGCAAATTCGTCCAGGTTAGCCTTGCCCAATAACACTGTTCCCGCATCAATAAATTTCTGTGAAACCGTAGATTCATATTCGGGGACAAAATTTTCCAATATATGTGATGCCGCCGTTGTGCGAATTCCACGTGTTGCGAACAGGTCTTTCATTGCAATTGGAATACCATCTAAAATTTGTGCAGTGCCATGTTTAATACGTTCATCTGCGGCATGTGCGTCAGCCATGGCGCGTTCTGCGGTAACGGTAATATATGCGTTTAGTTCCGGATTATATTTTTCGATTCTATCCAGGTGTGCGCGTGCCAGTTCGGTTGCACTGATTTCACCAGATTTTAATTTCTTTAATGCTTCGGTTATTGTCAGGTCTATCATTTCAGTTCCTATTTTTGTTTTTCGTATTTATTTGGGAACAACGGGTTACCAACATATTTTTTTATGAACGACGATGTACACTGACCATCCCGCATACACAGTGGACATGTCGCTGGACACACAGGCCAGCATTCACGATATTCTTCATTCGTAATAATTTCGATAATTATTTCATTTGGTTTGTTTTGTGAACGCATTGGTTGGAATACTTTTGGTGTATCAAACCCGCGTGCGTGAATCATGGACTTATCAAAATGAACATTAAAAGAACATGTGTTATAATAATGTCCATCTGCCAAAGGATGAAATTCTTGGACAAATTTTAAAAAGTCTTGTTTCTGTTCGTCTGTCCATGAACCAATCTTTAATTTTGTTGGTGATAGGACGCCCGATTGGCCATTAGGATAAACACTAAGAATTACATTTATTTTCTTGTTGGCCATTTTTAATCTCCATCCATAACTTTTGGAACCGCAAAGTATCCACGAGATACACCCGCCTTGTCAGGTGTGTTTGACATAACCGCATCACGAATACCACCATCAGTTACGATATCTGCGCGACGGGGCAGGGGATGTTCTGCCGGCGACAGCATAGGTTCGACCCCATGTGTATCAATTTTTTGTAGCTTATCCAGCCATTCTATCACAGAATCTATGTTCATTTGTTCCAACTTGTCGTCAGGGATATCGATATGTATTAAATCTGCGAATTTATGTAATTGTTGCTTGCTAAATGCCATTTCTAATCCTATTATTTTGTGCAGAGGTGATTATACAATGATTTTGCCAGATTTCAAGGTTTTTAACAAAGATGGACGATTGCTGGGGGTCGATTGGGGCGCGCGACGTACCGGAATCGCAATATCGGATGAAAGTCGTGAATTTGTGTTTACGCGTGAACCAATTTTTACAGAAGATGCCGATGGCCAGGTTCAACAAATACTGGAGTTAGTGGAATCAGAGAAAGTTGTTGGGATAGTTATTGGATTGCCATTGCGTATGGACGGTTCGGAATCAGAAACGACGGTCGCAGTTCGGGCATTTGCAGAAAGGCTATCCGAAAAGACGGATGTGCCAATAATGTTTATAGACGAAACATTGTCATCCGCCACGGCCCAAGAACAGATGGGGCGTGTGCGTCGTACCGAAATCAAGGAAAAATTAGATTCAAATGCCGCCCGTGTGATATTGGAAAACGCAATTGCAATAATAGCAAGGGTGATTAGTTGTTAGTGGCTAGTGGTTAGTAAAAACGGTTGCAGAAATGCAACCGTTTTTTAAATTCGAATCGTCATATCGGACATAAAAACACGTCATACCGCACACTGATGCGGTATCTCTTTTTGTAATATTGCGCGTAACTCATTGATACTTCGTTTTTTTTTTTTTTTGAACTTGATTCAAGGGGTTGTGTCTGATATAATTCATATGAACAAACAAAGGGGGAGATTTCCATGAAAAAGATATTACTAACATCAATACTTGCGGTTATTGTTGGCACAACAATAGTGAACGCAGATAATGATAAAACTGTAACATCCAAGAACTATGTTGATACACAAATTGGCACACGCCAGGCAACAATTCCGGCAACCGGTACAAATGCATCAACACCAGGTGACACAGTTGTTACATATACCGATACTGCGGGAACAATTGGTGAACGTGGAATATATGATGGGTCCGATGATTATGATTCATCAACTGATGCAGATAAACTTGTTACAGCAGGGGTGTTAGCTGATGGGTTAGACAGTGTTCAAAGTAATTTGCCAACGGTTACGACATCAAAATTAACCTGTGCGGACAGCCCCAGTTGCACATTGTGGACTGTAGCAGATCACGATGTATATGGTGAGTCATGCAAAGCCCGATATGCAGCATGTAGTGATAATAATGAATGTTGCGAAGGTATGCTGTGTGTTGGTAGTCGATGCAATTATGGTCATTAATCAAAGTGTTATATAACAACCGCCCGAATGGGCGGTTTTTTGTTTTTATTAATCTTCGTTCTTATCGGGTATTTTTCCGTCCGCAGACAGTAGTATCGCAATCCACCGTGTCGAATCAAACTGTGCGGTAATAATAAATGTTGCCACCAATAATGGAACACTGAAAAACATTCCGGCGACGCCCCATATCAACCCCCAAAATACTAAATTGATAAGTATCGCCAACGTCGACAGGTTCAATGTTTTTCCTGTCAATTTTGGTTCAATGATGTTGCCAAAGATAACCTGTAATCCAATAAGCCCCAATGACAATAACACAATTTCGTTTAATGTTGCGCCGTATATCGCGGCAAATAATATTGGCATTGCACAACCAACAATTGCACCGATTGTCGGAATATAACTAAGTATGAATATTGCAAACGCCCACACGCCCGCAAATTCTAAATCCAAAATATACATCCATGCAAATGAAACCAAACCAGTAATCCCAGATACTAATGTTTTCATAAATAAATATTTTTTCATATTCTCGTCAATACTGTGCAATATATAGCGTGCCTTTTTTCCCTGAGATTTATTTGGAAAAAGTTCAGCAAATTTTTTATGAAAAGTACTTTGCTCAACAAACATGAATATCATATATACAATCACCATTCCCATTGATGTCGCCAGGCGCGCCACTGATGATCCAATACTAGACGCAATAGACGTTATATTCGGCATAGTTATATTGGTTATATCCAGTCCCAGTGTGTTTGATATATAATTCCAAAGTGAGTTAAGACCAGCCTGGATATCGGGCATAACAACCAACAATTCTGAAATCATCGGGCGAACGCGTGTCGCAAACAAATATATTAAACCAATAAATGTCCCAATCGCCAATATGTGAGAAATAAAATTACATATTGCGTGGTATTTAGTGGTTGGAAATAGTTTGCGATAGTATGTTGCAGTTGCATTTATCAAATACCATAGAAATGTCGCAACAAGTAGCGGAATAAATATCGAACTGCCCAGCCACAACAGAAACACTGCGCCGGCAAATAATAAAACACCGTTCATTTGTGATACCTTTGTTACATATTATATATATGTATCATTCTATCACAACTTTGCCTTTTGATAAAGTGGTTATGTGCGATGGTGATACCATATTGGTAAAATCGGGCTGGTGGCTGATGAATAAAAAAGTCGTGTTTTTCATTTCGTGCATAATATTTGCAATTTGATTTTTTACATTTATATCTGCACCTGAATCTGGTTCATCTAAAATTGCCAGTTTGGGTTGTGTTAAAATCAAACGCAACAACATCAGACGTTTTTTTTCACCGCCAGAAAAACCAACGTTCACACACCTGTTTAGCCAATCACGCGGAATGTCCAATTTTTCACGTGCTTCCTCTAATTTTTCTAAAAATTCACCCATTGGTAAATCTGTGCCGTTATCGAAATGTCGATGTGCCGCAAGTGAATGTTTTAGAAAACTAATAATTGTTAACCCTGGGATTTCTGGTACATTTTGTGAACCAATAAATATACCCATCAGTGCGCGTGTGGTCGCGTTTTCAGATGTAATGTCATGACCATCAAAAATAATTTTCCCCGAATCGATTTTATATTCTGGGTTGCCGGCAATCGCACCAACCAAAGTCGATTTACCCGACCCATTGTGTCCAGACAATAAGTGTCGTTCGCCAGATTTTATGGATAAATTTATATTTGTTAATAATTTTTTTTCACCAAATGATACGTCAAGTTTTTTTACTTCTAGAATCATTTTTTACCCCCATCAGTTGCCAGCGCCATTTGAATTAATTGTTTAGATTCTACCAAGAATTCCATGGGCAATCTGGATAGTATCGGTGTCGCCATTGAACCAATAATTAGTGCAGTTGCGGTATCGGTATCCAGCCCCGCCATGTTTAAGTATGTTAATTGTTTTTCATCAATGGCACCAGTTTTTGCTTCGTGTGTTTGAATATTATCGGTGTTTTCGTATACGATGTTTGGTAACGCATTTGTGATTGCCTGGGTGCCAATAATTCTTGTGTCGCATTTTGATGCGTTCTTTCCGCCTGTGCCAAGAAAATGGACCAGACTGCGAAAAGTTTGATGTGACCAATCCAGTGCGACACCGTATGATACGATGTTTGATATTGTGTTCTTGCCAATATGCAACATCTTGGTGCCGGTGTCAGATTGTTGCCCTTGTCGCGTAATAGATAATGAATAAAAATCACTGGCGGAACCATCGCCATAAAGTATCGTTGATGGATATTTCCACGTCATTGCAGATCCAACCTCGAATTGAGTCCAATCAAGGCGGGCATTGTTATAACATTTTCCACGCTTTGTAACGAAATTCAAAATACCACTTGTATTGTATTTGCCTTTTTTGGAATCGCCGGCGTGCCAATTTTGGACGGTTGCATATTTTACATATGCGTTATCATGCACAATGATTTCGACAACACCGCTGTGTAATTGGTGATTCGGGCGACGTGGGGCGCTGCATCCTTCCATGTAACTAAGTTTTGAATTTTTGTCTGCGATGATAAGTGTGCGTTCAAATTGACCAATTTTGGCAGTTTCTATTCTAAAATAACTGGCCAGGTCAATTGGGCATTCGACATCTGGTGGAATATATACAAATGTGCCGTCCGAAAATACCGCTGAATTCAACGCGGCAAAAAAATTGTCTGTCGGTGGAACCACAGTTCCCAAGTATTTTCTGACAAGGTCGGGATATTGTTTTACCGCATCAGAAAATGGCAGGAAGATAATGCCGCGTGCGGCTAATTCCGCCGTATAGGACGTATGAACAGATTCACTATCTATGACGGTATCTGTTGCCATGCCAAGCAGGGCGCGTTGTTCATTTTCTGGTAAGCCCATTTTTTCATATGTTTCTTTTAAGTCTGTGTTATCAATGCGGGCAGGTTTGTTATAATAATTCAGTGCAGAATAATCTATGGGCGCATAATCAATCTCTGCCCAATGCGGTTCACGCATTTTTTGCCATGCGTGCAATGCATCTAAACGCCATTGGGTTAGCCATTTTGGTTCACCACGTTTTGTTGAAATTTCTTTGACAAGATTTTCGGTTGGTCCCGTCATTTATCGCCTTCGTCATCGGTAGTCGTGGCAAGTTGATACGCTTGGGTGAAAAATGTTAAAGATTGCCCCAGCAGTCCATTGATAAATGTTGTTGTTAAAATTCCATCTGGTTCGGTAGCATTCAAATGATTTAACAGATTTTCGGCCCGATTCATATAATTTGATACATTTCTTTTAACCCCCGCATCCAATTTGATTGCGCGACGCAATTGTTCCATAACAAACGGATTTTTTGCGTATTCATCAAGCAAACCACCCAGTGTTCGCCACAAAGGATGTTCAGATGTATTTCGTGGCATTATGTCCAATGACGCCAGAATAGGTATCAGATTTTGTAAAAGATCTTGGTATATCATTTCGGCGTGCTCTGCAACCGCATTCGTTGCCGATTTATTTTTTAAAAGGCTTTGTATTTTTACAATAAGGTTATACTGATACGAAATATTTTTGTCTATTATCTTTATACGGCTGTGTGCCAAAATGCCAATTATGACAATCGCAATATCAATTACAATCAATATTCCAAGTAAAATCAATAAAAATATATCGGACATAGTCTATTTTCCTTTGGTTATAATGTTAAAGTATAACATACTTTTTCCGATTTGTATCATAAAGTTGAAATAATTTTCAAAAACAATCACAAAATGCATTTTTAGGTCTTGCACAGATTCGGTCAAATTGTTATAATAACTATCATAAGTAAGGAAATATCAGGAAAGGAAGAACCATGTTTCGTAAGATTTTAATTGCTGCGATGCTTGCAACTGCCGCGGGTTACTGCTTTGCGGGGTCTAATTTACCACAGGTGGTTACGTCAGAAGTTTTTTATGACGAGGATGTTGATAATAATCAAGATACATTCGTTCAAGAAACACAAGATTATTATCAACAGGATTATCAGCAAGAATATCAACCGGTGTATCAACCTGTTCAATATGTTCCTCAGGTACCGGTAGAAATTCCTGCGTGGCCGCTTGCTGGGTCCGAGGCAGATGTTACGGTTTCGTGTGAAAAGGGTGTATGTGCACGTTCCGCACAATCAGACAATATCAAAATTGTATCCAAGATAGGTTCAGATTTGGTTGTTGAAAACAATTTTAATCTGGGTGCACATTCTGGGACTGGTTGGTCGGGTGGCGCGAATATGTTGCATGGTAATCAAGTGCCATTTGGTTTTGATTATGAATGCCAACGTGGTTCTGAAATGCCACTTTTGCGTCGTGAGGTAATGGAAGATGACGGTGGTGCAATATTGTCTGTTTCACGCAGTGGTAGTGGTGCTTGTGCAAGGTATGCTGATGGATATGATGCCTATTTGGCGCGTAACGGTTTAGTTGAAAGAACCTCAACTGGCGAGATTGTAACCGGTGCAGGCGTTATAAGTGTTGATGAAAATGGTGTAATGACGGTTAAAAACCCAGATGCTCAAAACACAATGATTGTCTCGGGTGAAATGTCAGTTGATATCTCTGCGGATGCGGAACCTGCAAATACTATTCAAGATCAAGTTCGTTCATGGGTTGTTGCCAGTGGTCAAACACTGCGTCAGGTTTTGCAATCTTGGTGTGACAAAGAAGGTTGGGATTTGGTATGGGCAACATCACGTGAATATCCAATTCAGGCAAGCGCGGTGTTCAAAGGTCGTTTCGTTGACGTTGCATCTGCGGTTGTACGCAACTTTGGACGTGCTATTCCGGTACCTTATGCAAAATTTTATAAGGGTAATCGTGTTTTAGTCGTATCAACAACCGAAGAATAGTTTGATAAGATAGTAGGAGAAAAACACATGTCAAAATTTATTAAATTTTTTGCCGCAATTGTATCGATTATGGTTCTTTCGGGGTGCGCGCATAATGAATCTGCCAAGGTCGCAGCATCCGTTGATCAAGATTTTGTTAATGTCTATGATGCATTTGAAATGGCAAAAAATCCGCGGGCCAAGGTTACAAGCAGTGATACAGTAGCTATGTCCGAGGGGGTTTGGCTTGGTGATAAATCAATGTTGGTTGAGCACAAGAACGATTTGCCAAAACAATATGAAACAGACACAGGTGTTACAATTTTATTGAATGAACCTGTAACGTTACAAGTGTTGGCTAATAATATAAATTCTATTACGCGGATTCCTATTAAAATTGACAGTCAGGTTGCCGCCGAAAAATTAAAAAAGACAATGAATGTTGCATATACTGGAAAGTTGTCGGGTCTTTTGTCTCAGGTTGCGACAGATTTGGACTTGCTTTGGTATTATGATAAGACATCTATTGTATTCTATGAGACTGAAACGAAGACATTTACATTATATGCATTAGGTACGGATGTTTCATATCAATCTGCCGTTCAAACAGATGATGGAAATCAGGTTTTGCTTGAATCGACATTGAAAGAATGGGATGAAGTTGAAAGTACCATATCATCTATCATAGGCAAATCTGAAAATGCTAACTTTACTGTTTCACGCAGTTTAGGAACAATCACTGTTACCGCTCCACCGTCTGTTTTAACTCGTGTGGGTGATTATATTGCGCGTCAGAATAAACGGTTATCTCAATTAGTCACAATTGATGTAAAGGTTTTGCAGGTATCTATATCTAATGATTCTGCCTTTGGGTTGAATTTAGCGGCGGCAATAAATTCTGCATCTGGTTTGAATATTGTTGCGAATCCAAAGAATAATTTGGCCACCACAGAAGCAAGTTCTATGAATATCGCTGTTCTGTCCAATACGGTTTCATCTCTTACAGGTATGACGCATCTTGAAGGAGGTACGGCGGTCGCAGGTGCATATACTCAAGACCAGATAAATAATGGGTCGTTATCTGGAATGGCGGGCAGTACTGCGCTTATCGAAGCATTAGCAAAGCAGGGTAAGGTTTCCTTGGTTACGAATGTCGGCGTAACAACTCGTAATAATCGTGTTGCGCCAGTTAATAATACAAAGAGTACAGGATATATTAAACGTTTTGAATCACGTAACTTTACAACTGTTGAATCCAGTACGGTTGACCAAGATAATTTGGAAACAGGTTTTTCAATGCAGTTATTGCCGAATATTTTGGAAAATGGAAAAATCTTGTTGTTGTTCAGAATGTCTGTTCGCGAATTGCTAAAGATGTCCAGTCAAACAATCGGTGAAGTGACATTGCAATTGCCAGAAGTAGAAGAACGTAGCTTTATGCAAGAAGTCATAATGGAGTCTGGTCAAATGTTGGTTGTTTCCGGATTTGAAAAACAGACAAACAACGATACTCGCTATGGATTGGGTGACCCAGACTTTATGTTGTTGTCCGGTTCGCGTGAGACCGCATCGCAGCGTGACGTGTTGGTTGTTATTCTTACACCACAGGTTTTGGTAAGCCCGATGGATGCAGAACGAAGCATTCAGCAACATTGGGGGGCGCCCTTGAATTAATTTGAGAGACCACCGATGGTGGTCTTTTTTATTATGTTTTTATCGTTAAAACATTTTGTTGTATATCCTTTGTATGTATGCTATGTATAGCTATATAAAAAGGAGATTGTTTAATGCAAGTAAAGATAGAACCAACAGATCCCAATAGTAATTTACACGGTGTAAATTTGAATGTAGAGCGAGGTATTTTTGAGGCATTATTAAATTTAATATATATGGATAATAACATTGTATGGGATCCCGTTGGGGCATTTTTTTGTTTGACAGGTGGGTATCGTGTTCAACGCAATGGAACCGGTGGCGCAGCATATGATCCGTATGAACAGGAAATTTTCCTAACAGATAGTCATGTAAATAAGCTTTTTGCGGTTGCAACAGCAAAACGTTCTGCGGGTACGCGTGGATTTTTGGGCAGATTTGCCAGAAAGCATAGTAGATAAATTACAAAATTTGTTGTCTAAACAATACAAGCGCGCATAAAAATGCGCGCTGATTATTTATGATATTGCAAACCTTAGGCTAATTTTGCGGCGGCCTTGGTCAAACGTGATACTTTACGTGATGCACGTTTCTTGGGCATAACTTTGCCGGCTGCTTTCATCATTTTGCTTTCCGCTGAACGAACCGCGGTAACGGCGGCAGCTTTGTCACCTGAGGCAATTGCCTTAAGAGCCTTTTTATTTTCTGTTTTTACGGCACTACGACGGGCGGTATTAACCGTATTCTTTTTCGCGGTGACCAAGATTCTTTTTTTAGATGATTTGTGGTTTGCCACTTTATTTTCCTTTTATTTGTTTTTGTTTTCTGCTATTTTATAGAAAACAAACATAAAATCAAGGAAAAATAACAATGTTATACATATTTGGAATTATTATTGCATATTTACTAGGTAGTATACCGTTTGGTGTGTTACTGACTCGTTGGTTCGGACGCGGTGATTTGCGTAGTGTTGGCAGTGGCAACATTGGTGCCGCAAATGCGATGCGTGCCGGTGGGTTGCGTGTAGCCGGTTTGGTTTGGGTCATGGATATGGTAAAAACTATTGTGGCCGTGTTCGTCGGAATGATTATAGGTGGTGAAATATTTGCAGCATGGTGCGGTTTTGCATCTATTTTTGGACATTGTTTTCCGGTGTGGCTGGGGTTCCGCGGTGGCAAAGGGGTTTCGTGTTTGTTTGGTATGTTACTTGCCATAAATCCGTTATTGTTTGTCATTTGTGGAATAGTTTGGTTAATAGTCGCATTTTCTTTTGGATATTCGTCGCTTGGTGGAATTTGCGTGTTTTTTATGGCATCAGTCTTGGGGTTTGCAATTGGCGGTTGGGTTGGATTGGCTATTTTGGCAAGTTGCATTTTATGTCTATTACGCCATATGGAAAATATCGGTCGTTTGATTGGTGGTACCGAATCTAAACTTACGTGGAAATGGAAAAAGTAGTTTAGTTTTTTATGCTTTGCGCTTTATTTATAGGTAATTTTGTGGTATAATATGCGTGATATGATACGAGGGAGTTTTGTATGATAAGATATGTTATTGCGCTGTTTTTAGCGGTTTTGCCGGTTGTTGCAGGTGCGGCAGATGGTGGTCGTGATCCGCGTGTAGGGGCATTGGGATTACCAAGTGGTAATAGATTTGCACCTGCGCAAGATAGAGCTGGAATCATGTCAAAAAATCAATTAACCACGCCGGATGTGTCAATAAGCACAAGTGGTGGTGTTGATCGTTCACCAAGTATCAAAGCTGATGGTGTAGTTCCACCTGTACCGGTTGCAGAAGTTAAAAAAGATACTCGCGAGGCGGAACGGGCGGCTTGTTTAAATAATAATATTGGTATTGGAAATACTTTTGTTTGGGCTTCGCGGTACAGCAACAGTGGCAGTTATGCGACATTACAAGAAGATACCGAAAACCCGGAAAATAACGTTTGTTTCGTAAAGGTCGATATAAAGACCGCCGATTCGCGCATAGATGTGTCAGGTCTTCCAAGCCGTTATTTCCAGTGGGGCGAAACAATAAACTGTGGGTCGTGGTTGGATGAAGCGGATTTGAAGCAGCGTATATTGGATGCAAAGAAAAGTGGACGTACTTTGGCGACAGTTGGTGGCGCCGTTGGTGGTGCTGCGTTAGGTGTGGGTTCGATGGAATTGTTTGGAAATAAACTTATCAATGGCAAGGTAGAGGGACAAAAGAATAAAAACTTGTCTGAAACAGAGGTGTTACGTTCACAATTGCTTGCGATGAAAAAAAACAATGATTCAAGATATTCGAAGTTTGTAGAAGATTTAAAAAAGTTAAAAGCACAGTGTGATCAGTTACGTAAATATGGTGGAACATCTGACGATTGTGATAGATTTGATTATGATGTTTTATTAAGTTTGTAACGGACCAAGGTTTATTTATATCGAAGAAACGCCCAACAGGGCGTTTTTTCTTGCGAACTTAGGTAATATATTTATATAGTGTGTGTCATGAAAGATTTATACGAGCATTTATTAATATTGCGTTCACCGGGTATCGGTCCCGTTGCTTATAATAATTTGTTGCAAAAATTTCATGATGTGCACGCTATTATAGACTCTTTGGCACCAAGTGGTGATTTGCGCGATTCGGTTAAGCGAGAAATAGATGTGGCAACAAAGTTAGGAATACATTTTATTGCCGATGATGATGCACAATATCCGCAAGATTTGCGTACAGTAAAAAATCATCCACCAATTTTAACAGCACGTGGAAATATCTCAACGTTGGAACACGAATCGGTTGCAATCGTTGGAACCCGTCATGCCACGGCGACAGGGATGCATTTTGTTGCTAATATTGCCACCGCATTTGCGGAACATGGAATAACTGTAGTTTCAGGTATGGCTATTGGAACTGATTTTGCCGCACACAAGGGCGCGTTACATGCGCGGGGAAATACGAATACAATCGCGGTTCTTGCAGGTGGGGTCGATTACATATGGCCCATGGAAAACGAATCGTTATATTATGAAATACTAGAACGTGGTGTGGTTGTAAGTGATATGCCTGTTGGTTTTGTCCCAAATGGACCAAATTTTGTGCAACGGAATAGAATTATTGCGGGTATCGGTCGGAAACTTATATTATCCGAAGCAGATGCAAAATCAGGAAGTATGAAAACTGCTGGTTTTGCGGCGCAATATGGGCGACAAATATATGCAATTCCTTCGCATCCCGCAGATTCGCGGGGCGCAGGACCAAATTCATTGATTCGGTCTGGGGCAGCAATTTTATGCCAAGGGATACAGGATTTTTTCACAATAGAAAATTCAGATGAAAAAAATAATAAAAAAACAGAAATAGAAAATAGCATTTTGGATAAAATAGGAATGGTTCCTTTGTCAGAATCTGTATTGGCAGAAATTGTCGGAAAAAGTGTTTCGGAAATAAAACAAGAGTTAGTGATGTTGGAATTGCAAGGTTTGATTCAAAAATGTGATAACGGGTATGTACGTGCATGATGAATTTAATGTATATACAATGTATATACAAACCGCAGAAAACAAGGAAAAATCCGAATCGGTGTCAAAATATAAATTTGAAAAAAATCATTAACAATTTGTTGCAAATAGAAATGAATCTTATAAATTGTTTGCACATAGTCAGGAAGGTTATCAAGTTCTGATTGGAAGGATAGGTAGATTTAAGTTTTATAAATAGCGCGAGAGAGTTGAGAGTAGGATACATAACTAAATACTAAATTTATCATTAGGCGATAAAATTTGGTGTTTATATGCAGGTGGCTTTTGCACACTTGCACCGGCAGGAAACTCTTTTGAAACAAATAAAAGGGAAACGGCATGCAGGCGACAGTAGTAACAAAACAGGTTGTTTCGGTGGATGCAATAAAAAGCGAATTGTCCACCAGAATAGATGCGGCCGGTTTTTCTGCGTGGATTGCGCCCCTTGCGTTCAAAGTATCTGAGAATTCTTTGATAATATGTACACCAAATCAATTCACTGCTGATTTTGTTAATGCGACGTATTCAAATATATTGAATCAGGTTGCATCAAAATATGGTATGAATGTGAATGTTTGTGTTTCATCAGTAGCACCAGTAATTCGTAAAACCGCAAATGATAATAATACACAAACATATTCTGCGCCGGTAACCAATGATAAAGGAACCGGCGATTTTGATTCGTTTATAGCATCCGAAGAAAATGGATTTGTTGTATCTGCATGCAAAAAGATGGCGGCAGGAACAGCCAAGTTTTCACCGTTGTTTATCTATGGACCGGCGGGTTGTGGCAAAACCATGTTGATAAATTGCATCAATTCGTCATTTGATGGTCGTGTTGTAATGATGTCTGGCGCGCAGTTTGTTTCAGAATTCGCGCGCGCTTTGCATGATAAGACAATTTTTGCATTCAAAGATTATTGTCGTAAATGTGATATATTTATTATGGATGATGTTCATGTGTTGGCAGGTAAACGTGCCACATGTGACGAGTTCGTTCAGTTGATTGTCGATTTGCGTGATGCAGGTAAAAATATTGTTTTGACAGCAAACGCGGCGCCAAGTAATTTATCTGGATTTGATCACAGATTACAGTCTTTGTTGGCGTCCGGGTTGGTTGCGGATATTGTGGCACCGTCACGTTCTGTTCGTCGTCAGATGTTTATTAACGCAGGGGTTGATACAAAAATTGCTGATATAATCGCTGGGCGCGTACTTTCGAATGGTCATATCATATCGGGAATTTTGAACAAAATTTCAACGTACAGTGAATTGATGAATGAATCTATTGATGAAACGATGATAGAAAGTTTGTTGTCGGATACATTAAAAAAATCTAAATCGCCAGTGTCAATGGTTAA
Source organism: Alphaproteobacteria bacterium (assembly GCA_017615655.1). Taxonomy (GTDB): domain Bacteria; phylum Pseudomonadota; class Alphaproteobacteria; order Rs-D84; family Rs-D84; genus Enterousia. Next base: position 102,251 of record JAFZZS010000002.1, read on the forward strand.
GTCTATGTGCGAAAAACTAGGTGTATCTTATGATGCGATTTGTGGCAACGGGCGTTCGCGTGCATTGGTATTAGCACGTCAAATGATGATGGTCGTATTAAAGAATGTAACTAATATGTCGTTGTGTGAAATTGGTTCTTATGTTGGTGGGCGTGATCATGCAACGGTAATGTATGGTTTGGACAGAATACAAAAATTGCAAGAGACAGATTTGGTTATGTCTGCGCAACTTGCGGCATTAATAGAAGAATATAAATAATAATCGCGATTTATAAAAGAAATCCCAAATTCAAATTTGGGATTTCTTTTATTTAGATTGTGCTTTACCAATAAGCATCTTTCGTTGATTTATAGTATTTTGTATATCTGGTAACACATTTGAATCAATATTGTCCCAATTGTGGGTATGTAGGTCCACATCATTTGTTGGGTAAAGTGTCATAATGGGTTTACCGGTGTTATCCAAATATTCAAGAATTGTGCGAGCGTCTGTATTTCCAAGAATTTTCGATAAATCCTTGTATTGTTTAACCATTTTTTCCACAAAACGCCCTGCAAAAAAGACCTGCATTTCTTCTGTCGCGGTGATTTCCTGGCCATTTTTAAGTTCAATTGGCAATATAGTTGTACCATTTAACAAGTAGCCAAATGGACGTTTAGATAATTTTTCCATGTCAATCACGTACGTGTTTTTAAACGATGCAGGTGTCGTCATTTGATATCCTTTTTTGCAAACAGGCAAAATATAAACTAAATATATTAAATGTCAACAATAATAAGTGCGGGTTAAACAAACAAATCTTTAACAAATTGGGCGTGTTCGGTTATAAATTTAAAACGAAATTCCGGTTTTTTACCCATTAATTCAGATACAATAGTTCGTGTTTTTTCGGTATCTTCGGCACCTTCGTCTGTGCGAGGGGGTAAATCTACACGAATTAGACGGCGTGTTTTTGGGGACATTGTGGTTTCTTTTAACTGATTCGGCATCATTTCACCAAGTCCCTTGAATCGAGATATTTCGACCCTTTTGTTTTTGTATTTTCCGTTAGTTAGTGATTCTAATTCTTCGTCGGTATCAATATAGAAAGATTCGGTGCCGCATGTTAGTTTATAAAGTGGCGGACATGATAAGTATAAATGACCACCATAAATTAACTGAGGCATGAATTGGTAAAAGAACGCCATCAGCAGTGACGCAATGTGACTGCCATCAACATCGGCATCGGTCATGATAATAATTTTTTCGTACCGCAGTTTGCTATCGTCCCAATCTTTTGCAGTTCCTGCACCAATAATATCAATTAAATCATTCAATTCGCGGTTGTTTCCGAATCGTTCATCTGAATTTGAAACCACATTTAAAACCTTGCCTCGTAAAGGCATAATTGCCTGGGTTGCGCGATCGCGTGCCTGTTTTGCGGTTCCGCCGGCTGATTCGCCTTCAACAATAAACAGTTCGGTCCCGGCAATTCCATGTTTTGAACAATCCGCCAATTTTGCGGGCATGCGAATGCGTTTAGTTGGGGTTTTACGGGCAACCTCTTTGACCTGTTTTACACGTATACGTGCATTGGCCAGGTTAATAACAAATTCCAGTAATGCATTTGCAGTTTTTGGATCAGACGCCAAAAATATTTCCCATGGGTCACGAAGAGCATTTTCTGTGTATTTAGCAATTTCTGGATTAGATAATTTTTCTTTGGTCTGCCCTAAAAATTGGGGGGTTTTATAGAATACTGATACAATGGCCGCAACAGAATCAAAAACGTCTTCACTTGTTATATTTGCCGCAGATTTATTATTGATTTTTTCACCGTACGCCTTTATTCCACGAGTAATTGCAGATTTAAAACCTGTTTCATGGGTGCCCCCATCGATTGTTGCGATGGTATTACAGTAAGACGAGAAAAAACCATCGTCAGATGCCGCCCCATTTTCATCAGTTAGGAAAGTTAATGCCCATTCAACCCGACCAGAATCATTTGGAAAATCTACAGATCCAGAAAACAATCGCGGTAATATGCGCGGTTTATCCCGTGTTTTTTCCTCTAGAAAATCTGCAACCCCATTTGGATAGTAAAATGTTGTGTCGGTTGGAATTTCCATATCGGCGGTCAAAAGTTCGGGTGCACAATGCCATTCTATTTTTACCCCCTTGGATAAAAATGCCTTGGCGCGTGCCATACGATATATTTTGACAGGTTTGAATACGGCGGATGAACCAAAAATTTCATCATCCAACGTGAATTTTATGCGTGTTCCATGAGATTTTGATGGTGTGCCACGTGATATTTTCGATGTAGGATGTCCACGTGAAAACGTTTGATGCCATTCGTATCCATCACGCATAATAGTTACATCCATGCTAGATGACAATGCATTGACAACCGCACTTCCCACACCGTGCAAACCGCCACTTGTTTTATAAACATTGTTATTAAACTTTCCACCAGAATGCAGGGTAGTTAATATGACTTCTAGTGCCGATTTACCAGGGTATTTTGGATGTTCATCTACTGGGATACCACGGCCATCATCAGTTATTTCAATAGTTTTAGAATCAATTAAACTAACGGTTATTTTTTTGGCAAAACCGGCCACCGCTTCATCAATAGAATTATCCATAATTTCTACGGGCAGGTGGTGCCACGCCTTTTCATCTGTGCCGCCAATATACATACCTGGACGCAGACGTACGGGCTCCAACCCCTCTAATACTTGGATATCAGATGCATCATAAGAATGTGATTTTTGTTCAACCATAACAATCTATTATTAGAACATTATTTGTTTTCGTGCAAGCCCAAACGTAAATTTTTGGTAAAAATAATAAGGTCTTGGTGGGCTTGATTTTTGAAAATATATAATTATATATTAAAGCAATATATAGTAAGGAACTTTAGATATGAACAAAAATCCTTATGAAGTTTTGGGCGTCGCCAGGGATGCATCAGATGCGGATATTAAAAAGGCATACCATAAATTAGTTATGAAATATCATCCTGATAAAAATCCTGGGGATAAGACTGCGGAAGAGAAATTCAAAGACGTTAATAATGCATTCGATATACTAAAAGACCCGCAAAAACGCGCGGCGTATGATAGGTATGGTGATGCGGCATTTGCCGGCGGAAATGGGGCATCTGCGGGTATGGGCGGTAACCCATTTGGAAATGGTGCATTCCATTTTGATATGGGTGGTGGTGCCGGGATGGAAGACATATTGCGCGAAGCGATGCGAGGGTTCGGATTTGGTGGATTCGATGGCGCGACAGGGGCACGGGGTGCCAATCGCCAGCAGCGTGGGCGTGATTTACTAGACGAAGTCGTTATTTCTTTGCGTGACGCATATTTTGGTAAAACGCATACCGTTAAATTTTCTAGTAATGTAAAGTGTGAAAAGTGTAATGGATATGGAACGGCAGACGGTAAACCTGCACCTGTATGTTCGCGTTGTCATGGAACGGGTTATGTAAATGTTCAGCGTGGTTTTTTTGCGATGCAGACCCCATGTCCAGAATGTAATGGTTTGGGACATAAAATAGATAAGAAATGTCCAGATTGCGATGGCAGTGGTGTAATTCATAAGAATAGAACCCTAGAGGTAAAAATTCCGGCGGGTATAGAAAGTGGGGCGCGTTTGCGCCTTGGTGGACAAGGCGAAGCCGGGGTAAATGGTGGGGTGCCCGGTGATTTTTACTTGGATGTTCATATTAAGCCTGATGAAAAGTTTGAGCGTGACGGTGCAAATTTGGTTATGCATGTTGATTTGCCATTTACTACATTGGCACTTGGTGGGGATATAGATGTTGAAACTATCGATGATAAAAAATTGACTGTCAAAGTACCATCTGGAACCCAGGTTGGTGAAAAATTGCGTGTGCGCGGACATGGTATGCCGACTGGGCGCGGAACTTCATTTGGGGATTTATATATAGATATAGGAATAACAATACCAACCAAACTTACCGACAAGCAGAAGAAGATACTCACCGATTTTGCAGAAACCAAGACCGCGAAGAAGGGTTGGTTTTAATTAAATATTAAAAAAAGCCCGACATGTGTCGGGCTTTTTTTATTTTATCTTTTTTACTTTGCTAATGAAATCACTTGTATATTGAACGGCTGACCAAATACTTGTTGCCAATGCGAACCATAACGCAAATATACCGATATTTGGCAAGGCATAAATTGCATAAAGAATCGCTTTACTATTTGATGCATTATTCACAGATGCGCCAATGGCAAACAAGCACAAAAATGCCAATATAGCAATAATTTGCATAAAGGTTTTTATTTTCCCAGGAGCAAAACGTGATGTCGGATGTGATACTACAAGCTTATTAGCACCAAGAAACTCACGCAGACCACTGATATATAATTCCCGAGAAATCATCAGAATAATCGGAATAACAATGAACCATACTGGCATCATTATGCACAGTAATACAAATGATGTTATTACCAAGAATTTATCTGCGATGCTGTCAAGAACAAGCCCGGTTTTTGTGCAAGCATCATACTTACGGGCAAGATACCCATCAAAGAAATCGCTTAACGCCGCTAACAAAAACAAGATAACGGTTGTTATATACATGCCACTCATCAACGTACCAATAATTGCAAACGATGCGGCAATTCGAAATGATGATAAAAAGTTCACAAAAAATTTCATTTTTATTCTCCTTTTGTTTTTAACGTATGGTCTCATTATAGCATATTATTTATGAAAGTAATTATATATTTTTTCTGCGGCTGTTTTGCCTAATCCTGGGACGTGCACCAGGGTATTTATGTCTGCATCCATTATAGACCGTACCGATCCAAAATGGTTTAACAAAAGTTTTTTACGTGTCGGTCCAATTCCTTCGATATCATCAAGACATGAACCTGTCATTGATTTTGCTCGTCTTGTGCGATGGTATGTTATTACAAATCTATGTGCTTCGTCGCGGACACGGCGTAATAATAAAAACAATTGTGAATCTTTGGCCATGGTTTTGTATTCAGCGCCATCAGGCATAATAAAATGTTCGTCACCGTTGCGAACCTTGCCTTTGGTAACACCAATCACAGAAATATTAGGTGCGGTTTTGTGAGCAATATTCCATTGGGCACGTCCACCATCAACAATTATTAGATCTAGTTCGGGATTGTTTTCAATTGCACGTGATATAAATTCCTGCATCATCGCGATATCATTTCCGGCACGTGTTCGGTCATGTAATTTAAAGTGGCGATACCCGCTTTTTATAAATCCGTTATGTCCAAATGTTATCATGGCACCAACTGGATTTGTTCCAAACAAATGTGAATTATCAAAAACGCCGACATAATTTATTTTTTTATTAATCCATTTTTCCATTTCGTTTACAACATTATTCCAGTTTTTTATATCATTGTTTTCTTCTGTATATAGTGTATTTCGCCGTAGACCGCGTGATGATGTTTTTGTAAGTGCCGCGATTTTATCACGAATAATAAGTGCATTTTCATAATCCATACTATCAGATAGTTGTTTCATTTGTTTGGATAATTCTGCAATTATCGGTTCGCTGTCACCAGTTAAAATCCGACGTGCCAATTTTACGTTTTCTGAATAATGTGGAACGGACCTGGTGCATGGCGCTGCGCATCTGCCGATTTGATAAAGCAGACATGGGCGTGACCGATTGTTCATGAATGTATCTGTGCATGTTCTAAGTTGACATACTTTTTGTATCATTTTTATGGTTTCGTTTAGTGCGGATACGGATGGGTACGGACCATATATGTCGCGTCGCTGGGATATTTTCCCGCGAAATTTTAGTAAACGCGGATATTTGTGATTTGTTAATGCTAGCATTGGATACATCTTGCCGTCGGTCAGCATGATGTTGTATTTAGGTTTTTCTGTTTTAATAAGTTTTTCTTCCAAAACAAATGCGTCCGATTCTGTTGGTGTTATTTCCCATTCAACCTTGGTTACAAGGGAACGCATAACCTGTTTATGTAATTCTAATTTTGATATATCAGTATATTGATGCAGGCGGTTGGCAAGGTTTTTAGCCTTGCCAACATAAAGCAAATCTCCATCTGCACCATACATGCGGTACACCCCAGGTGAACTGGGGGCGTCCGCAATTAAATCGTTGAATTGAATGTTCATGTGTTTTATGATAGAATAAAAGCGTAAAAATAGCAAATAAAGGAATACAAAATGAAATATGAATCTGGTCGTTCTATGATAGAAATGCTTGGTGTGTTGGCGATTATGGGGGTTATCACTATTGGTGCAATTAGTATGATATCAACTGCAATGCGGACACAAAAGCGTAATACGGTGAATGAGGAAGTTTTGCAGATTGTCACGGGTGTTCGGCAATTGCTGGGTGAATATGATGATTTTTCGAACATAAATAATACTACGATATTTGGTGCAATTGGCATATCACCAAAGAATACATATGGTGGTTCGTATGAATTGTCCGTTGATCCGTCAAATCCACGTCAATTCATTGTATCTATCACTGGTCTAACGGATAGTGATTGTGAATACTTTGTTACCAAAGCATGGAGTGATTCGGTTGGTTACATGAATTCCGATGGTAAACAGGGCGGTGCGACAGGAACTTGTAATTTAGGAAATGGTAAAAATATCGTAAAGATAGTATATGGCGAATAATAAATGGCGGGGTCTATGGTAATTTCGCCAGTTGAGGATGGAACGCGATTATTGCGGTGGTTTTTGCGTCATTTCCCATCAATGCCCCAGCGTGAATTTTATCGTCTTTGTCGTGGTGGTCAGATTCGCGTAAATTCTTCGCGTTGCAAAGGAACCGAGGTTTTACACGAAGGTGATGTCGTGCGTGTTCCGCCCACGGTTAGCGGGTATATGGTCGCAGTCAAGAAAGATGAATCCGGTGAAAAATTTTCCTTGTCTGATTTAGAACAGTTACGTCAAACGATTGTACACAGTGATGATGATATAGTCGTGTTTAATAAGCCTGCGGGACTTGCGGTGCAGGGGGGAACTGGGATTCGTAAATCTGTGGATAAGATGGCGGCGGCTTTGTTTCCTTATGCTAAAATATCGCTAGTTCACAGGCTTGATATGGAGACCAGTGGGTTGTTAGTAGTCGCAAAAAATCAACATGCTGCCCAGGTTTTATCGCGGACCTTTCAAAATAAAACTGCCCACAAAGAATATTTGGCGCTGTTGAATGGCGATGTTACGGAATCGCGGGGTGTTATAGATAACTATCTATTAAAAGGTCGGGTTTTTGATTCACCTGCACGCGAAAATGGAACAGGGGCGCGTCCTCATCATGCAGTAACAGAATATCGTGTTTTGTCGCGTGCATCGGGAATGCTAACGTGGATATTATTTATGCCCAAAACAGGTCGTACGCATCAACTTAGGTTGCACAGTGCGTTTTGTCTTGGGGCGCCGATAGTAGGTGATGATTTATATGGGCATGAAAAAGACATGGATTCTGGTTTAAAATCTGTATTGGCGACGAATAACTTATTTTTGTTTGCATATAAAATTACTATTCAGCATCCATCAACAGGCAAAATGATAACTTTTCGTGCACCAGTTCCAGATTTTATGAAACCTGTAATTAATTTGTTAGAATTGCAATTGCCATAAGTGAGGTTTTAATATGAAACGGATGAGCCGAAAGAAAAAGTTTTTAATCATAGCACGTGCGGTATTCTTATTCTTTGCTGTCTTTGTTGTGGCTATTATTGTTGCATTGTCCAAATTAGATACGAAAAGTTTACGTGAAAATGTTATTAGTATATTGCGTAATTCTACGGGCATGCCAGTTGAAATTGCAGGTGACGTTTCATGGAAACTATCTTTGCGACCCCGTGTTACAATTCATAAGATTATGATTCCGAATCGCGATGGTGCAAAATATAAAAATTTATTTGAAGCCGAAACTGTAGAGGCCAGGCTAGATTTAATTTCATTATTTAGAAATAGACCAACAATTCAGCATGTTCGAATTAATGACGCAAAAGTATATTTGGATAAGAAAGCTGATGGTGAATATGATATACAGATTGCAGGTACAGAAGATGAACAAAATTTGGATACGGCGGATTCTGGCGTAGAGGGCGATTCTGAAGTTCCAGAATATCCATTTACAGACCCGGGACTTGGTGGAATTGATATAGTCGATTTTGTTTTGAATATGAACAAAGAAAAATATGTTGTTCCACGAATAAATATTCGGGCAAGAACGTTTGATGATGGTCGTGAATACAAGGGGTGGATAAAACTTAAATCAAATGTGATACCGTTTATAGTTTCATTTGATAAATATAATCAGGAACGAAAAATATACCCGATGAAAATCGCTTTCTCTTCTGAGGGTGATACATTAATTGCGAATATTGCACTAGAAGGAACAAGTAAGATACCAATTGATTTTATTATCAAGGGCGATATTCCCGATGTTAAGCCAATTAGTGAATTATTGAATGTAAATTTGCCGGAAATGCCAGAAATGCAGGTTAATATATCTGGTGGTCTGGGGCATAGCAAATTAACTGTTCACAAATCATCGGTTGCCGTACGTGGCAGTGAGATTACGTTTTCTGGGATGATAGATTGGTCAAAAAAGAAAACGGAAATTGTGGCAAACTTAACATCAAAGAAAATAAATTTAATGGAACTGTTCCCGGAAATCTATGGTGGAACACCGCATTCCAGTAAATATAAACCAAACGTTTTCAAGAATATGCCACTTTATGGGGACTATTTGTACGATAAAAAAATTACTTTGAATGTTGATGTTGGTCAGATGAAGGTTTATCGTAATCTGACATTGGACAAGTTGAAAGTGAACGGCAATGTTCGTGATGCGGTTCTGCGAATTAATGTAAATACTGGGTTTGCATCTGGAAATATTACGGCGGCGATAAATGGTGAAATAGAACCAACAGGCCGCATGAATCTAGAAATGGGTGGTATTGGTCGCGGAATTACAATTGGAAAATTACTTGAGCAGATAAATACCAACGATTTTATATCAGAATTGCCAATTGATTTTGAGATATATGTCCGTGCGTTTGGTTCGGATATGTCCGAAGTGATGCGACACATAAATGGTCCGGTTCGACTTTATTCATCTGATGGTGGGTACGCACATTCCGATTTAGTTGCGTACATGTATGGAACAGATTTTCTGACGACCTTGCGCCAAAATATTCAAGATATGTTTAGGTCTAAAAAGAAATATGACCAAATGAAAATAAATTGTGTTGCGGTTAATTTGAAAATGCGAGATGGTTTGATTGAAACTCAAAATGGTGTTGCAGTTGAAACCAGTGCCATAAATGTGATGTTGGACGGCAGTTTAGATTTAGGTCGTGAAAAAATGAATATGTCTTTGACCACAATTCCTGTGCGTGGATTAAAACTTTCGATTACGGGGAATGTGGTTAATACAATCGCGATAAGTGGTAATTTAGCCGAACCAGATATTAAAATAAGTGGTGCGGCTGTTGCAGGCAAGGCATTATCTGCAACTGGACTTGGGTTATTATTGGCACCGTTTACAGGCGGGCTGGGGTTGGTTGCTGGCGCTGGGGTTGGATTGCTGGCAGGCGATTTGCTAGAAAATTGGCTGGCGGATGACCATCCATGCAAAACCGCCTTGAAAAAGGGCGCACCATCACATCGTGATGATCCCGGATGGTTTGATATACCGGTTCCAGAACTTGCAAATGGGGTAATAAATCCTGGTTCTGTGGATAATTCAAGTAAATAATAGAATACGTTCTTTTGCTCTTGCACCGAATCGGCATTTTTTGTTAAAATTGACCTTAAGAATGTAGGAACAGGTATTAAATAACAGGAGCATAAAAATGGAATTTTCTGTATTTCGTCAGGTTTTAATCCGGGCGCTTGGGCATATGCAGTCTATTGTTGAAAAACGTGCAACTTTGCCGATTCTGATGAATGTTAAACTGGATGTATCCGATGATTTGGTATTGTCGGCAACCAATGTAGATTTAGAGTTGGTGGAACACGTTGTCGCCGATGTTACGTTGGGTGGTAAAATAACTGTGCCTGTTCAAATGCTTTATGATATAGTGCGTAAATTACCTGATGATGCAGAGATTTCGTTCAAGCAGTCAGGTGATTCGTTGGTCGTATCCAGTGGACGCGCGGTATTTCATTTGCCAACACTGCCAGCCGAGAATTTTCCGGCGATGGCGGGCAGCAATCTTACCACCAAGTTCCAAATGACAACTGGTGATTTGGCGCATCTTATTAATCAGACAAAGTTTGCAATTCCAACAGATGATGTTCGTTATCATTTGGGCGGAATTTATTTCCATATTGCGACGGATGATGGTTCGAATAAATTGACGGCGGTCGCAACGGATGCTCAGCGTATGGCATTGTGTGCGATGGATGCGCCGGCGGGCTCGGCCGATATGCCATCTGTGATTTTGCCACGTCGTGTAATTGGCGAATTGTCAAAGTTACTAGAAGATGCAACCGTTGATGATGTGAATGTTGAATTGTCAGATACCAAGGCGCGCTTTACAATTGGTGCTGCGATGTTAACAAGTAAACTTGTTGATGCGCAATATCCAAACTATCGCGTTGTTATTCCAAAGGGTAATGATAAAATTGCAATTATGGACAGAAAACAATTCTTGAATGCGGTTGATTTGGTTTCAGTGGCAAGTATCGATAAGACAAAATCTGTTCAATTAACTTTTTCAATGAACAAATTGGTCGTTAATGCATCAAGTCCCGAGGCCGGAACCGCAACCCAAGAATTAGACATTGAATATAATGGTGATGCATCGTTCTCGGTAACGTTTAATGTAAAGTTCTTGATGGATGTTGCCGGTCAGGTCGAAGGTGAAAAGTTCCAAATGGAAATGCAGGATCCGCTTTCGCCAACAATTATTAAATCAACGAACAAAAATACAGATGCATTGTTCATTTTGATGCCAATGCGTATGTAAGTTGTTAGTGGTTAGTAAAAACGGTTGCAGAACTGCAACCGTTTTTTGTTAGTTTCGAATCGTCATATCGGACATAAAAACACGTCATACCGCACACTGATGCGGTATCTCTTTTTGTAATATTGCGCGTAACTCATTGATACTTCGTTTTTTTTTTTTTTTTTTGAACTTGATTCAACGGGTTGTGTCTGATATAATTCATATGAACAAACGAAGAGGGAATTTTCCATGAAAAAGATATTACTAACATCAATACTTGCAATTGTAACCGGAATAACAATAGCGAATGCAGATGGTGATAAAAAAGTAACATCCAAGAACTATGTTGATACACAAATTGGCACACGTCAGGAAAAAATTCCCGCAGCCAATACAAACAGTGCAACACCCGGATCAACAGTTGTTACATATACATCTACCGCCGGCACAATTGGTGAACGTGGAATCATAAACAATACCGAATCATTAGATACAAGGGAAAATAGCGATAAATTAGTTACCGCAGGAGCTCTCAGCAATTACCTTCTTGGTAATGCTGGGAATGTTCCTGTATATGATAGTAATGGGTATATTAGTGATGGTCGCGGGATTTATGATGGTTCTGCTGGTTATGATTCATCAACTGATGCAGATAAACTTGTCACAGCGGCGGCGTTAGTTGATGGATTAGACAGTGTTCAAGGTAATTTACCAACGGTTACGACATCAAAATTGACCTGTGTGGACAGTCCCAGTTGCACATTATGGACAGTAGCAGATCAAGATGTATATGGAGAACTAAGCCCTGGTGGAGCTATGGTGGCGGTGGCATGTTTGGAACGCAATGCATCATGCAGTTCGGACAGTCAATGTTGTGATGATATGGTGTGTAACGGTGGTAAATGTAAAGATCTTGAATGATAAGGTATTATACAAAACCGCCCGAATGGACGGTTTTTTGTTTCCTATTTATTTTTGTTTTCTAATTTTTGATAAAATTCACGAATTACTTTTTTCATATTTGCATCCAGGTATTTATCTACTTTGGTGCGTAATTCAATTGGAACCCCAAAACGCAACTCGGCAATACCACCGGCAATGCATGCCAATGTATCACTGTCGCCACCAATGGAAATTGCACCGCGAATTGCGTCAACGAAATCATTGGCGTCCAGTGCCGCAATCAACGCCATCGGAACAGAATTTTTACATGTGTAATAGAACGAATTATAATTCGGACGAATTTCATCCAATGTTTGATACAAATCGTAATCATATTTTTGTGCAACATGTTTTTTTATATCTGGGACGGGTATATGATTTTTTACCATGTACGCCGTATCAATATATGCCCCGGTTGCATTGATACTTTCGGGATGATTATGTGTAACACATGTTAATTCATTGGCGCGCGCAATGCATGTATCGTAATCATCAAACATAATTGGAATTGGTGACATGCGCATAATGCATCCGTTTGTATTCGCATTATATGCTTGTTTGGTTTCCAACCATTTGGTAAATCCGGGGCTAAATGCTTTTATTTTACCGTTTTCAAATGTTTGGTCTTTGTATCGATTTCCCCATTTCAAAAGGTATGTTTTTGGGTTACCCCCATGAATAATCCAATCAGCTGTGGCACATGTTAAAACACTGTCATCGGTGGGATGACAAGAATTATGCCAAAGTTCGAAATCTTTGGTCTTTATATTATGAAATTCAAAACGTGATCCGACTACATCACCGATTATTGCACCAATCATTTTTTGTCCGTTTAAAAATATCTTATCCTGTTGAAAGTGTATAAATCTTTATTTTGTTGTCAATAAAAAACCATTCGCGCTGCGAATGGTTTTTTATATAGGGTATTTTCTGATTATGGACATGCATCTAACTGATTCAAAACGGTTTGAACATCATCGTTGATTGAAACAGTTATTTGTCTTTGCAGACCATCAGTATATGTCCACAAGAATTGTGATGATGCAAATTCAGGTGACGCATTCCATGCATCAACAAATGGTGCCAACATAGCCCTGAACCATTCGCGTCCACGACATAAACAACCATTACGAACATCCGAAATCACCGCGGCAGTGGCGGTTTCTGGATAACGGGCATCCAATTCATCATCGCTTGTCATCAAACAACGACCACCAATGTTGTAAAAGTTCGCGTCATCAGATAAAAACTTATAGATTAATCCATCGGATGCGCCGGCCTTGCGTAATGAATATATCATTCCTTCGGTACAGCAGGCACGTGCCGATTGCATTAACATCTTATACCGCTCAACCAATGGTGCCGCGGTTGGCGAGTTTGCATCAACAGTTCCACTGCAACGTAGCTCGGATAAAAATTCATACATTTTATCATCGCGAATTTTTGGACTGCGTGGCGAAACCGTTTCACGTACAATTGGTTTACGACGCCATATCTTACATTCCGCATCGGTTTCAAATGGACATCCGTCACTATTTCCAAATGCAATGTTAATAGGCACACTAAGATCCTGGGCAGTATATGCGATACTGCACGGACTTGGTTCAACGGGTGATACTTCTTCGGGTTGTTGTTTTGGGGTCAGCAATTCTTCGATGCGTGCACGCGTTTCGGCAATGCTGTCCAATGTTTCGGTATAAAGTTTTGCTAATTCATTTTCGCAAGATTTGCATTTACATGATTTCTTTTTGCCACACTTAGCAATAGAATCATGCCACACCGGGACCCCATTTTCCCATGTTACACCCTTGATTTTGTATTTGTTTGTGGAACCATCAAAAACGGGTTCACGTTTGTCCGCCGGTGTTTGTTTAAATGAGACCAATTCAATTTGGCGTCCATTTGTTTTGTCACAATCACGACACTCGTATGCCTCGACATCAAATTGATATACTTCGCCATATTGCTGAACATCGCTATCAGGTGCAATATAGTCTGATGCGCGTGCGCCCATTATTGCAGATATGCAAATCATGGATGATAAAAATAAAATCTTTGTCTTCATAATACAGAATGATATCATAAATCGAGTATATTTAAAACATAAATTTGTTTTTATATTGATAATTTTATGATTTTTAGTTAAATTTGATTTGTGAATTTATTCATATTAAATATTACACTATACAAGGAGAAAAACGATGAATTGTTTCCTTAAACATCTTGGGGTTGGTATGATGGGAATATTGTTTGCCACGTGTGCAATTGCAGATTCTTTTAATTCTTTTCCTGGGGGTGTACAGCTTGGGGTCGGTATTTCGGCAACCTCGGGTTTAAATGGTTTTGTCGGATATGCCAATAAGAATTTTGATTCTTTTTGGTGGAAACGTTTGGGTTTTCGTTTTGATTTTGCGTCTACGAAACCGATACGTTCAAACATCAATTCGTTAATTGAAAAATATGTTGGTGATGAAAAAATAGAAATTGGCGATGATTTAGAAATTGCAACACCAACGCTAAAGGCTAAACATGTTGCGGCGATGATTGATATCTATCCTTTCGGAAATACATGGTTCCTTGGGGGGTGGCGTTTAACAGGTGGTTATTATATGGGAAATACAAGTATAAGCGCAGCGATATCTGGTACGGAATCATCAAATGGTGAATTTGAATTAGGTGATGAACGGTTTAAATATACAGACGGTGTAATACATGCCAAGGCCAAGGCAAATTGGAAATATTCTGGACCGTATGCAGGAACCGGGTTTGATTTAGGTTTGTTTTATGGAATAAAAATTTTCTTTGATGCGGGTGTGGTATTTACAAGTAAAAGTGCCGCGTTGGATTTAGATATTCCAACAGACAATTTACAGCAGTGGGATGGTTCAGATTGGGGGACGTTAAATCCGTCTGATTTGGAAACAGCAAAAAGGAAAGAATTGGACGAAGCACAAAAAGAAATGGACAAGATAAAATTCTATCCAATTGTTAAAATCGGATTTATGTATCGGTTCTAAACAATAAAAATGCGCCAAGTGGCGCATTTTTATACCGAAAAAACTTGCGTTTTAGAACTTATTTTTATACCCTGTGCGTGTTAATTAACAATTAAAAGGATAAAAAATGGCATCTGTTACAGCAAATGATATGCGTGTCGGTTGGGTGATTTCCCACAATGGACATCGGTATACGGTTACTTCTATTACCAAGGTTAAACCGGGCAAGGGCGGGGCTTTTGTTCAAGCCGATCTGCGTGATATTGATTCGGGCAACAAAGGTGGTGATCGTTGGCGCGCCGAAGACAAAGTTGAAAAACTTATGGTCGAAGATGTTGAATGCCAATACTTGTATTCTGATGGAACAGATGCATATTTTATGAATTTGAATGATTATGAACAATTTACAATGCCACTGGATTCACTTGGTGAACAAGTCAAATTCTTGGCGCCCGAGATGAATGTGCGTACCAATTATGTCGAAGGTCAACCGGTTTCGGTTACTTTACCAAAAACGGTTGTCGCCACAGTTGAAGAAACCGAGCCTGCATTAAAGGGACAAACCGCAACGGGCAGCGGTGGTAAACCTGCAATTTTGGATAATGGTGTGCGTGTTCAAGTGCCGGTATTTATTGAACAGGGCGAAAAGATTGTCGTAAATACCGAAACATTGGAATATGTTGAACGCGCAAAGTAGTTATCAGGGGTATGTGCAACATTTATTAAAACGGTCGCCGGGTGTGACCGTTTTTAAATTCTGTTTGCGGAATTCATAATATTGGTTATCTCGTCAATTGTATTTTCATAAACGGCACTCATCGCCATTGCCAAATATTCACGTGGGTTAAAATTCTGGGGGGCAACCGCAAGGTTTTGCCGGATTGCAGCGGTGAAAGCAAGGCGGGAATCGCTGTCCACATTAATTTTACATACATTGGTTGTTGCCGCCTGTTGTAGTTGATGAACCGGAATGCCGTGCGCATTTTGTATGTTCCCCCCATTATCGTTTATTCTTTGCACAAGATGCGATGGAATACTGGATGCGCCATGCAGAACAAGTGGAAAATCGGGTGTTTTTGCCATTATTTCCGCTAGAATATCAAAGCGCAATTGCTGTTTGTCCGACTTCATTTTATAGGCGCCGTGGCTTGTTCCAATTGCAACCGCCAATGAATCGACACCTGACCGTGATACAAAGTCTGGTACATCTGATGGATTGGTATAAAGCTCGGTGTCCGAGAAAGTATTTTCATCTTCTTGCCCCTTTAGGACCCCAAGTTCTGCCTCGGTTGAAACGCCGTGTGCATGGGCATATTGGGCAACTTTTGCGGAAAGCGCGATATTTTCCTCGAATGGTAAATCACTTGCGTCTATCATGACACTGGAAAACCCTATATCTATGGCATGTGCGCATGCATCAAATGAATGTCCATGGTCAAGGTGCAATGCAACATTTTCGTTTTGGCTGATGTGTGCGGCATCAATCATTGACATTAATATGTCATCACTCATATATTTTATGGCGGATTCTGATACCGCAAGTATAATTGGGCTTTTTGTTTCGCGGGCAGCGCCAAGAATCGCGGCAAAGGTCTCCATATTATAAAAATTAAATGCGCCAATTGCATAATGCCCACTTAGCGCGTCGCCAAACATTGCGGTCGTATTCACTAAACCGTATTTTTCGTATTTCATATGAAATCTCTCTATATCCCCTTGGTAATAGATTATACCATAATTTTGTGTAATTCTGTATGATTTTATGCGCAACAAAAAATGATAAAAATAGTTGACAGGACGAATATTTGTGCAAAAATATAACAGAACGAATCGGGAGAGTGTCAGAGATAAATATAAAAAGGAAAATGTGATGAAAAAAATTTTGGCTTCTATTTTTGCGGTAACTGCACTTGCGGGTTGCACATACTATGATTATTACAAGGGTGATATTCGCTATACCCAAGATGGCGAAGATTGCGTGTACTATGTTGATGAATATGCGCGTCATTATTCCGAAGGTATTCGTGGCCTTGATGGCAGCAACCGCGTAGTTTACAGAAATACACGTTGTGCAGACTTGTTTGCGCGCGATAATGGTGGCCGTACAGAACGTAATGATCGTAAAATTTTGGTTCCAGCAGCGGTAAAAGAAGCACCGGCTTGCACAAAATGCACATCGGGCTGTGATGCTGAAATGGTTCCAGTAACACGTCGTTACTACACAATTTCTGGTAAATAATATATTTACAAATAAAAATACCGCCGGTGATGGCGGTGTTTTTATTTTGTTTGAAACTGAAACAAAATTGTGGTAAAATTGTCTGGAAAAGGAGAACGGATATGAAAAAGATTTCAAAATATTTTATGATGGCGACAGTTTCTTTGTCTATGTTTGCGCAAAATGCATTTGCGGCGGGCAATGATTCTGGTATTTGTGAATTGATAAATAAACTTGGACCGGTTATTAAAACATTGCGTACCCTTGCGTTCTTGGGTGCTGCATTTGTTTTGATGGATTGGGCATGGGGATATATCAAATCTGGTAAAGTTGAGAAAGATGACCTTAAGGACAAGGGAATCGCAATGTTTGTAGGTTTCTTTTTATTGTTCGGTGTGGCTATTGTTCTGTCCTTTGTGGCATCTACTGGTGGTCAAGAATATCTGGGATGTGTCAAAAACGCATTTGCCGCCGGAAAGTAACTTTATTGATGATAATTTTCAAGGCGCCAAATGGCGCCTTGGTTTTTTTATTTGATAACTGAATTTATATATTTTTGCGCAAATGCCATTTCATAGTTTTTGCGTTGTTTTTCAATTTCTGTGAAAGGGTATCTGTCAAATTTCATGTAATCACGACGCAAATTATCTTGGTGATACGCAATGGCGTTTGCAGATATCATTTCGCGATGCGCAATAGTATAAAGTCTATCGTAACTTTGTTGTTCATGTGGCAAATTGTCAAATTGCGTTATTATATTCGCATGCGCGTCAGTGAATCTTTTTAATGCAATTGGGTTCATATAGTCTGGTAATGATGCATTGAATGGTATATGGCAATTTTCATATAACTCATATTTATTTATATATGGTGCAAACCACGCCAGTAAATTTGAATGAAAGTCGGCAAAATAAGATCGCTGGCTTGTAAAGTGTTTAATGATACCATTTAATTGATTTTTGTAATTTGATAATCGTTTATGCAACAATATAGTCGCACTGTAATATGCTTTGGTATTGATTGTTTGAAAATCACAATCTGGGTGTATAAAATATTCTTGATAGAACTCAGAAGGCTTGTTTTGACCAATTTCTTTGACGATTGTCCAACATGCATAACGGGATAATTCAACATCATTTTTTGTTGGATGCACATTATTTGCAAACAGACGTTCCATCTTTTCGGGTTTGCCGGCTTTTAATCTGTATGGAGTGTGTGCACGGAAAACTTCTTTTAATGTAAATAAATCTTTATAGGTTTTTGGGTTAACATATATATCTGTATCAGATTTTAATAATTCCAGGAAATCATTTAATGACCAATATTCAGCACCACCATCGGTGAATAATTCGTATTCATAATTTATTTTGCGATTGGAACTTAATGTGTCGAAAATTTCTTGGTTTTTTGTTTCTAGCATTTTAATGTTCCTTTTTTGTAAATTACTGTTTGCTTTCGTCTGAGTGTGCAATTGAAAATAGAACAGACGATATTAATGATTGATATGGGACGTGCTGAGCGGCGGCAAGCTCTTTTAATCTATCAAGAACAGGGCGGGGAATACGCATATTAATAACCGCATCAGATTTGTTGAATGCACGATAAGCCGCATATTCACGCAGCAAAGATTCAATATTCATCACAAAAAGTTGTTGCATTACATTTGGCATTTCCACCTCTATACACTATCCAATACAATCGTATTCACAGACAACTATACCATTGTATTTACATTTGTCAATACAAATGTCTAGACTATTGTCTTTACTATGGTATTGATGATTGTGTTGGTGTTTGTATGGTTTTGATGTCGGAAAATATTTATGATTTTTATTTCTTTGTTTTCTATCTGGGCTTGCACTTTTATTGGTGATAATATAGAATGCAAATCGTATATAATTAAACGGAAAGGAAATCTAATGTTAAAACGCATTTTTATCATGGCTTTTGCCATCTGTGGTTTGTTTATGTGGGGGGCCCGTGCAGAATTAAAGGTAGATATTGTTGCGGGAACAACGGATCCTATTTCGGTGGCTGTTCAAAAAATCGAGGTTGCATCTGGGGCGTCGGCATCAGATGCGGCAATTATCCGGACTGTTGTCGAAGATAACCTTAAACGGACTGGGTTGTTTCACATTGTAAATCACAAGGCCTTTCCGGAATTTGTTAAATTGGACGCGATGCCCGATTTTAAATTATGGTCGGCAATAAAGGCTCAGGTACTTGTTCAGGGAAAACTTACCAAAACCGCCGACAAAAAGTATCAATTAGATTTCTTTGTATGGGATATTGCCGGTAAAGAACAAATAGAGGCACAAAGTTTAGTTGCATCAAAAAAATCTGTACGTCGTCTTGGGCATATTATGACAGATGCCATATATGAACGTCTTACTGGCGAGGTCGGATATTTTGATACCCAGATAGTATTTATTGCCGAAACCGGTCCCGTGGACAAGCGAGTAAAACGTATGGCAATCATGGACCAAGATGGTCATGGGTTGCGTTATTTATCTGATGAAAAGACTTTTGTGATGTCGCCACACTTTTCACCAAATATGCAATCGGTTGTCTTCTTATCATATTATAACGATGATCCTATGGTTTGGATTTTGAACCTGGATACAGGTGAACAGCGTCGTTTGGGACAGTTTGGTGGTATGAATTTTGCACCGCGCTTTTCGCCTGATGGATCACGGGTGGCATTGTCATTGGTAAAAAATGGTATTACACACATATATGAATATAGTATCGAAACAAATGCGATTAGGCAGTTGACCACTGGCGATTCAATTAATACAAGTCCGTCTTATTCCCCAGATGGTCGTAAAATAGCGTTTAATTCTGATCGCAGTGGCAGTCAACAGATTCATATTTTGGATTTAGATACTGGTAATATAGAGCGTATTACGTACGGGGCAGGGCGATATGCTACACCGGCATGGTCACCAGATGGACAATTTATTGCCTTTACTAAAATGGCTGATGACACCTTCTATGTCGGTATAATGGATCCAAACGGTAAAAACGAAAAGATTCTTGCGGGTGGTTGGTTTATGGAGGCGCCATCTTGGGCCCCAGGTTCGCGTCGATTGGTTTATTATGAAACGGAGCGTACAACGGATAATATGGAGCGTGTAAGCCATATTCGCAGTGTCGATATCACCGGACAAAATATCTATGACATTGATTTGCCAGACGGCGTAAATGGTGTGGAACCAACATGGTCACCAAGGTTGCCATAATGAAAAATCTTTTTGTGGCGATGTTAATAACTTTGTTCATGTCGCATGCGTTTGCAGTTCCGGCGCGCGTTGATTATATTATAGATGGTGATACATTCTCTGGACAGGTTAAATTAGAAGGCGACATAAACGTATCTGTGCGTGTTCGTATACGAAACGTTGACACCCCCGAAATCAAGGGTGAATGTGAATATGAACGCAATATGGCATCGCGTGCCAGTCGCAGACTTGGTGAATTAATACCAGTGGGCAGCATAGTTGAACTAACTAATATCAAAGATGATAAATACCTTGGGCGGATTGATGCTAATGTTATCGACTCCAACGGGCAAGATATAGGAAGTTTACTTATTCGTGAGGGGCTGGGTCGAAAATATAATGGCGGACGTCGTGATAAATGGTGCAAGTAAATTATGCACTATGTCGATTGATAGCCTCGTGAATTTCCTCTAATGATGATGTTGACGCAATTACAGGTTCAAAGTGCATAGTCGCAATTCCTGGTCGTATGCAACCATGTTTTGGCCAATAAAGCCCAGTATCTGTGCCAACAGGTATAATTGGCAATTTTAGGGTCTGGGCCAAAAACATTAAACCGCGCTTTAATGCTATTGGGTTACCCGGTTTTACACGTATTCCCTCGGGAAAAATAATCAAGGTTTGCCCATTCATTATTTTGTTTGCAACCGCATTTGTTAATTTTTTCATATTAGTTGCGCCCTTGGCACGATTTACTGGCTGCATTCCCATACGCCAAAATGCCCAACCATAAACCGGAATCCACAATAATTCACGTTTCAAAATAAAGAATGGATTTTGAATATTGGTAACAAGGATTGCAACCTCCATTGTAGACATGTGTTTTGACGCGATAATCGCCTTGCCATCGAATCGAACATTGTCATTTGGTGTCGCAGGAATGCCATTTTCTTCGGTTGGTGGGTAAAAGATTTTATATCTTACACCACAAACTAAACGCAGCAAAAATAATACACCACGCGCATCCGCGATGATAAATCTACTTGTTAATTTTTTTGATACAAGACCGACAAGTAAAATTGGTGACCATGCAACAAAGTATATTCCAAGGATAATTTTAAAGACTATTGTTCGTAACATTTATATTTCCTTTTATCATATTAGTATAGAAAATGCGGGCTTTCTTTGATACCAACCATTGTGGCAAGATACTTTATATATTCAATAAACCATCGTTCTAATCTGCGTGCCGGTGGCATTTCGGAAAGGGCAACCGGACAGGAAACGATTGTTGTTTTAGGTAACTCGGATTGTATAAGGTATTTTGCGCGTCTAATGTGGTCTTCGGTTGTTATAACAACTATGCGATCTAGTCCAGACTTTTCACTTATTTTGCGAATCGCCACTGCATTTTGATAAGTTGATTTGGAATCAGATTCTATTGTTGCCCTGTCTGTATTTTTATATGCAGCGTCAGGTGCCACACCAATTATATAGAGATCTGCGTCTGGGTACTTATCAATTTGTTTCATTGCAAAGGGAATACGTCGAAAATCCCCCGTTAGTACAAATATACTATCATTCGGCAATATAAAGTTGCAGTCATTTGGTGTTGTCAATTTAAACGCGATTCCACCAATCACAAACAGGCTAATCAACAGAAAAGATGGATGAAAAAGTTTCATTAGTCTTGATTTAATATCTTAAGAGTTGTCCGTTTTGTTATAACTATTGCGAACAAGAAAATTGCAATCGGTACACATATCAATGCGAACCATCCGCCGCCAGATATTCCGATTGTTGCCATAATTCCGACGCGTGCCGAGTGTGCAACTGCGATAATGGCGATGATAATCGGAACAGCCGCGACAAATCCCAGGCTGCATGCAGTCATACAAATTTTTGCGACAATTATCTGCATTTGACGTGCGACAAACGAATCGCTTGCGCCCACTTGGTTTAGTATTTCTAATTCGCGTTTATGCAGTATCGCAGTATTTTTTGCGATGAACGATATACAGATTCCGATTGTCAGAATAATGATTCCCAAAACCACAGACAATATTGCGACCATTTTCCATCCTGCTGAAATTGATGGGCGCAATGCATCCTGGTGTGTAATGAACCGTCCGCGTGTACCCACAGATTCGCGGACTGCGGCGATATCCGATTCATTTTTGAATTTAATCTCGTACATTTTCGGCAGATATTTTTCCAGCACACTTTTGCCACCTGAGATCCATGGGCGCATCAGTTTTGCCATTTCATCAGTTGATACTTCGCGCACCTGGGCAAATTTGCTTTGATTTGTGTCCAATACTTTTTTAATTGCGCTGGCATTTTCCGAATCAGTTGTTTGAACTGTGGCATATAAATTCCATTGTTTATTCCAGCGTGTTACGCCGGTTCCAATTGCAATAGAAATTCCCAATGCCATCACCGCCAGAAAGGTCATAATTCCCATGACCGCCGTCATAAAAACAGATTGTTCGCGAAACAGTGAAAATATGATTGGTTTTTTCATATCTATTTACTTCCGATATCCTTGAATTGCTTGGCCAGTTCCGCAAAATAGTCATCATTACTTTCGGTATTGACCTTTTTATGTGCGGGTTTTGTATCAATAAAGTTCAGTTTATGATTTTCGACATGCATAACCGGGAACTTGTAAGTTTCCATCAATTTAGAATTATGCGTTGCGATAATAATAGTTGTTCCGAACATTTTGTTCATTTGAATAAACAGGTCCATCAAACGCGATGCATTTTCATCGTCCAGATTTCCCGTTGGTTCGTCCGCCAGCATGATTGCCGGCTGTACGACGATTGCGCGTGCGACAGATACACGCTGTTGCTGACCACCACTAAGGGTTAATGGTTTTGCATTTGCATATTTTCCCAATCCGACCCAGTCCAATGTTTTTGTGACAAGTTTTTTAATCTTTGCCTCGTCAACACCGCGCACGCGCAGGGGCAGGGCGATATTATCGAACACCGTTAGATGCGACAGCAATGAATAAGATTGAAACACAATCGCCATCTTGTGACGAATCGCGCTAATTTCGTCGCGCGTCATGTGATTTGTAGGCTGGCCAAAAAGTTTAATTGTTCCACGACAAGGCCGGTGCAATTGATAAATCAATCGCAACAGTGTAGTTTTACCTGCGCCCGACGCGCCCGACAGAAAATAGAAAGACCCGGCACTGATATTAAAAGACACGTCGGTCAAAATATCGGGATTATTGTCGTAACGTGCGCCCACATTGGCGAAAGAAATGATTGTATTGTCTTCCATGACGACCAGTGTAGTAAAAAAAATATTTGGGGTCAATTGTTTTGAAATGCGATTTGCAAGGGGGCAAAAAATGTGATATAATACCCTTATCAAGAAACAGGGAGAAAACATGAAAAAAGTATTAGTTGGTCTTAGTGCATTATTGATTGCGTCTGGCATTGGTATGGCGGGCGATTGCACCAGTGGTGGCAAGAAATGCGGGTGCAAGCCGAAAAAGTACCGTGTTATATATGTAACGGCGCACAATCCGGATACTATGTACGACAACAGCATTTTTGAAGAACAAGAGGTTGGTCCAGATTATCGCATGGTTCCGATTGAAACATCTGCGGCGATGCAGGATCGTCGTGCAACCTATGAGGAAGATGACAAATACTATGATGATGAATATGCCAGTGACGATTATGACGATGAATATGACAATCATTCGCGCAGTTCGACTGGCCTGAAAGGTGGCTATGTTGGTGCGCGCGTTGGTGTTGATTTATTGACATGGAAGAATAAATACAGTGCCGAACCAGAATCTGCGATTGCCGATTTTGATTCTGACCATGACAAGTATACATTTGAACCAGTGTTTGGTGGGAATGTATTTGCCGGTTTATATGTTAACCCGGCGGTTCGTGCCGACCTTGAAGTTGGTTACATCAGTCAATTTAGTGATTCGGACAATGGATTTTCGTTCAAACTTTCTGCGCCATATGTAACATTAAATGGTTACTATGATTTTCTTGGTGGATTCTATATCGGTCTTGGTGCCGGTGTTGCATTCCCCAAGGCGACAATGGATTGGCAGTGGTTTGTTGCGAATTCTGCGCGCAAGACCAGAACGACTTTTACGGGTGCGTTAATGTTGGGTTACGAACGTTATTTGTCTGACCACGTGGTTTTGGATTTCCGTTATCGTCTGTCCGGGTTCGAAGGGCCAAAATGGACACGTGGCGTGAAACAGCCAGAATATCAGTCTGCATCGGGCAGTGATTTATCATCCATCGGCATCAAGACCGGATTCATATTGGATAATGCATTCACTGTTGGTCTGCGGTTTGAATTCTAAAAAAAAAGTTGAAAAAATATTTTTAGAATGGGCAAAAGTGTGATATAATACTTTACATGAAGGGAAGAGAGAGATGAGAGAGGGAATAAGAACATCATTGTTTGCAGTTGCATGTGTAATGGCGGTATCCGGCGTTGCATACGCGGCGGCATCTGTTCGCAGTGTGGGTGGTACCGGTACATATACGTCGGCGGCATCTGCGGCATCTTCGACGACTGCGGCGACTCAATCATCTGGGACGGCGGCGCGTGGTGGTTCATTACGTGCGACCGGTACATATGTTCGTCCGACGACGACAACCGGCACGAATGCATCGACAGCAAATGGCACGACGTCACGTTCTGCGACAAGTTCCCGTTTATCAATTGGAAAGTATGTTGGCGCCCCGATATCCATCAGTCAACAGGGTGGTGGTTCCGGTGGTGTTAGTGATGAACGTATTGAGACAATCGAACGTTTGATTCAGCAACTTGAAACCGAAAAACAGGTTGTCCTGCGCGACACCGATTACATAACCGTCACCAATGACGAGGTTAAATTGAATGTTGAACGTTTGACCGAAGAATTAAGTTCTATTATTACCCCCGGCGAAGATGGGCGCGAGATTGAATTAGACGCGGACAACAACGACGGTATTAAATGGCGTTATCGTGCGCGTGCGAATGAACGTCCGGGCGAATGGCAATTACTGGTATCATGGGATGCGATAAAAAGCCAAATGAATTTGGGCGACATCAACAGTTTAATTGAACGCGCGGTTACGGCGCAAATGGAAACATTCCGTACAGAGTTTCAGGGCAAATTGAACGACAAAGTTGACAAGGCCCAGGGTACCGAAAACGCCGGTAAAGTTTTGACCGTTGATGCCGAAGGTCATGTAACCCCGGGTAACGTTGTATATTCTCAAACCGAGGTTGATCAGTTTATAACCAACATTGGTGACGATTTAGACACCAAGGTTGACAAGGCCCAGGGTCGTGAAAACGCGGGCAAAGTATTGTTGGTTGGCGCGGATGGCGCCGTAACAACAGGTGACGTAGAGATTCCGGACGTATCCGGCAAGGTTGATAAATTACAGGGTCGTGAATTTGCGGGAACGGTTTTGACCGTTACAGACGAAGGTTATGTAAAACCATCAAGGGAAAGATTGGGCAAATTAGCATACAAGGACCAGGTTGGTGAACGTGAAATCGAAGACGCATCAATCACACGTGCCAAGGCGGCAGAAGATATTGCGGGCGTTCTGGATTGGATAGACTGGTGGAAATTGAACGCACCAGAGGGCGAAAACGCGGTTCTGTCGATTGATTCCGAGGGCAACAAACAGTGGTTCGTCGTAGTTGATGAATAATTGAAAAAAAAGGGGAAACCACAAAACGAGATTCGGGGATAATTTAAACAGGGGATAGAAAAAAGTATAAATTAAAACCGTTAAAAAGCTGCACTGATATATTGTTGGCAATATCCACAAGGTACCCGTGCAAAACAACAACAACAAACAAACAAAAAAAAAGGAACTAAAATGAAATTAAATGTAAAAGGTTTGGTATTTGTCGGTTTTGCGGCAGCGGTGTTTGCCGGTGCAGCGAACGCGGATACAACAGTTACTTCGAAAACATACGTTGATAGCAAATACGTTGGTGGTAGCAACATCACAGTTACAGCAAATCAAACAACTGGTAAGAATGATATCGCCGCGACGACTGGTGCAGTTGCTGATGGGGCAACAACATTGGTTACTGGTGATGCTGTTCATGATTACGTCGCTACTCAAATCAGTACAGCGGGTGGATATTATCAAAGCGCATCTGCTAGTGGTCAAGAACAATACGTTGCTAACGGTGCCGGCGGATGGGTAGCGTTGACTAAAGATTCAACACCAACCGAAAACAGTACAAACCCAATTACATCTGGTGCAGTTTACAGTCATACAAGTAATAATGACATCCACGTTACATCAACAGATAAAACAAACTGGAATGGCAAAGTAGATGGAGTTGCGACTGGTACATCTGGTGTTGGTACAATTAATGTTACCGATGGTGGTGAGACAACACAAGTTACAGTTTATGGCTTAGGTACAGCAGCAGGCTCGGATGTTTCCACAACTGGTGTTGCGGCTGGTGAAAACGATTTGGTAACTGGTGATCAAGTGGCTACGGCAATTGCTGGTGCGACCGGTAATTTGTATACTGCTGAAAGTGGTAGTCTTATCACTGTTGATAATACAAATCACACCATTGGCACCAATGCACAGGCCAACGTAATCGAAACAGTTCAGGTTAATGGCACTGCTTTGACTCCGGATGCTAATAAAGCCGTTAATGTCACTGTTCCGACAACCGTGGCGCAGTTGACCGATGCAGCAAATTATGAGGTAGTTGCCAATAAGTCCACCAGCTTTGCGACAGATACGGGCAGTAATACGAAGTATCCATCTGTTGCGGCAGTTGAAGCATATGTTACTGGTTTGAACAATAATTTGAATTTGCCGGCAAACAATGACGGTAATGCTGCGTGTTCGGCTCAAAAGCCATGTGCTTTGGTATGGACTGGTACAGGCCAACCAACCTGGGAACAGATCCAGCAGTAATCGTATAGATTATACGTAAAAAACTTTTTTGAACATGTGTTGACCCTTAAAACCACCGGTCCCCCGGTGGTTTTTTTAATCATACCATTTTTCCCCGTCATACCATTTTTCCCCGTCATACCATTTTTTCCCGTCATACCGCGGAAACGCGGTATCTCCCCGTTTCCCGTCGAAGACTGACAAGACCCCGCATCGCAGTGCGGGGTGACGAGAGGAAATAGTGCAGGGACAACTACCCCGCCGGTGTTCCCGTCATACCATTTTTTTCCGTCATACCATTTTTTTCCGTCATACCGCGGAAACGCGGTATCTCCCCGTTTCCCGTCGAAGACTGACAAGACCCCGCATCGCAGTGCGGGGTGACGAGGAGGAAATAGTGCAGGGTGACGAGAGGAAATAGTGCAGGGTGACAGAAAAGGTTGCAATTAACGTGAACGTATATAAAATAATATGCATGGAAAAAACAGGCGGTTATGTTTACATTATGACTAATAAAAAAAATGGAACACTTTATATTGGTTCCACGTCTGATTTAATTGGTCGTGTGTTTGAACATAAAAACAAAATTATACCACGTTCTTTTACCGCAAGGTATAATCTGGACAAATTGGTTTATTTCGAATGGCATAATAAATTGGAAAATATGGTAATACGTGAACGGCAACTAAAAGAATGGAACCGTGCATGGAAAATTCAAATTATCGAAGAAATGAATCCTGAATGGTGCGATTTATATAATCAATTGTTGATAGATAATGGTTATCAGCCAATAAAAAAATAATTGTAATCCCATTTTTTTCCGTCATACCATTTTTCCCCGTCATACCATTTTTTTCCGTCATACCATTTTTTTCCGTCATACCGCGGAAACGCGGTATCTCCCCGTTTCCCGTCGAAGACTGACAAGACCCCGCATCGCAGTGCGGGGTGACGAGAGGAAATAGTACAGGGACAACTACCCACTACCACTAACACTAACCACTACACCACAAACATCAGCAATATGCCGGTGGCGGCGATTAATATCGCGCCAATCGTTAATGGCCAGAAAAATTTATTCACTATCGCATTCGCACGTTCCTGGAACCGCCACAGCAGGTATCCAACAATCGCAAAGCGCCCAGTGCGGAATATTGCCGACAGCCCCAAAAACAACAGTGCCGGAAATCCCATGAACCCCGCGCACATCGCCATCAATTTATATGGAACCGGGGTTACCGCCGTCAAAAAGATTATAAATACGCCATGTTTGATAAACAGGCTTTGCGCCAATTCAAACTTTTCCATCGTTGCAAAGTTTTCAATTATCCATACGCCCACCGAATCGAATACCCACAGGCCGATGCAATATGCAATCGCGCCACCAACAATCGAACCCAATGTCGCCGCCAAAACCACCGGAACCGCACGTTTCTTGTTCGCAATAATGGGGGGCGTCATGAAAACCTCGGGCGGAATAAACAGGAATATCGATTCGAATACCGTCATTATAAAAACTATCCATGTGTATGCTTTTGTTTCCGCACGCGACAGCAGATATTCCGAAATCTTCATGTTTTTATTCCCCGTATTTAAAAAAAATCTTGATTAAATCTTTATATTTTATACCTTTACATTACAATGAAATAAACGGATTAGTCAAATGCGAAAAAAAACAACTGATTCAAATCGTAACGACCGCATCGCGTCCAAAGTGCAAACTATCGTCGCAGAAATCCTGCGCGATGAATACGCCGATGACCCGGTGTTGTCGGGGGTGTCGCTGGTCGGGTCGGTGGCGCATGGCGGATTGCAATTTGTCCGTTTGTTTTTCTATTGTCGCACAAATGATATCGATGCCGCTAAACGCAGGTTGGATATCGAAACAAAAACGATTCGATTCATGATGGGACAAAAATTGGACCAAAAATATGTCCCACAAATTCAATTTATATATGACGATACGCTGGAACGCGCCGCTAAAATCGACGAATTGTTGAATAATTTAAAGTAATTTTCCCCTTGCGATTGCCATTATACGAGTGTATCATTGCCGCAAAAGGAAGTCATATTCATAATGAAGCAGCAGAATATCAGAAACTTTTCCATCGTCGCACATATTGATCATGGCAAATCAACATTGTCAGACCGTTTGATTGAATATACTGGTGGGCTTGAATCACGCGAAATGAAGGCGCAAGTCCTGGATTCTATGGATATTGAACGTGAACGCGGAATTACGATAAAGGCCCAGACTGTTCGTTTGAACTATCGCGCAAAAGATGGGCAGACATATCAACTGAATTTGATGGATACACCCGGACATGTCGATTTCTCGTACGAGGTATCGCGCAGTTTGGCGGCATGCGAGGGCGCGTTGGTTTTGGTCGATGCAACCCAGGGTGTCCAGGCGCAGACCTTGGCAAATGCATATTTGGCGTTGGATAATGATTTGGAAATGCTGCCGGTGCTGAACAAAATTGATTTGCCGTCCAGTGATGTTGACGGAACGCGCGCACAAATTTCTGATGTGATTGGTTTGGATGCGGCGGATGCAATCGCGGTGTCGGGGAAAACGGGTGCCGGTGTCCCCGAACTGTTGGAAGAAATCGTTCATAAACTGCCCGCACCATCGGGTGATGAAAATGCCCCAACGCGTGCGTTGCTGGTGGATTCGTGGTATGATTCGTACCTTGGGGTTGTGGTGTTGGTGCGCGTGGTCGATGGAACTTTGCGCCGCGGTCAAAAGATTCATTTTATTGCGACTGGTGCCGAATATACTGTCGAAAAAATCGGGTACTTTACACCAAAAATGGTTAATGTTGATGAATTGTCCACCGGCGAAATTGGGTTCATTATTACCGGTATGAAGACAATTCATGATTGCAAAGTTGGTGATACAATCGCCGATGCACGTGCCACGGTCGATGCATTGCCGGGCTTTAAACCGTCGGTGCCGGTGGTGTTTTCATCGTTCTTTCCAATGGTTGCCGATGATTATCCGGCGTTGCGCGAAAGTGCCGAAAAATTGGCGCTGAATGATGCATCGTTTGTGTTCACAACCGAAAAATCTTCGGCATTGGGTTTCGGATTACGCTGTGGTTTCTTGGGATTGTTGCATATGGAAATTATCAGCGAGCGACTTTTCCGCGAATTCAATTTGAACCTGATAAATACGGTGCCAAGCGTGCTGTATAAAATCCATCTGCGCAATGGCGAAGTTATGGATTTGGAAAACCCGGCCGATATGCCCGATATTACAAAAATTGAATCTATCGAAGAACCATGGGTGCGTGCAACAATTATGATGCCTGACAAGTATATGGGGGGCATCATGTCGCTGTGTTCGGAACGTCGCGGCATTCAAGAAAATATTTCGTATGTTGGAAATAGGGCGGTGTTGACCTATAAATTGCCTTTGGCAGAAATCGTTTTTGATTTTTATGATCGGGTGAAATCTATATCATCGGGTTATGCATCGTTTGACTATGTGGTCCAGGGGTATCAGCCGTCCGATTTGGTAAAGGTTTCAATCCTGGTGAACGAAGAAAATGTTGAACCTTTGTCGTTCATGTGCCATCGGTCCAGTGCAGAAAAACGTGGACGTACAATTGTCGAAAAACTAAAAGATTTAATTCCGCGTCATCAATTTAAAATACCGCTGCAGGCGGCAATCGGCGGAAAAATTATCGCGCGTGAAACAATCGCAGCCTATCGCAAGGATGTTACGGCGAAATGCTATGGCGGCGATATCACGCGTAAACGGAAACTTTTGGAGAAGCAGAAAGAGGGGAAAAAGCGTATGCGGACATTTGGTAATGTTGAAATACCACAGTCTGCATTTATTAACGCACTGAAAGTGTAATAAACAAAAGGAAACTTAACATGACAAGTAAATTTGCTGAAAACTCTGATTTAACACCAAAGACAAAACTTGGAAAACTTAGAAAACTTTCACGGGATATTCGTAATGCACGTCGTGCAATGTATGCGGCTGAACGCAAAATTACATGCTTTGCCGAAGAATATAATTTAGATACTAAACAACAAAATGCTGCCGAAGGTTGTATAAACAAATTTGGCAAAGTTGCACTTGATGCCTCTGTAACAGCACAATTTGACGATGCGGGTTATCATACATTCTGCCCACTTTTCTCGACAACAGATTTCTGTGCAAATAATAAATGTGAATTACATGCGGCAAATATGGACTATGTAACGGCCAAAGATCGCTATAACGTTGCCAGATTAAAAAGACGCGAATTTGTTAAAAACATGTTTCGTTCCAAATAATAATGCTCTGGTTCGGTAAAAATTTTGCCGAACCAGACCAAAGAAAAAAAGGAAAGGAAAATGCTGAAAGAAAAATTACAGAATATTTCTTTGGCGGTCAAAGAAGTACGACGGCTGCGTAAAGAATGTTGTGACACAAAGGGTGATTTCCTTTGTACAAATGTGGTGTATGCTGAATCATCTGTAGGAGATTTATTTTTCGATTATGGTTTTGATGTAAGCGTTCCGATGTTTTGCTCGTTTTATGATGCACATAAATATTGTGATAATACAGAATGTCCAAATCATAATTGGAATAAAAATTATATCGATTTGATAAAGCAATTGCGTATTGCAAAATATTTGCGTAATCAGGCAATCTTGGATTTGTTTCGTGCAAAGCGTAAATAAAAACTAATTAAAAAAGGGATTAGTCATGGCACACCAATTCTTTTTTAATCCGTATATTTTGGATAATTTAACAACACCTGCGCGTGGTTTTGATGTTGTCCAAGATATTTCCGAGCCAAGATTACGCATGTATATAACAAGTCGTGGTGTCAAAACCTTTTTTGTGCGCAAGCGTATAAATGGACGTGACAGGCGGGTTATCATCGGTAAATACCCTGATGTTGATATTGAAGATGCGCGTGGTGCCGTGGCAACCGTCCTAGAGGACGCATCAAAAAAAGTCCAGATTAAACGTAAAAAAATTCTTTTTCGTGAGTTTATGCAAATGTACCTTAAGAATCGCGTGCATCGTTCTGTTGGTTCTTATGATAAACTCGTTCGTTCTATCAATCACCATTTAACAGGATTGTTTGATAAAAATATTTCGGAAATTTCGGTTGATGATATTCAAGAAACAATTGATAAAATTGGTGGCGCGGCGATGGCGGCACGTATGCATGAATTGTTACAAAGTGTATTTCGTTACGCTATTGATACCGGATATGTTAAAAATAATCCTGTATTGCAATTACCAAAGCCTGAACAAAATCGACGTGTGCGACCATTGACCAAATATGGAATAAGACGGCTTGTTGAATCTATAAAGAATTATTCTGATACGATTATGCGCGATGCGTTTTTAATGTTGGTTTACGGGTTCGCAACAAAAAATCAGATTTTTTCTATGCAATGGGCAGATTTAGATTTTAATCGTGATATGTGGAATGAACAGCCGTTATCGGATATGGCGGTTGTGTTGTTACAAGATATGCCCCAAGATGGATATTGGGTTTTCCCGGGACGTGGGCATGGGCATTTGACAGATCCGCGTTTGGCATGGTCACGCGTTGTTACCGATGCGGGTATACCAAATCTGACAATGGACGATGTGTATAAATTCATGGTACGGCATCTTGTTTGGGCGGGTGACAAGGAAGATTTGCGCACAAATATGAATGAATTATTGGAAGAATTGTTTATAAATGAATAACCGGTTTTTGTTATCATTTGTTATAATTTCTTGACATGTGAACGATAAAATGATAGTTTTTGAGTCATAAACGTCATTAGGGTATGACAAAAAGTTTAACTTAAACAAAGGATATAAAATGTCAACTTTTGAAAAAGTAAAAAAATTGGTCGTAGAAAAATTGGGCGTCGATGAAGCCAAAGTTACGGAAAAGGCCGCATTTGTTAATGATTTGGGTGCTGATTCTTTGGACGTCGTCGAATTCGTTATGGCCGTTGAACAAGAATTTGATATTACAATCCCAGATGAAGAAGCTGCAAAATTGTCGACTGTTGGTGATGCAGTAAAGTACATTGAAGCACACGCGAAAAAGGCAGAAGCACCAGCTGCGAAAAAATAATTTTGGTTAAATTGGTTATTATTACCGTCACGTGAGTTTTATCAAGCGTGACGGTTTTTTTGCTGTATTTTTATGTAAAAAAATATTATTATTTGGCATCAGGTTAACATTATAAAGGAAATATTATCATGAGAAGAGTAGTTATTACTGGTATGGGTATCGTATCGCCCCTGGGCTGTGGCATAGAACACGCATGGAAAAATATCTTGGCGGGGAAATCTGGTATTCGCAAAATTGAAGAATTAGTTGAATCTGATATGGTTTGCCAAATTGCTGGCGTTCCGGTGCGTGGAACTGAGCCGGGCATGTTTAATCCAGATACTGTGGTTGAACCACGTGACCAGCGTAAGATGGATAAATGCATTTTATATGGGGTTGTTGCTGCGGACGAGGCGGTGCGCGATGCGGGGTTGGATACATATACCGGTGATAAAAATAGAGTGGGGGTTTCCGTTGGCAGTGGTATTGGTGGCCTTAATACGATTTATGAAAATTGTATTGAATTGTCGGTGAATGGTCCGCGTCATATTAGTCCATTCTTTATTCCAAAATGTATTATAAACATGGCGGCGGGACATATATCTATTAAGTATGGATTCAAGGGACCGAATATTGCAACGGTTACCGCATGTGCCACCGGTGCACATAGTATTGGTGAAGGCGCCCGTTTGATTCAACATGGTGATGCCGATATTATGGTTTGTGGTGGATGCGAAGGCGCAGTTGGTAAAATTGGTGTTGCCGGATTTTCGGCAATGAAGGCATTAAGTACCCGTAATGATGATCCAGAAACAGCATCACGTCCATGGGACAAGGGGCGTGACGGTTTTGTTATGTCCGAAGGTGCCGGTATCTTGGTTCTAGAAGAATATGAACATGCCAAGGCACGTGGTGCCAAGATTTATGGTGAATTGGCGGGTTATGGATTATCAGGTGATGCATATCATATAACCGCACCAGCCGAAAATGGCGAAGGGGGTGCACGCGCAATGATGGCGGCGTTAAACGATGCGGGACTTAAACCATCAGATGTCGATTATATCAATGCACATGGAACATCAACTGGTTTGGGTGATATGGGCGAATTAGCCGCGGTCAAAAATATATTTGGTGGAACGGGTGCATGTATGTCATCAACAAAATCTATGACGGGACATTTGTTGGGTGCCGCCGGTGCAGTCGAGGCAATATTCTGTGCATTAGCAATACGTGACGGCATTGTTCCGGCAACAATTAATTTACATGACCCGGTGGACGAGGTTGGTGATTTTGACCTGGTACCGAACGTTGCAAAGAAGCGCAAAGTCGATGTTGCATTATCCAATTCATTTGGATTTGGTGGAACGAATGCGTCGCTGGTTTTGAAAAAGGTAAATTAGTGGGTAGTGTCAGTGATTAGTAAAACGGTTGCAGAGATGCAACCGTTTTTTAATTTGAATCGTCATACGGCACACTGATGCGGTATCTCTTTTAATGATATTTTGCGTAAGTCATTGATACTTCGTTTTTTTTTTTTTTTTTTTGAACTTGATTCAACGGGTTGTGTCTGATATAATTCATATGAGTAAATAAGAGGGAATTTTCCATGAAAAAGATATTACTAACATCAATACTTGCAATTGTAACCGGAATAACAATAGCGAATGCAGATGGTGATAAAAAAGTAACATCCAAGAATTATGTTGATACACAGGTTGCGACAAAACAGAACACAATTCCGGTTGCAGGAACAAATTTGGAACGTACTGATACGGGCTCGGCAGTTGTAACTTATACCAATACGGCTGGAGAAATTGGTCAACGTACAATATGTTTTTCTGATGATGATAGGTGCTATTCTCAAGATTTGGTTACTGTACGTAAGTTAAACGCTTTGCCGACTGTTGAAACCTCCAAGATGGTTTGTGTCGATGCCCCGGATTGCACGTTATGGTCGGTGGTGGATCAAACTGTTAATGGTTCTTGTTTAACACATGGTGATCAGTGTGGAACAATGGCAGAATGTCTGGCGCTCTGTTGCGAGGGGTTAACTTATAACTGCTTCGGTGCCAATCATACAAATTGTAGGTGTCAGGATCCGAATCATACAAAGTAAAAATAAAAACGCCCGTTTGGGCGGTTTTTACTTATCACTAATCACTAGTCACTTACATTATCACTAACCACTATTTATCTTCTTCGTCTTTACCAAGGCCGATAGTGTTTTTAACCGGTTCAATAATAGATTTCTTTGCGCTGTCCAATGTACGTATCAGGGCGCGACGAATTTTGCCCGATATTGTCATTGGTAAACTGTCCACAAATTCAATCACACGTGGATATTTATAGGTCGCGGTTCTATTGCGAACATGATCTTGTAATTGGCGAATTAAAATATCGTTACCCTGGAAATATTTATTCAGGACTATCGTTGCCTTGACCGCCTGGCCACGTGTTGCGTCGGGAATACCGGTAACGGCAACTTCGCGGACAGCAGGATGTTCCAATAACACACTTTCTACTTCAAATGGGCTGATGCGATACCCCGACGATTTAATCAAATCGTCATTACGACCAACAAACCAATAGTATCCATCTGAATCGCGATATGCAACGTCGCCAGTATGATAGTATCCGTCACGAAATACCTGGGCGGTTAATTTTTCATCTTTATGATATTTTTGGAACAGACCAATTGGGCGACCGTTTTCTAATGACAAACAAATTTCACCAACTTTGCCATCGTCAACTGGGCGACCGCTTTCGTCTAATAACTTTATATCCCATCCGGCCGCAGGCATGCCCATACTGCCAGGTTTAGGTTCAATCCATTCGTTTGTAAATAACTGAACGGTGGTTTCTGTTTGTCCAAATCCTTCGTGCAATTTTATTCCGGTCATGTTTTGGAATTTTTCAAAAACCTCGGGGTTTAATGCCTCGCCGGCGACATCTGCCTTGACCAATGATGAAATATCATATTTGGATGTGTCCGCGTGGATTAACATTTTATACACTGTTGGTGGTGCACAGAATGATGTAACATGGTTTTCAGAAATCACGCGCCATAAATCGTGCGCAGTGAATATCCCAGCAACATCAAACACAAATACAGTTGCCCCAGCCAGCCATTGACCATACATCTTGCCCCATGAACATTTTGCCCAACCCGATTCAGACAATGTAAAATGAATATCACCATCGTGTAACCGTTGCCAGAATAGCGCGGTATTTATATGTCCCAGTGGATACATATAATTATGCGCAACCATTTTTGGCATGTCGGTTGTACCACTGGTAAAATAAATAACCATTGTGTCGGTGTTTTCATTTGGAACACGTGCCAATGTATCTGGCATAACCTTTAATGCCGCGGCAACTTCTTCGTTAGAAATCAGTTCAACGTCCGAATCGCCAATCGCACTTTTTATTTCTGAAATAATATGTCCATCATCAAATGCAATAATAGTATGCGATTCGGCGGCATCGATTCGATATTTAATATCTTCGGTCTTTAATTGATTTGTTGATGGAATTGGAATTACACCAATCTTGTGCATAGCCATCATCAAAATCCAATATTCCCAACGACGACGCAAGAACAACAAAACTGTATCACCCTTTTTTAATCCGCGTGATGTTAAAAAGTTTGCAGCGGCATTAGACATACGTGACAAATCAGAAAATGTGAAATTAATCTTTGCACCCGAATCATCAACCCAAATAATTGCCAACTTGTCAGGAGTTTCGCGTGCAATTTCATCAACAACATCATATGCAAAGTTAAAATGTTCCGGTACAATCGGACGCGCATTCGCAATATAATCAGCATAACTGTCAAATTTGTCTTTTACTAAAAACTTTGTTGCAAACATATTTGTTCTCTTGTTTAATTTTTTTGTGCCAGTAAATAATGCAACATTATGCGTGAAAAACAAGCGGAAATACAAGAAAAATTTAAAAAAACTAAAAAAAAGTTGCAAATGAATATTCGTGCTCTATAATCGAACCGTTCCTCGGAACGTTTGTTTGTTGTGTATGTTCGGAGTATAGCTCAGCCTGGTAGAGCGCTACGTTCGGGACGTAGAGGTCGTAGGTTCGAATCCTGTTACTCCGACCATAATTTAAACCGTCGGTTCCCCCCGGCGGTTTTTATTTTTCAGCGTTTTATGGTATAATTCCGTCAAAGGATAATAAGTATGGGCGCAGTAGAAGATTTTTCTAAAGCGGTGGAATTATTACGCGAGAAAGATAAAGAATTTCAACACGAACCTGGGTATCAAGAAGAGTATAACTTTATTAAAACGGGGGCATCCCAAGCAGAACAATATATGCAAGATATGAATAATTGGTGTTTTGTTCATGTAACACGTTATATGCCACCACGAAATTCCAAAGGCCAGATGTTTATTCCAACAACATCAATGGCAACAGGTTTTGATTTGGTACGTCCAACCGTTCATGGAACGTTAAATCATATTGTTGCATCCAATAATGGTGGTAATTGGGATAATGTGCCATATGTGTTCTTTATGAAGTATGATGATGTTGTTAAATTAAATGGTAATCCCCAGGGAATATCACAGTATGATACATTTTTTATGCCTGATCCTGATAGGGGATTGGTTCTGCCAAAAAACGCATATTTGGTTCGACCATCAGATGAAAAAAGTGATGAATTGTATACAATCGGTGAAAACGAGGCCACGTATAAAACCGAAAATTTTACTGATGACGAGATTGAGCGGATATTGGATTTGATACGTAAAGGTCGAAATGAAGCAATTTATCATGCTTTATATCAAGAATACGATAGCTATATGGGCAAGGAAAATGATGACAATATAATGTCAGCTCTTTTGAAAAACGATGAAAAACTTATGAAGGTCTATAGAAATTCTAGTAATAAAAAAGAGTTTTTAAAAGGCCTTTTGGCAGCGGATCGTGATGCCATTATTGCAAGGTTTTTACGTGAGTTCGTTGTAAAATTGGCAATGGAAAAACAAGGATTTAAGTATGTTAATGCATATGAAGGAGAGGGTTGGACGAATGCGGTTTATCAAACCGCGCGTGAACATGGAATAGAGGCGTCTAGTGGTGCCAAGATACATGAAGCATCTTTAGAACGTAAGATGGAAGATCGAGCAAATTATTTAATTTTCTGCCTTGAAGAACAGATGTATTCCGAAGGTACAAATATCGATAACATATTCGAGACACTTAGAAATAATCTTCAAAATTATGATAATGATTATGCTCCTGATAAAGCAAGGAAAAAAATGTTTCGTCAGGTTATGCAATGTATTACCAAAAATAAACCGTTAGATATTTATCCGATGATGCAAGAGGCTTTTGTTCATTTCGTTGACGTATATGAATATAAATGTGGTGATGGTTCGATTCCAGAAAAAATATCAGATTACAGCTTGGCGATGGATACAACGTTGCGGCGCAGTGCAATTGTTGTAAAAAATAAATTTGCCCAATGGATAAATTATCTTAAACGCGAATCGGCATATGAACAATTGCGTTCAAAAATCACAGAGTTTTTAAGTCAGTTTGATCAGAGATCTTTAATGGGTGTGTTTAAAGCGGATATCGCCAGGGCTGGATCTAACAGATAAAACTATTATCACCTGGTCTTTGATATGTGAAATTTACAATCATTATTTGCAAATTGAAATTTATTTGTAATAATGTTTCACGTTATGCGCAGACGGTCTAAGAAAATTTTAACACGTTATATTTTTTGTATTGCGATTGGGCTTTTTGCTATCATATATTATGCAATGTGCGCGTATTCCGTGATTTCAACACCGGCAACATTTATTGTTAAATCTGGTGATAGTGTTTCGGCTGTTGCATCACGATTGGACAGGCAGAAATTGGTTGTGTCAGATATGGCATTTAAATTTGCGATTCGTTTGCGTGGTGGTGGTGTACAAAGTGGCGAATACGAAATTCCAGGTGGCGCATCAGTTTGGCGAATCGCCGGGATGTTGGCGCGTGGAAAAATTGCAACGACGAAAGTCGTTATTCCCGAAGGACTTACTATTTTGCAAATCAAAGATTTATTGAGGGCATCGCCTGATTTAACCGGTGATGTTGAATGTGATGGTATTCGTGATTGGGGTGCGGCATGTGATTTGATTGATGGCGATATTTTCCCAGATACATATTATGTTGCACGTGGGACCGCGCGTTTGGCGGTTTTAGATTTGGCATATAAAAAAATGCAGGGAATAAAAAATAATTGGTTG
Source organism: Alphaproteobacteria bacterium (assembly GCA_017615655.1). Classification (GTDB taxonomy): domain Bacteria; phylum Pseudomonadota; class Alphaproteobacteria; order Rs-D84; family Rs-D84; genus Enterousia. The sequence continues at coordinate 141,841 of JAFZZS010000002.1, forward strand.
CGGACACGTCGTAATCCACCGGCGCCACTGCGTGGATGGGATGATGTTATTACATTGGCATCTATTGTGCAACGTGAGACACCAAAGACCAGTGAGATGAAAATTGTTGCCAGTGTTTATTTGAATCGTTTGCGTCGTGGTATGAGATTACAGGCTGATCCAACAGTAGTTTATGCAATTACTAATGGTTATGGTGATATGCGGGGTGCACCATTATTACGTGGGCATCTTAAAACTGACAGTCCATATAATACATATGTGAATAATGGCTTACCGCCGGCACCAATTGCCAATGTTGGTTCGCATGCGATTCGTGCAGTGTTAGAACCGGCAGATACAAAATATTTATACTTTGTTGCCGATGGTCGTGGTGGACATAAATTTTCAAATGATTATGAGACACATATGAAAAATCATGCGGATTGGCGTGAAATTAAAAAGCAGAATAATTTGCAATTAAACTCTGATAATAATTAACGAAAATTTTTCCGTTACTATTTGTTATAATTTTTTTATTGAAAAGTTAGTTTGGTAAGATAAAATTCACATAGCTAGAAAAAGTCTAGTTCAATAAATAAAAGGAAAGGATAAATCATGAAAAAAATTGCTTTGGCTTCTTTATTATCAGTATTAGTCGTTTCTGGTGCAAATGCGACAACTAATTATTTCGTTGGTGGTGGTTTCGATCTGTCAACTACAGATACCGATGAAACAACAATTCTTCGGATTTCACCATTATTTGGTTGGAAACTGAATTCAAATTGGGATATGGGTGTGGTGGCTAACTTTGGTTACGACGAAACATATTTTCCGAGAAATCATGCTGTTTCTGGTAATGTGTATAAATATGGTGCCGATGTGTTTGCACGTTACAAAGTTGCGCAAATGGGTGGCATAAAGTTGTTGTTAATGAGTTCTGTAGGTGCAGACTTTTCGACATATGTATCGGATGATTTTCCTGCAATGGATGGTGAAACATTGACATCTCTTAGCGCTAGTATAGTACCTATGGTAACATATGATATTACAGAATCATTTACATTGTATGCGCGGTTAAATTTCTTGGGGCTGTATGCAGATTATCAATTCAAGAACGAAGATATGGGTGTTATGGATAATAGTTGGTTTTTTACGGTATTTGCTAACTCTAGCGATGTTGCAAATACTGGTGAGTTCCAAATTGGGTTCTTGTATAATTTTTAATAGTTATCCAAAATAGATTGGTCCCGGCCATTTCGTCGGGATTTTTTATTGTACATAAATTGTGTATAAAATACTTTTGTTATCATTTGTTATAATTTTTTTCTTGCAAAATCGTATTTTTATGAGATAAAATTCATATAGCTAGAAAAAATAATCTAGTTCAATAAACAAAAGGAAAGGATAAGTCATGAAAAAAATCGCTTTGACATCTTTATTGGCTGTGTTCGCTGCTGCGGGCGCGAATGCTGCAAACGTTATCGATGGTAATCCATTATATATGCCAAGAACAGGGCATTTCTACAGTGAAACAGCATTGTCTTCTCACTCTGAAAATACAAATATGTTCATGCTTGGTGAAGAATTTGGCTATGGCATTAATGATAAACTTGCCATCAGTGGTCGTACATTTGTCGCAGAAGACGAAGAATTTGATGCAATGGCATGGGGCGATATGACATTGAATGCAAAATATCGCGTATTGGATCGCGGTGCATGGAAATTAGATTTGGTCGGTGAATATGGCGTAACACCAATGTGGGGTGATCATCGTCCATTCTTGGCCGAAGAAGATACAATGTATGGTTGGACCGCGGGTGTTCGTGGTGGTTATACCACAGCACAATGGACAGTTGCAGGTCACGTAATGTTCACATATGGCAATTCAGAATCATTCAACTGGGGTGATGAAGGTATGCACATGTGGACACTTGGTGTTGATGGTCAATACGTAATTGATCGCAACTGGAACTTGGTTGCAGGTGCTGAATATACTGGCTATACAGACGACGGTCTTAAGAATGCCGGTGAATGGGAAGTTGAATTGGGTGTAAACTATAACATCGATGCAACGAAGTATGTTGGCGCATATGTTAGTGGTGGAATGCACCATCATGGCGGTGACAACTTTGATGAATGGGAATGGGCAGACGGATTTGGCTATGGTGTTAAATTCGGTATCGATTTCTAATCATCAGAAAGAACAAAATATTAAAAACATCGCCCGATTGGGCGATGTTTTTTTAGTGGTTAGTGTTAGTGATTAGTGGTTAGTGTTAGTAGGAAGTGTAAGCGTGGGATACTAACAACTCGCAACTGCCCACTAGCCACTAAATTTTGTGGATTTTTCTTGACAACCGGGGGTTTGCAGATTATAGTAATTGCGCTTTCTGTGTAAATAAGGAAAGTAAAAAACACAAAAAACGCCGTAAATCTGGCAGATTTATAATTGCGGGACCGCCGTTAAAATAAGTCTGATACGGGGTTTGGTGTAAAAAAGGACACAAAGAAAACAAAGAGATTTTGAATGCCAACAGTGAATCAACTGATTCGGAAACCACGTAAAAAGGTCGTCGTAAAATCTACGGCACCTGATATGATGGAAAATCCGCAAAAGCGTGGTGTTTGCACACGTGTGTACACAACCACACCTAAGAAACCTAATTCTGCGCAACGTAAGGTTGCACGTGTTAAACTTGCCAACGGTCGTGAAGTTACCGCATATATTCCGGGCGAAGGTCACAACCTTCAGGAACACAGTGTGGTTATGATTCGTGGCGGTCGTGTAAAGGACTTGCCTGGTGTTAAATATCACATCATTCGTGGTGTCTTGGATACCAAGGGTGTCGAAAGCAGAAAACAAGGTCGTTCTTTGTATGGTGCAAAGAAAGCAAAATAATTAACAAGTACATGTGGGGGACCACATGAGTAATCCGACAAAATCGGGTGAAGAAAAAAAGGAAAAGATATGTCAAGACGTAAAGCCGCAACAAAGCGTGAAATTTTGCCAGATTCCAAATATAACAATCTGGTTGTTGCAAAATGTATTAATGTTGTTATGCATGATGGTAAGAAAGAAGTTGCCGAAGCAATTGTTTATGGTGCATTGGAACGTTTGAAAAAGATTGCCAAAGATGGCAAAGAGTTAGCAGCATTCTTGGAAGCGGTTGATGCGGTAAAGCCATCGGTCGAAGTTAAGGGTCGTCGTGTTGGTGGTGCAACATATCAGGTTCCTGTCGAAGTTCGTGCGGATCGTCAGCAAACTTTGTCACTGCGTTGGATTATTAATGCGGCACGTAAACGTGGTGAACGTTCTATGGAAGAACGCTTGTTTGCAGAATTGCGTGACGCACTTAATGGTACAGGTGCCGCGTTTAAAAAGAAAATTGATACACACAAAATGGCAGAGGCCAACAAGGCGTTTGCTCATTTCCGTTGGTAATATAGAAAGAGAAAAGGAAAGATTATGTCTGTTGGAAAAACCGCCCCATTACATATGTATCGTAACATCGGTATTATGGCGCACATTGATGCCGGTAAAACTACAACATCTGAACGTATTTTGTTCTATACTGGTAAAACGTATAAAATTGGTGAAGTGCACGATGGTGCCGCCACTATGGACTGGATGGAACAAGAACAAGAACGTGGTATTACAATTACGTCCGCGGCAACAACTTGTTTCTGGCGCGATCATCGTATTAACTTGATTGATACACCGGGACACGTGGACTTTACAATGGAAGTGGAACGTTCTTTGCGTGTTTTGGACGGTGCAGTTGCGGTTTTTGAATCTGTGTCGGGTGTTCAACCACAAACAGAAACCGTATGGCGTCAGGCAGACAGGTATAATGTTCCACGTATTTGCTTTATTAATAAAATGGACCGTGTTGGTGGAAACTTCTTCCGCTGTGTTGATATGATTCGTGAACGTTTGGGTGCGAACCCATTGGTCTTGAATTTCCCGATTGGTGCCGAAGCCGATTTCAAGGGCGTCGTCGATGTTTTGGAAATGAAGGGTTTGATTTGGGAAGATGAAACAGGTTCTCACCCAATCACAATCGAAATTCCAGAAGAATTGAAAGCGAAAGCCGAAGAATTACACAACAAATTGATTGAAGAAGTTGTAACTTTGGATGATGCCGTTATGGAAGCGTATATGGAAGGCACAATCCCAGATCACGACACAATCAAGAAATTGTTGCGTAAAGGTGTTATCGCACAGAATTTTGTTCCGGTACTTTGCGGAACCGCGTTCAAGAACAAAGGTGTTCAGCCATTGTTGGATGCGATTGTTGATTACTTGCCATCACCGTTGGATATTCCGGCTATCAAGGGAACCAAGATGGATAAAGAAACGGTTATTGAACGTCATCCGGATCCAAAAGAACCATTTAGCGCATTGGCATTTAAGGTTGCAAACGATCCATTCGTCGGAAACCTTATGTTCATCCGTATTTATTCTGGTAAATTGACAGCGGGTTCGTATATCTATAATTCTAACCGTGATAAACGTGAACGTGTCGGTCGTATGTTGTTAATGCATTCTAATCAACGCGAAGAAATCAAAGAAGCATCGGCTGGCGATATTATCACATTGGTTGGTATGAAAGAAACAATTACTGGGGATACATTGTGTGATGAGAACAATCCAATTATCTTGGAGAACATTCACGTTCCAGAACCGGTTATCTCTATTGCGGTTGAACCAAAAACCAAGGCAGATATCGAAAAGATGTCGTTGGGGCTTCAGGCATTGGCCAAAGAAGATCCGTCTTTCCGCGTATCTGTGGACGAAGAATCTGGTCAAACAATTTTGGCGGGTGTTGGTGAATTGCATCTTGAAATTTTGGTTGACCGTCTGTTGCGTGAATTCAAGGTTGATGTTAACGTTGGCGAACCACGTATCGCATATCGTGAAACATTCCGTAAACCCGTGACCGAAGAATATACTCATAAGAAACAGTCTGGTGGTTCGGGTCAGTATGCTCAAGTTAAAATTGAATTTGAACCATTGGAACCAGGTAAAGGTTATGAGTTTGAAAACAAGATTGTCGGTGGTGCGATTCCAAAAGAATACATCCCTGGTGTAGAAAAAGGATTGAAGATAGCGCAACAGACGGGTGTTCTGATTGGCTATCCAACTGTGGATTTCAAGGCAACATTGGTTGATGGTAAGTATCACGAAGTTGACTCTAATGTGTTGTGCTTTGAAATTGCGGCACGTGCCTGCTTCCGCGAAGCAATGAAAAAGGCCGCGCCAAAATTGTTGGAACCGATTATGAAACTTTCGGTTAATACACCGGAAGAATATGTCGGTGACATTATCGGTGACCTTAACAGTCGTCGTGGACAGATTAATGGTATTGAGACTCAGTTTGGTAATCAATTGATTTCTGCGTATGTACCATTGGCTAATCTGTTTGGATATGTCAAAACACTGCGTTCTTTGTCCCAGGGTCGTGCAAATCCGTATATGGAATTGTCGCACTATGACGAAGTACCGCAAAATGTCGCAGATGAGGTTATTAAAAAGCTGACAAAATAAAAAAAGTTTAGATTTTTGAAATTTTTGGTGTAATATCAGATTTCGGAAATCAAAAAAGAACAAATTAAATTAACCCAAGCCCAAGGAGAAAACCATGGCAAAAGAAAAATATGTAAGAACCAAACCGCATGTTAATATCGGTACTATTGGTCACGTTGACCACGGTAAGACGACATTAACTGCTGCTATCGTTCATTACTATGGCGTCGGTGCCGATGCACAGAAGGGTGTTAACGAAATTGATAGCGCCCCAGAAGAAAAGGCACGTGGTATAACAATTAATACCGCACACGTTGAATATGAAACAGCGAATCGTCACTATGCACACGTTGACTGCCCAGGACACGCTGACTATGTTAAAAACATGATTACTGGTGCGGCACAGATGGATGGTGCGATTTTGGTCGTTGCGGCAACTGATGGTCCAATGCCTCAGACACGCGAACACATTTTGTTGGCACGTCAGGTTGGTATTCCAAAAATCGTTGTTTATCTTAACAAATGTGATTTGGCAAACGATCCAGAATTGTTGGAATTGGTTGAAATGGAAATCCGCGAATTGTTGTCTGCAAATGACTTTGATGGTGAAAATGTGCCAATTATTCGTGGTTCTGCTATTTCCGCATTGGAAGGCAAATCAGATGGTCTTGGCAAAGAATCAATTGATGCTTTGTTAAAAGCTTGCGATGAATACATCCCAATGCCAGAACGTCCAGTTGATAAACCGTTCTTGATGCCAATCGAAGACGTATTCAGCATCACTGGTCGTGGAACCGTTGTTACAGGTCGTGTCGAAGCCGGTGTTATCAAAGTCGGTGACGAATGCGAAATCGTTGGTTTGCGTCCAACACAGAAAACAACAGTTACTGGCGTTGAAATGTTCCGCAAATTGTTAGATCAAGGTGAAGCAGGTGATAACATTGGTTTGTTGTTACGTGGAACCAAGAAAGAAGATGTGGAACGTGGTCAGATTATCTGCAAACCGGGTTCTATTACCCCACATACAGATTTCGAAGCCGAGGTTTATATCTTGACCAAAGAAGAAGGTGGACGTCACACAGCGTTCTTTAGCAACTATCGTCCTCAGTTCTTCTTTAGCACAACCGATGTGACCGGAACAATTACATTGCCAGCAGACAAAGAAATGGTCTTGCCAGGTGATAATGTCCGTATCACAGTTGCATTGATTGCACCTATTGCGATGGACGAAGGTCGCCGTTTCGCTATCCGCGAAGGTGGACGTACAGTCGGCGCAGGTGTTGTGTCAAAGATCATCAAATAATAACTACGTTTGTTGGTCGCCCGCAGGAAACTGTTTGGGCGGCCAATAAATGTGAATAAGACAATAAATAAGGGAAACAAGCAAAATGGTACCAGCATCAAAAATTCGCATCAAATTGACGGCTTTTGACCACAGAATTTTGGTTGAATCGGTGGAGGAGATTGTCAAAACTGCAAAGCGCACCGGCGCAGATGTCGTTGGGCCTGTTCGCTTGCCGACATTGGTTCAAAAATTCACAGTCAACCGTTCACCACATGTGGATAAAAAATCGCGTGAACAATTTGAAATCCGCAATCATAAAGCGGTTGTCGATATTGTTAACCCAACCCCTCAGACAGTTGATGCACTGATGAAGTTGGATTTGGCATCTGGTGTTGATGTGAAAATTAAATTGTAAAAGGGTTTGTTAGCGTTAGGTATTTTGTTGACTTTTTAACATAATATTCTAACCTCTGACATAAAAAAAGGCATAAGAAATGAAACGTAGCGGATTGATAACAACAAAAATTGGGATGACACGTCTGTATGACGATGCCGGCGTCGCGCATGCGGTGACGGTTTTGTCGGTTGGTGATTGCACAGTAATTGGCAATCGTACGACGGAAAAGAACGGATATGTCGCAAATGTTCTTGGTATTCGTGAAGCCAAGGCGAAGCATGTCGCAAAGCCACAGCAGAAAGCGGCAGAAAAGGCGGGTGTAAAACCATATCGTAAAATTGCAGAATTTCGTGTATCTGATGAATGTGTAATTCCGGTTGGAACATCTTTATGCGCATCTCATTTCGTTGCCGGACAATTTGTTGATGTCCAAGCGACAAGCAAGGGTAAAGGATTCCAAGGTGCAATGAAGCGCCATAATTTTGGCGGTAAAGAAGCTACACATGGTGTGTTAAAGGCGCATCGTTCTTTGGGTGGTACGGGTATGCGTGAATGGCCGGGTCGTGTTCTTAAGGGCAAAAAGATGTCCGGTCAAATGGGTAATGAAACAGTTACTGTCCAAAATTTGAAAATATTCGGAACAGACGAAGCGGAAAACTTGATTTTCGTTGAAGGTGCGGTTCCGGGTTGTAATGGCACATTTGTTTTGATTACTGACGCAGTTAAGAAAGAACAGAAAGAATTACCCGTTCCAACATCACAAAAGAAAGATGCAGAACAGACAGAAACCAAATCAGAATCTGTTGCAGAATAATAGGTTTTGAAAATTAAGGTGAATTAAAATGCAAGTGAATATTATAAATTTTGATGGCAAAGCGGTCGGCAAGATTGATTTGCAAGATTCTATTTTTGGTTTGGATGCACGCGCGGATATCTTGCACCGTGTTGTTACATGGCAACGCGCGAAATCACGTGCAGGCACACATGCGGTTAAGACGGTTTCTGATGTCGCCGGCAGTGGTAAGAAAGCATTCAAGCAAAAGAAGACAGGTAATGCACGTCAGGGTGAACGTTACAATGTTCATATGCGTGGCGGTGGCGTTGTTCATGGACCAGTTGTTCGTGATCACAGCATCGATTTGCCAAAAAAGATTCGCAGCTTGGGTCTTAAGATGGCGTTATCTTCCAAGGCAAAAGATGGTGCATTAATTGTTGTGGATTCTGAAAAGATGTCTGCTGTAAAAACGGGGACATTTGCGAAGCAATTAAAGAAATTAAATATTGATTCCGCATTGTTCGTTGGTGCAGATAGCTTGGATGAAAATTTCAAGAAATCCGCGGCGAATATCAATAATATTGATGTTTTGCCAACTGTTGGTTTGAATGTTTCGGATATTTTGAAACATGAAAAGTTGGTTTTGACTGCTGATGCTGTCAAGGCTATAGAATCCCGTCTTGGGGCATAATACAAATCGGTTATGATTGCAAAAAAGGTTATAGAGATGGCAGAAAAGAAAGTTAGTTCAGAAAAAAAGACTGTTGTAACAGCTGATGTCTATGATGTGCTGCGTCGCCCGATTGTTTCCGAAAAGGCGGTCAAGCTTTCAGAAGGTAATGCGGTTGCATTTGAAATCGCGGCACGTGCAACAAAAGAAGATGTCGTCCGTGCAATGCAGGCAATATATAATGTTAAACCAACCAAGGTTAACATTGTTGTTGTAAAAGGTAAGGTTAAACAATTTCGTGGTCGCAGCAGTGGGACACAGCGCACAGTGAAAAAGGCGTATGTTTCTTTGCCGGCAGATGCGAAATTGGATTTGGAAACGAAAATGTAATGGCTTTGGCAGAGAATCTGGAAAATTTCAGACGTTAGTGTCAAAGTGAAAAAAGGATATAAAAATGGCATTAAAAAGTTATAAACCAATTACCGCCGGAACACGTGGTCTGGTTTTGATTGATCACAGTGAATTGCATCGCGGTGCGCCAGAAAAGGCGTTAACTGTTGGTTTGAAATCCAAAGGTGGTCGTAATAATTTCGGTCATGTAACAGTTCCTCATCAAGGTGGGGGGCATAAACGCAAATATCGTTTAATCGATTTCAAACGCAAAAAGTTTGATATGCCGGCAACGGTGGTTCGTTTGGAATACGATCCGAATCGTACGGCGTTTATCGCATTGATTGAATATAAGGATGGTATGCGTTCATATATTTTGGCACCACGTGATTTGAAGGCTGGTGATGTTGTCATTTCTGGGGCACACCAAGATATTAAGCCAGGTAATGCGATGCCACTTAAAAATATGCCAATTGGTACAATTGTACACAATGTCGAATTGAAACCTGGGGCGGGCGGTCAATTGGCTCGCAGTGCAGGTTGTTATGCCCAGTTGATGGGTAAAGATGGTGTTTATGCACAGATTAAGATGAACAGTGGCGAGTTGCGCAAAGTTCATTCTGATTGTCTTGCGACAGTCGGTGCGGTTTCTAATCAGGACCAAAGAAATGTTAATCTGGGCAAGGCCGGTCGTGCGCGTTGGTTGGGTGTTCGCCCGTCGACACGTGGTATGGCACAAAACCCTGTGGATCACCCAATGGGTGGTGGTAATGGTCATTCCAAAGGACATGAACCAGTATCACGCACTGGTATTCCAGCCAAGGGATATCGTACCCGCAGAAATAAACGCACAGCCAAGATGATTATTCGTAGCAGACATTTGGCGAAGAAAAAATAAAATAGGTTAGGAGTTATTATATGTCTCGTTCAGTTTGGAAAGGTCCTTATGTACATCCATCTATCTTGAAAAAGGTAGCGGTGGCGAATGAAAAAGATGACCATAAACCAATTAAAACTTGGTCCCGGGGCAGCACAATTGTTCCCCCAATGGTTGGATTGACATTCGAAGTTCACAATGGTAACAAGTTTATTCCTGTGTCTATCGTAGAAGATATGGTTGGACATAAACTGGGTGAATTTGCACCGACACGTACTTTCAAAGGGCATGCTGCGAATAAAAAGGCGGCGGCAGGTAAATAATCAAAGTAAAAGGCGTTAGATTATGACAAGATATGGAATCAAAGATAATCAAGTTCGTGCGTTTAACAAAATGATTCGCGTCAGCACTCAGAAATTAAATCTGGTGTGTGCGACGATTCGTGGATTGCCAGTTGATCGTGCGGTTGATGTCTTGAAATTTTCTAAGAAACGTGTTGCAGGTGAAGTTTTGAAAACTTTACTTTCGGCGATTGCTAATGCGGAACACAATAAAAACTTGGCGATTGAAACATTGTTCGTCAAAGAAATATGGTGTGGCAAGGCATTAACAATGAAACGTATTATGCCAGGACCACGTGGAAGTGCACGTCCAATTTTGAAACCTTTTTCCAATTTAACAATTATCTTGGAATCAGGCAGTGCACCAAAGAAAGAAAAGACAACAAAAAAGACAAAAGAAGCAAAATAAACAAGTGTTCGGTGGTATGGGGGAACCCTGAATAAAACCGCAAGGTTTCAAGAACACCGCACACAAACAGTAAGGAAAAAAAATGGGACAAAAAGTATCGCCAATTGCACAGCGTTTGTCTATCAACAAAGTTCCAGATTCACGTTGGATTGTTGATAAGAAACACTATGCGGCATGTCTTGCGGAAGATAATACGATTCGCAAGTTCATTGAAAAGAAACTGAAAAAAGCAGGGGTCGCAAAGGTTGTTATAGACCGTATCGCAAAAAAGGTTGTGATTACTGTTCACACTTCGCGTCCAGGTATGATTATCGGTAAAAATGGCGCCGATATCGAAGCGTTGCGTAATGATATCAAAAAGTTGGTCAAGAATGATCAAGTTGTTGTTAATATCTACGAAGTTCGCCGTCCAGATTTAAATGCTCAATTGGTTGCGCAGAATATTGCACAGCAAATTGAAGGTCGTGTTTCATACAAACGTGCAATGAAGAAAGCAATTCAAAATGCACAGAAAGCAGGCGCCCAGGGTGTTAAAATCATGTGTTCTGGTCGTTTGAATGGTGCAGAAATTGCGCGCAGTGAACAAATTCGCGAAGGTCGTATTCCATTACATACTTTGCGTGCGGATATTGATTATGCCGCAGTTCAGGCCAAAACTACATACGGTGTTGTTGGTGTGAAAGTTTGGATTTACACTGGTGATGTCGTAAACAAAGAAAAATTGGCATCGGAAATGGCACGTCCTGCCGAATATGCCGGAACAAGCGACAGAAGAAAATAAAGTTGAGGTTATATCATGTTAATGCCAAAAAAGACGAAATTTCGCAAACAGCACAAAGGTCGTATTCATGGTGTCGCCAAAGGTGGCAGTGAATTGGCGTTTGGTTCTTTTGGCTTGAAAGCCATGTCCCCAGAACGTATTACGGCCCGTCAGATAGAAGCCGCCCGTCGTGCAATTACACGTCGTATGAGACGTATGGGTAAACTTTGGATTCGTGTATTTCCAGATGTTCCTGTTACTGTTAAACCTGCACAGGTTCGTATGGGTAAGGGTAAGGGTGCCGTTGAATACTGGATTTGCCGTGTGAAACCGGGTCGCATCATGTTTGAATTGGATGGTGTGAAACCAGATGTCGCAATGGAAGCGTTTGCACTGGCGGCTGCTAAATTGCCGGTAAAGACAAAAATTGTTGAGCGCAAAGTAAACTAAAATTTTTGGACGTAAAGGTATAAAAGATGGCAGAAAAGAAAGAATCTTTGAAGAAAGAAGAATTGCAGAGCAAACTGGTTGATTTAAAAAAGACACAGATGAATCAACGTTTTCAGCTTGCTGCGGGTCAATTGCCCAAGACACATGTTTTGCGCAAGACTCGTCGTGAAATTGCACGCGTTAAAACGAAGTTGAATGCTGCAGAATAAGAAGTGCCGATTTTGGTTGCGATTTCCAAATTTTAGGTTATCATATACCAGGTTGTGCAGAGGTAAACAAAAAAGTATATAAGGGATAATGTTATGCCAAGACGTATACTGCAAGGAACGGTTAGAAGTACTGCAAATGACAAAACGGTTGTTGTAGAAGTAGAACGCCGCTTTCGTCATCCGTTGTATGGAAAATTTGTTAAGCAGAATAAAAAATACAAGGCGCACGATGAAGAAAACAAATACAAAGTTGGCGACATCGTTGCGATAGAAGAACATCGTCCGATATCCAAAACAAAAACTTGGGTTGTCAAGGGATTGGTTGGGGTATCAAAAGACAACGATGTTGAAATAGTTGACTAAATCAACCCAGGAACCTTTGAGGGCGCATTGGTCCTAGAACGGATGTTGTCAGTCGGGTTCCATAACAAAGCATCGGGGAAAAGCCCTGAATGCAGGATGAGGATAAGATTATGATACAAAATGAAACAGTTATGACGGTTGCAGATAACAGTGGTGCACGTAAAGCAATGTGTATCAAGGTTTTAGGCGGTTCACATCGTCGTTATGCCACCGTTGGTGATAAAATAGTTGTCGCCATCAAAGAAGCAATTCCACGTGGTAAGGTTCAAAAAGGAACTGTGCAACGTGCGATTATCGTTCGGACCAAGTTTCCAATCAAACGTCCGGATGGTTCAATAATTCGTTTTGACGACAATGCGGTTGTTCTGATTAACAAAAACAATTTTGAACCGATTGGAACACGTATCTTTGGGCCAATTGCGCGTGAAGTGCGTCGGAAATATGATGTTCAAAAGATTGTGTCTTTGGCACCGGAAGTATTATAAAATATAAAGGCGTGTAAAATGAAAATCAAAAAAGACGATGAAGTCATAGTCATTTCGGGAAAATACAAAGGCGTCAAAGGTAAAGTGCTTGAGGCGCGCCCATCAGAGTCCAGAGTTGTTGTTGCCGGTGTAAATCGTCACAAATGGCACATAAAACCAACACGTGACGAAGCGGGTCATATCATTGATCGCGAGGCACCAATTCATGTATCAAATGTTGCGTTGGTTGATCCAAAAACTAAAAAGCCAACACGCGTAGGATACAAGGTTGCGAATGGTAAAAAGGTTCGTGTTGCCAAGAAATCTGGAACAGAACTGTAAAGAACTATCCCGCTGTTACGGGAAATAAAAGGATGAAAAAATGCAAAGCAGATTGCGCGAAATTTATGAAAAAGAAATTGTACCTGAATTGGTCAAAGAGTTCGGATACAAAAATGCATTGGCGGTTCCAAAACTGTCCAAAATTGTTTTGAATATGGGTGTCGGCGAAGCGGTATCGGATAAGAAAAAGTTAGATGCAGCGGTTACTGACTTGACGGCAATTGCGGCCCAGAAACCAATTATCACACATGCAAAAAAATCCATTGCAACATATCGTTTGCGTGAGGGGCAAGCAATTGGGACCAAGGTTACATTGCGTGGTAAAAGAATGTATGATTTCTTGGATAAACTTATTACTGTTGCGTTGCCGCGTGTGAAGGATTTTCGTGGGCTTTCAAAATCAAAATTTGATGGTCGTGGAAATTATGCTTTTGGTATCAAGGAACATTTGATATTCCCAGAAATATCGATTGATAAAATTGATTCTATTCGCGGGATGGATATTGTAATTGCCACAACCGCCAAGACAGATGATGAAGCGCGTGCATTGCTGACGAAAATCGGCCTGCCGTTAGTATTGAAATAATAAAGGGATAAAACATGGCTAAGTTAGCACTGATAAATAAACAAGCAAGACGTGAAAAAATGGTTGCAAAGTATGCTAAAAAGCGTGCCGCAATCAAAGAGAAGATGTCTGTGAACGCAACGCCAGAAGAACGCAAGGAAGCGATGCTTAAACTGGCGAAGTTGCCACGTAATTCTAATCCGACACGTTTGCGTAATCGTTGTTCTATCACTGGACGTGCACGTGGGTATTCTCGTATGTTCGGTCTTTGCCGTCAACAAGTTAGAACCCAGGCATCAGAAGGCAAATTGCCAGGTGTTCGCAAGTCAAGTTGGTAAAAAGAAGCGCCGATTGTGGACAATGCAGTCGGTTAACATTGGCGCAGGAATAATCCTGCATCAGTAAGAGGAGTAAAAGATGTCATTATCACACCCGATTGGGGATATGGTCGCTCGCATTCGCAATGGTCAAAACGCGGGTAAAGAAAAAGTTATTGTTCCAAACAGCAAATTGCGTGCCGCAGTTTTGACTGTATTAAAGGACGAAGGTTTCATTGAAGATTTTCAAAAACAAGAAATTGATGAACACCGCAGTAACTTGGTTGTAACATTAAAGTACGTTGGTGGAAATGGTGCAATTCAAGATATATCTGTTGTGTCTAAGCCTGGACGTCGTGTTTATTCAGGGTCTGCAAAGATGCCACGTGTGTTGAACGGACTTGGTGTTGCAATCGTTTCAACACCCCAGGGCGTTATGACAGATCATAAGGCGCGCTTGATGAATATCGGCGGTGAAGTTTTGTGCAAGGTTATCTAATAGAAATAAGGATGTAATTATGTCTCGTGCAGGAAAATATCCAGTGAAATTAAGTGATGGTGTGGTCGCATCCATCGCAGAAGGTAAATTGGTCATCAAGGGTCCAAAGGGTGAGTTGACCGTTCCAATGAACACAAAAAATGCTGCCCTGGTAGAAGTTAAAATCGAAGATGGTCATGTTGCAGTTGCACCAAAGAATGCCGAGGACAAGGCTTCGCGTGCGATGTGGGGCACAATGACTCGCAGCATTCGTAATGCAGTTGAAGGCGTTACCAAAGGGTTTTCCAAGGCCATGTATATGAAGGGTGTCGGTTACAAAGCATCTGTTAGTGGCAAAAAATTTACATTGGTCGTTGGTTTTTCACATGATGTTGTGATGGAAATTCCAGATGGTATCACTGTTACTATGGGTGAAACACCAACAGAATTTACCATCAGCGGTAATGATAAATGTGCGGTTGGTTTATTTGCGGATAAAATTCACAAGATTCGCAAAATGGATCCGTACAAAGCCAAGGGTATCTTTTACAAGGGTGAAAGAGTTCGTCACAAAGAAGGTAAAAAGAAATAATCAATAAAATTTCCGCTGTTACGGAAATTGTAAAAAAGGAAAAACAAATGTTGAAACATTTATCTACAGAAGAAAGACGCAAGTTAGTTACACGTGTTGCGTTAAAGAAAAAGAATCCTGGAAAAATCCGTCTGTCTGTGTTCCGCAGTGGTCGCCATATTGAAATCCAGGCTATTGATGATGTCAAAGGTCATACACTTTGCGCCGCATCGTCCAAAGAAAAAGATTTCAAGGGCAAAGGTTGGAATGTCGCGGGCGCTGAACTCGTCGGCAAGGCATTTGCAGAACGTATGGTTAAAGCAAAATTGACAGATAATTGCTATTTTGATCGCGGTGGGTATCGCTATCATGGTCGCGTCAAAGCATTGTGCGAAGCGATTCGTGCGGGTGGCGTCAGAATATAAAAACATTGTAAATATACGGAGTATATAAATGGCACGTTTTGATGATAAAAAATTACAGACAGATAACTTGGTAGATAAACTCGTTTCTGTCAACCGCGTTTCAAAAACTGTTAAGGGCGGTAAGAATATGTCTTTCTCGGCATTGGTCGTTGTTGGCGACAAGGCCGGAAGGGTTGGATTTGGCAAAGGTAAAGCGTTGGAAGTTCAAGCAGCTGTTCAGAAAGCAACCAAGGCCGCCAAGGCAAAAATGGTTCGCGTTCCATTGAAAGAGGGTCGCACATTGCATCATGATGTTTCTGTAAAATATGGTGCAAGTAAATTAGTTTTACGCAGTGCGGTACCTGGAACTGGTATCATTGCTGGTGGTGCTTTACGTGCGGTGTTTGATTGCCTGGGGGTTCAAGACGTTGTTGTTAAATCCCAGGGGGCAAATAATCCAAACAATATGATTCGTGCAGTTTTCTTGGCATTTTCAAAAATGAATTCGCCAAAAACAGTTGCGGCACGTCGCGGCAAAACTGTTGCGGAAATCGTTGCGGGTCGTGATGGCAAAAAGGTTTCAGAAGAAACTGTTGCCACAGAAGACAAATAATAAAAGGTGATTGTTATGGCAAAAAAAATAATTGTAAAACAAATCAAAAGTGTTATTGGTCGTCCGGAATCACAGCGCAAAATTTTAGCAACATTAGGTTTGGGACGCATTGGCAAATCCCACGAATTTAACGATAATGCGTCTGTTCGTGGTATGATTGCCAAAGTCGCACATTTGGTTAGTGTTGTGGAAGAATAATTATAATAAACCGAGTATGCGGATACTTGTCCGCATGCGAAAAAGGACTATATAAAGTTCATAGGAGTAAAAGAAATGAAATTAAATGCATTGATGGATAATAAAGGGGCACGTACTGACATTAAACGCGTTGGTCGTGGTATGGCATCGGGTTATGGTAAAACCGCAGGTCGTGGAACCAAGGGGCAAAAGGCTCGTGCTGGTTCACGTAAACAGGCAACTTTCCAAGGTGGTCAAATGCCAATCTTGCGCCGTTTTCCAAAATTTGGGTTTACAAATCCATTCGCAAAACATTATGTAACAATCAATCTTGGTGATATCGAGAAGTTCATCGCAAGTGGCAAAATTGACGCGTCAAAAGAAATCACAATCGATTCGTTGTTGGCAGCGAAAGTTATCAACCGTCGTATGTCTGGTTTGAAAGTTTTAGCCAAGGGTGAAGTAAAGACAGCGGTGAATGTTGTGGCGGATAAATGGTCCAAGGCAGCTGAAGCAGCGATTGTTAAAGCTGGTGGTACAATTAAAAACAAATAATCGGGATAAAACAAGAGAGAACAACGCATGAAAATCTTTTCAAAATATTTTGGCAAGTTAACTGATTTACAAAAACGTATTTTGTTTACGCTTGGTGCGTTGGTTATTTATCGTGTTGGTTCTTTTATTCCGCTGCCCGGAGTCAATGCATCCGCAGTTTTACATCTGTTCCAAGGTGAAGGCAGTGGTATGATGGGAATGTTTGATATGTTCACAGGCGGTTCATTATCGCGTATGTCTGTGTTGGCGTTAAACATTTTCCCATATATCTCGGCGTCTATCGTGTTGCAGTTGTTAACTGCGACCAGCAAGTCGTTGAATGATTTGCGTAAAGAAGGCGAATCGGGGCGTATCAAAATTAATCAGTATACGCGTTACTTGGCAGTGTTATTAGCAGTGGTTCAAGGCTGGGCGGTTGTTCGTGGATTAGAATCTATGGCACCAGTTAATGGTATTCGTGCGGTTGTGAATCCTGGTTTTTCGTTTGAGTTGTCGGCGATAATTGCTCTGGTTGGTGGAACAGTATTTGTTATGTGGCTGGCAGAGCAAATTACGGCACGCGGTATAGGGCAGGGTGCATCCTTGCTTATCTTTGCTGGTATTATCGCCCAAGTTCCCGAAGGTATTGCAAAGGTTGTGTCATTGGGTTCGGTTGGGCAAATGTCACCTGCAATGATAGCGTTAGTCATAGCGTTTGTTGTTGGTATTGTTGCTCTTATCGCATTCTTTGAAATGGCACAGCGTCGTATTCAAATTTTGTATCCGCGTCAGGTTATGGCGAATGGGGTTGTTAATACTAATGCGTCATACTTACCAATCAAGGTTAATATGTCTGGCGTTATGGGACCGGTTTTTGCGTCATCTATTATGATGTTGCCGGCATTTATTCAACGTTTTGCACAAAGTGAGAATCTGGTCGTTCAAAATATTATGGCATTCTTTACCTATGGTGCATGGTCGTATATCATTTTGTATACAATTTTAATCGCATTCTTTGCGTATTTTCAAACGGCAGTTGTATTTAATTCCGAAGAAACAAGTAACAATTTGCGTAATGCAGGTGGTTATATTCCAGGTGTTCGCCCAGGTGAACAAACGATCACTTTCTTGGATTCCTTAGTTTCCAAAGTAACGGCCATTGGCGTATTGTATTTGATTGTTGTCTGTGTGATTCCAATCATATTGAATACACATTTCGGCATGCCATTGGTTATTGGTGGAACAAGTGTTTTAATCGTTGCGGGTGTTGTTTTAGATACCATGAATCAGGTTCAATCCTATCTGGTGGCAAAACAATATCATGGTGTTATGGGCGCCGCCGCAAAGAAAGGTCGTTTCCGCAATTAATAAATGTTGGTTGTGTGAAACAGGGTTTGACTTTTGCGATAATTTATATAGAATTATGTAGCAAAAGTTTTTGGACGGTGAAAATCGTCTGATACAAAGAAAAATAAAAAGGAAAAGTAAAAATGGCACGTATAGCAGGTGTAAACATCCCCGCGGAAAAACGTATTGAGGCGGCATTGCAGTACATCCATGGTATTGGCCCAACAAGAGCCAATCAGATTTGCAAAGCCCTGAAATTGAAAGATGGGTTACGCGCAAAAGATTTGACCGACGAAGATGTTATCAAAATTTCAAACTATATCGAACAGAATTTCAAAGTCGAAGGTGACGTCCGTCGCGAAGTTGCAATGAACATCAAACGTTTGCAAGACTTGAAGACATATCGTGGTATCCGTCATCGTAATCGTTTGCCGGTTCGTGGTCAGCGCACACAGACAAATGCGCGTACACGTAAGGGTAAACGTGTCGTTGTCGCGGGTTCTGCGGTCAAGGGTAAATAATTTAATTGGGTAGAGATTAACACGATAGTTAATTGAAGACATCTAATAAAAGGAAAAGTTAAAAATGGCAGTTAATAAAAAGAAAGTTGTAAAAAAAGTATCACATGGCATTGCGCATGTCGTTGCCACGAATAATAATACACGTATCACAATTACAGATCAATCGGGTGCCGTGTTAACATGGGCCACTGCGGGTGCAAATAATTTCAAGGGTGCCAAGAAATCTACACCTTATGCTGCGACCATTGTTGCGGATGCGGTCGGCAAAAAGGTCGCTGAAATGGGTATGAAAACCGTTGATGTTTTGATGCGTGGTATTGGTCAGGGTCGTGAATCTGCGGTTCGTGGTTTGGCAAATGCTGGATTGGTTGTGCAAAGCATTACTGATACAACCCGTATTCCACATAATGGATGTCGCCCGAAGAAAGTGCGTAGAGTTTAAAAAAACGCCCGTTTGGGCGTTTTTTTAGTTGTTATTGTAAGTGATTAGTAAAACGGCATAATGCGCCGTTTTTTAGAAAATACTAATCACTAATATTGTCCATTAACCACTAATAAAAAAATTTGTCAATAATACTTGACAATGAAATTTTGTGTCCTATAATATTGACGAATAACCAAAAGGGTCAAATATGAAAAAGACAATTTTAACAAGTTTGTTTGCTGCGATGGTTGCGGTCAGTGCAAATGCATCTGATGGTGGTGTTTATGCCGAAACAGAAACATACACGAATCATGTTCGTTATAACACAACGGCTATCAATTATGCGGCACCAGTTGCACAACGCCCAGTTTCCGTGGCGCCATGCAATTCTTGTGCGCAACCTGTTCGTGTTAAAACACATACCGAAGTAATTGATCATTACCAGGTATATCGTCCAGTAACGGTTTATGAACCAGCCGGCACATATTCAGAACGTCGTGTGGTTCGCAATAACTGCAACCGTTGCAACGGATAATTTTTCTTTCTCCTTGTTTGTTATGTTGTTGTGCATTCGGCTTCGGCCGAATGCTTTTTTTAGTAGTTAGTGAAAGTGGATAGTGGTTAGTAATTTTTTTGGGAAACACATAACTAACTAACCACTTTTTCCTTTTATTTGTCCGCTTTTTATGGTAAAATGTCATGACAGAAGAGAGATGTATAATCCATTAAAGGTCTTGTGTGGTGTGCTTTGCGCCGCGTTTATTGCGCCGGCGGTGGCAAATGTTGCAACAACTGCGGGGTCTAATCTAACCGCATATAATGGTACTGGTGCGACAAGCAATAATCAATGGAACAGCCTTATGAATGGTCGTGGTGGTATGGGAACAACGCCTGCGGAAGCAAATTTTGGTAATTGCAATGCGGTTATTTTGCGTTGCGCAACCCCAAAGTGTTCTTCGGGTGGGTGTGTAGATATGTCAGTTGCGCGTCCGATTGTTGCGGGCTGCGTCAATTCTAATAACAGTTGCAAAAAGTATGGTGATGAACTTATTGACTATATAACCGCGCAAATTGTGGCCCAATCGACCGCCAAGGTTCAAGAACAGCAAAATGCGGTCGCAATTGCACAGGCCCAGGCCGAAGCTCAGGCTGCCGCTGCAGCAGCTGCGGCAGAGCAGAATAATGCCCAGGTACAGCAAATGCAATCACAAATGGCGGCGATGCAGGCGCAAATGGCGGAATCTATGGCGGCCATGCAGGAACAAATGGCGGCACAAAGCGAATCGCAAAATGCACAGATTCAAAACGCTCTGGCAGAACAACGTGCCAGTTACGCATCAACAGGTGAAACCGGTGCGATGATTGAAGGGCTAGAAGGTCTTGGGGTTGCCGAACAATTGGCCGCAAAAAATGGCGTAAGTGCGGATATTTTGGTGCGTGAACAAATATCTGGTCAGATTGAAACATCCATTGATGATGCGGTTTTGGCATTAAAAGATTTGAAAGGAAAATTGGATGCGGTTTTAGAATACGCCGGATGTGATTCTGCGGCTAATGGGTGCACCGGACCGAAACGTGTCAAAAAGTTCAAAGATTTGGCGAATGACTTCTTTGATCCATACGAAAATGTTGTGGAAAATATGTATGATGCATTGATACTAGCCATGACAGTTGGTATAGATGTCAGTGATGTTATCATGTTGCTTAGTAATTCTTGCAACATGTGGGGTAAATATATGTGTGATACGTGCAGCAAAACGATTAAAGACAGACAAACAGCAGAAGATATTGCAAAGGACGGCGCCTGTGAATGTTATGACAAAGAAGAGCGGAATTGCTATTATCGTGTTTTAACAAACAAAGGCAAGGTTTCTAAAGATCAAACACATTGTCGTCTGGTTAGTATAATTAATCAAGGTGAAGAAGTTCAGCGTGAATGGGTTGATGCGAATTCGGGTATGACCGGTGCGACCCAGGTTGCATGTGCATCGGATGTTGTTATGAATGTGCCGCTGTTCCGTGGAATGAAAAAGAAAGCGACATTAGATATTGAAACATTGCGTGGATTGGTTAATCAAGATGCGTATACCTCATGCAGAACACGCGATAAAAACAAAACAGAATTTGATATTACCCAAGATTGTGGTGCAAATTTCTGTATGGTGAACCCTGTTGAAAGTAAAGAACGTTGGAAAAAATTGCGTAATGCCGTTGATACCAAGAAATTGGGTAAGTATTGCTATAAATCAGAAAAGGCAATGGGTCAGGATGGTGAGGACATTGCAATGTCGATAATAACTTTTGGCGAAGGTTTAAATAATACAGATCTCGTGAGTGCGGTAAATCGTATTGCTGTTCCGTGTGAAGACAGAAAAGAAGAAGATATTTGTAAAGCTAAGCTTAGTTGTGAATGGTTGCCAGTGATGAAAAAGTGTGTTTTGAAGGCCGAAGCGGCTCCAATCCAGACATTGCAATTCAAGAACACAGGGTTATTGTCATCTACAAATACCGGGTCTGGTTTATTACCAAGTAGTTTAGGTTCGAGTAGTCTTGGAACAGATCAGCGTGCACCAGGAACTAGTATTAACTATAATGCTGCAACCAAGGGCTTTGGAACGGGCATAGGAAAATAATGTTTAATAAAATGAAAATTTTTGATATTAAAAATTTATTGCGCGTTATGGTCGTGGCGGTGGTTTGTATGGCATCGTTTGGTGCCTATGCGTACTATGATGATGACGAAGACGAAGATGTTGGATGCCAATTCTTTTCACCGGCGTATGCATTGTGCACGATACATGCATACAATGTGGGTTTGGCACAAAACCCAACGGATTCCACACAGATTGCGGATATGAATGAAGTTATCGCAATGAAATCAACTGTTATTGCGCAACAGATGAAGCAGGAATACGATTTCCTGAACGCGATGGTCAAGCGTTTCAAAACACAACTGGAAAAGGCGGTTTTAACCAGCAAGATAGAAGTCCTGACAGGAACAAGTTCTTCGTCAACATCGTCATCAAGTTCCAGTTCACTAGCAAATAACGGATTGGCGACCGCTGAAGATTGCGATACTTTAGATTTAGCTAATATTTACGATTGTTTGTTGCGTAATTTGAATAAAATTGAAAATGCTGTAGACAGGGATACAACAAATGCTAGGAAGCAACTACAAAATGATATTGCGGTCGCAAATGGTTATGAGATGTGTGGTAAGGATAAAAACTGCGAAGATGAATCGGGTTGTGATAATTTGGGGATCAAAAAAGGTATCTCGGACTGTGTTAAATCATTGCGTCGCAAGGTAAATAAATCAAAATCTGAATATATTGATGGTCGTTCACAAAGTGGAATGATGAAAAGATCATAACGCAACCCACTAAATCCCTTGACTTTCTAAAAAAATGATAATAAAATACGCGGGCGCGCAAAGGAATTTGTGCGTGGCCGATTGGCGAAAATGATAAACTAAGCTAAAAGGGAACTTAAATGATTGAAAAAAATTGGATGGCTTTGATTAAGCCAAAGAAACTGAATATCATCCCAGATGAACATAATCCTAATCAGGCGACACTTATTGCCGAACCACTAGAAAAGGGCTTTGGTTTGACATTGGGTACTGCGTTGCGTCGCGTATTATTGTCATCGTTACAAGGATGTGCACCGTTGTATGTTAAAATTGATGGTGTTCAACATGAATTTTCAAGTATCCAGGGCGTTCACGAAGATGTCGCGGATATTTTATTGAACCTTAAAGGTGTTTATTTCAAGGCTAACAGCGAAGGTCAACACAAGGCGTCGTTGCATGTTTCTGGACCGGCAGTGGTTAAGGCTGGTATGATTGAATGCAGTAGCGCAATTGAAATTATGAATCCAGATGCTGAAATTTGCACACTGGATAAAGGCGCACAATTTGATATGGAAATCACATTGGGTTCGGGTCGTGGATATGTCCCGGCAACAGCGCATGCAGATGGCTTGCCATTGGGCGTTATACCGGTTGATTCTATATTCTCGCCAATTTTGAATGTCGCAAGCAATGTTTCTGAAACACGTGTTGGTCAGTCAACTGATTTTGATAAATTGGAAATGGTTGTTAAAACAAACGGCAGTGTTACACCCGAAGATGCAATCGCATTTGCTGCGCGTATTTTGACAGATCAATTGACATTGTTCATCAACTTTGAAGATCCGGCACAAATTGCTGCACCAAGCGAAGAAGATGCCGCAAAAGAAGCATTGCAGTTTGATCCAAAGTTGTTGAAACGTGTTGATGAATTGGAATTGTCTGTTCGTGCAAATAACTGCTTAAAGAATGACAAAATCAACTGGCTTGGTGAATTGGTACAAAAGACCGAGGCCGATATGTTGAAAACACCAAACTTTGGGCGCAAATCGCTTAATGAAATCAAGATTCAACTTGAAGCGATGGGTCTTGGTTTAGGTATGGAAGTCCCAGGTTGGCCACCAGAAAATATTGCGGAATTGGCCAAGAAGTACGAGGATCCTTATAAATAAACGAATTGATGCGGTTCTGGGGCATGTGCCCCAGGTCGCATAGTGGTGTAAAATCCCACTTGTAAAAGAGTAGGGCGGAAACAAAATAAAGGAGTAACCGATGAGACACCAAAAAGCAGGTCGCACTTTTAATCGCGATACTAATGCTCGCAAGGCTTTGTTCATAGGCTTGGCGAAAAACTTAATTGAAAAAGAACAAATCAAAACAACCTTGCCAAAGGCCAAAGATCTGCGCAGTGTCGTAGAAAAATTGGTTACACGTGCCAAGGTTGATACCGTTGCAAATCGTCGTTTGGTTGCATCTGAATTGGGCAATGCAAGTGATGCCGCAGTGAAAAAACTGTTTGCTGTATTAGGTCCACGTTATGCAAAACGCCCGGGTGGTTATACCCGCGTGTTAAAGGCTGGGTTCCGTTATGGTGATGCAGCACCGATGGCGATAATTGAATTTATCGATCGTGATGTTAATGCGAAAAAACCGGCAGTTAAACCAGAAGTAGCGGCAGCCAAGGCTGATGAGGCAGTTGCAGCCGAAACCGAAGACAAGAAAGCCACCAAGGCACCAAAGGCGGCAAAGCCGGAAACAAAGAAAGTTGCAACGAAAGAACCAGCTGCAAAGAAAGCTACGGCGGCAAAAAAGACCGTTGCAGTTAAACGTCGTGCAACAGGTAAATAAGTATTAATTGTCAGTGCAAGTGTTTAGTATGCGGGGTGAATTCCCCGCATAATTTTTCGGCAAAAAACGAACAATTTTTTCTGTTTTTATTCTTGGTGAATCCCCATTTTTGTGGTAAAATAATAAAGATAATAGGGGGGATTCCAGTGAAAAATATATTACTGATATTGGCTTTCGTTCTTAGTGGGTTTAGTGCGTACGGTGCAACGCCTGTGACGCGCAGTGGTCCGCGGACTTCGAATTCGGTTTCGGCTGTCGAGCAGCAATCAAATGATAAATCATCTGGTTTATCTACTGGGGCGCGTGCAGCTGTTCGTTCCCAAGTTCGTGGTTCATCAGTTAAGGGGGGCGCAGGTCGGACGTCATCGGGGGCACCATCGACAGCTGCGCCTGCACAAAATGTTGGAACACGTGGACGCGCGGCGGCGGTACAGCCTACGACGGTTGCAGCGCGTGCAGCCAAACAAAATGTTATTAGCACTGGAACCAAAGTTGCAACCGCAAATCAAAATACGGCGGTTGACGAAGTATGTTGGAATAAATTTAGTGGCTGTATGGATTCATTTTGCATGCTAGATAACATAAGTGGTGGCCGTTGCACATGCAGTGATAAAAACGCCGAATACGATTCGATTTTGGCCGAGATTCAAGAGTTGGATAATCAAAGTTATCAAATGGCAACAGTCGGTGTTGAACGTATTGAAATGGGCGATGATGCCGATGCAGTTATGGCGCGTACAAAAGAAATCACAAGCAGCATTGAAAAGGATGCCGAGAAAAATAAATCAAAACGCAAATCGTTGGATTTGTCGTCATGGAACACAATTGGTATTAATTTCGATGACGAAGATATTGAAGATGTTTTCTCGCTTTCGTCTGATGGGACGGCAATTGCAAACAAAACAGGTGATGCGCTTTATCGTGCGTCTGCAAAACTTTGTGTGGCGCAGATACCAGAATGCAAATCGCAAGATAAAATTATGGAATTGATGTATCAGCAGCGTATACGTTCTGATTGCACCGCGTATGAAAACAGTTTGCGTCAGCAGCGCACGCAAAGCGCGCAGAAATTGGCTGCGGCACAAAGTGCAATGCGCGAAGCGGCATTGGAACAATATCGCAGTGCAAACAAATACGACCTGGGGCAGTGCACAGTTCAATTTAAAAAATGTATGCAAACAACTGGCGGATGTGGTGATGATTTTACGGGATGTATTACACAGCAAACAACACGTGAGATGTTGCAAAAAGGCAGTGTTAAAACAAAAAAAATCAAGGGTGCATCTACTACGATTGAAATTGCGGCTTGGTCATATGATGCATTGGAATCGAAAAAGCCATTGTGTATGACCGTCACAAAGGAATGTGTCAATGTGCGTGATCAGGTTTGGGATACGTTCTTGCGTGAGGTTGCACCGCAAGTAAAATCTGCGGAATTAATTGCAGAATCTGATTTACGGACATCATGTATATCAACAATATCTGAATGTTTCCAAAAAGCATGTCGTGATAATATGGATCCGAACGATCCCGATGGTTCGTATGATATGTGCTTAACACGCCCCGACACGTTGCGTTCGGTGTGTAAAGTTCAAATAGATCCATGCGAAGGTGCCGAACCAAAGATTATGGATTATGTGCGCGCTCGTTTGGCATCTATGCGTGTTGATTCATGCACCAAAGAATTTAAAGATTGTTTGCAGTCCGAGGATCGTTGTGGTTCTGATTATTCACAATGTGTTGGACTGGATACTGATACAATTGTTCGTATGTGCCCAGCAGAGAAATTGGTTGGTTGCCAATATGAATATGGTGAAAATAAGGTTACCGATGTATATGACGAGTTGTCCAAGATTGCGCAGGGTATTTTCCTGTCGATTGATAACAATATGTTAGATACATGTCAAAAGGCCGCCAATGCCGCAATGATTAAGGTCTGTGGCAGCACCGAAGACTGTGATGAATTGGTGGTGGATGAGAATCTTGGCGCGCGGTCGTTGGAGTACAAGATTTGTGAATATACCCCATCAACAGAGGGTTTGGATATATCATACAATTTATGTCGCACTGATGTATCACAAATACAAGATAGTGAATTAGGGCGTGATCAGAGTGGTGCTACCCGTGGATTAGGAACTGTTAAAGACTTTGCAGGGGTAATAGATGGAACGATATATTGGCAGAGTGTGGAATTTAATGATGATGGAAATATAGACGTTGCGAAATATTGGAATACTGTCGAGAAAGATGAAGAAGGTAACGAGATTGTAACCGAACATCGTGAAAAGATAAATTCTGAATTAGCTGTGTTGCAACGTAATATAAATCTTGCAGTTCAAGCGATTGAATCGGATCCAAAGGTTCAATATTGTATGACCGGACGTGAAGTTGAAGGTGTCAAAATTGGCGAAGAGGTTCAAACACTTGGCAGAAAAGGCGAAGGACAAGGACGATTCCCGAATCTTACCGAGCAAATGCGTCTGACTATTGCAAATTCTGCATTAAAGATAGCCAAAGATACTTATTACAAAAAGTATGATGAACTGAATGCAAAAATATTAAAAGATTATGCGACTATTGGTGAACGTATGGCATCGATAATCGGAGAAAATTCTAAGGATGCTAGACGTGAAATAGCACGTCAGGCTTGTGTTAATATGGCGGATTTTAGTAGTTTACCACAATCGCCAGAACCACCAAAAAATAGCGCTGGAACCTTGATATCTATCGCTGGTGTTGCCGCAGCTCTTGTATTTACTGGTGGGGCCGCTGGTGTGGCTATACTTCCTGCTTTAACGACTGTTGAAATGGCGGGTATTGCTGCTGCTGGTGCTGCAGTAGGCATCGGTGCGGGTGTCGCAACGTCACGAGGAACCGCAAATGGCGAGGTAACAAAGAATACTAATCTAGATCTTATTGGAACAAAAAGTATCAATCAATGGAACTATAAGGAAACGATTACATCAACATTTGATTGGGAAAATCTTAATTGTCACAAGTGTGTTCGTTCAACGAATTGCAAAGTTACCAAGAATCCGTTATTTGGTAATAAGTATTGTAAGACCTGGGATGAAGAAAAAGAAAGCTGTACTGACACACAATTCTAAGATTAAATCGCCCACGTTTGTGGGCGATGTTTTTACATATGATATAGTTGGTATGAAAAATTTGGAATTACGATAACGTATCATCACATGATGCTAAACCATCCCCTTCTTTCCAAGAAGGGGTGGCGGGTAGCACCCGACAGGGTGATTGTGGGGGCGGAAACCACTATCACCCCGGTATGCTATGCCGGCCCCCTTCGCAACGCAAAGGGGATGGTACAAGACACCCGACTTGTATTTGGATGATGAATATTATGGGGTAATGAATAAATATGCGCAGAATGACAAATAAACGGGCATAAGAGTAATGATTGGTACACATGGCCTAAAACTATACGAATAATCACTGATAATCGCCTAATAATATAAAAAAAAACGCCGTCCATATAGGGCGGCGTTGGGACACCATGCAAATTCTTTTATTCCAGATGGATTGTGCAGTCAAC
This sequence comes from Alphaproteobacteria bacterium, assembly GCA_017615655.1. Lineage (GTDB taxonomy): Bacteria > Pseudomonadota > Alphaproteobacteria > Rs-D84 > Rs-D84 > Enterousia. The sequence goes on from JAFZZS010000002.1 coordinate 169,780, forward strand.
TGGATCCATATATTTCTTTACTTTTTCTGCACTTGGGCGGCACTCATTTATCTGTGTATGATATTTGCATGCATTTGATACCAACATGGATGCCGGAGTATATATAACCTTGGCTATGGCGCATTTATGTGGGTCGTTATTGTATACCTGGCATGCGTCATTCCACTCATTGCAATTTTTAACATTTGCATAATCATCATCTGACGGTGTATCTGGATCAGGTGTTGTCAAACATGTCCCATTTGACTGTGCCACTGACAAATTCGCAATACATGCACTGCCTGATGGGGTACATGCATTTTGAACTAATGTTGTGCTGGACAAATTACCTGGGCGATAATTGAACTGTGCGGCACGACATTCATTTAGGTCTGTGAATAACGCACATGTCAATTGCCAATTGTCACAATTTGTTACAACCGCAGTTGGTGCAACATTTTCCGGTAAGTTCAATGCCCATTTGACATAGAAGTCACGCAGACGATCAATGGTATATGACTTACCAAATCCGACCTTGGCCAGACCATCGGCAACACGACAATTAATATTGTTACGTTCAACAAATGCGGTAATCGCAGTTGCAGTACCACCAGCCGCCGCACCAATACCCGCGCCAACTAATGTTGTTTTCAGTCTGTTAGAGTCTTGACCTTGCAAGATTTCCAACGAATTGAATACTTTCGTTAATGTTGAAAGTTCACGTTCAAATTCTTCACGACTGATACATTCGTTTCCATGGCCCTTGCAGTATACGCCTGTACCATCACGACGTGCCAAATTTAATGCACGGAATGTGCAGTATTCAAGTGCTTCTTGAATCTGGGCGGAATACTGTTGCGCCAATTCCGAGAACGGTGCCTGGATAGAAGACAAGATTTGATTGAATTGTGCATCCGTAAAGCATGAACCATTTGTACACTGTGAACGGATTGCACGACCAATCACTTCAATATCTAATTCTGCATCGATTTCGACAAGCACTTGACTCTTGCTTTCGCAAGTGTTTATAGCATCTTTACCCATCTGCCACAGGTCATATAAGTCCATGATTTCTGTACATTGTGCCTGGGTCATGGTTTTATCTGTGCTTGAAATCTGATTTTCGATGAACTGGTTAAGGACGCCTGTTTTTTGATTGTCTTGGATTTGTTTCAACAATTCGTCACGCATTGATTTGTTTGCACAATCAAACTTGCGTGCGCCATGACCGGCAAGTGCACCAACACCGGCACCAACTAACGTTCCACCACCAATACCAACAACTGCGGCAGTTTTGGTGTTGTTCATCAGCGAGAATCCAAACAAATCTTTATTGCAGGTAAATGTCGACCCGGCCGCTTTCCATACTTCTGCGGGGTCTTCGTTGCCAACAATGCCGAATAACCAACTGTTTTTAATTGCGTTGTCTTTGTTGTACGCTGCAACACGCAACAAGCATTCGGCCTTTTCGGCATCCCAACGTGCATAGTATCCACGCTTTCCATCAATGCCGGTGTGATTTATTTCGGCACCAAGTGGGTTTGCCTTGGTCAAGGAATTGTTCATTTGGCTGTTGTATGCGCCAACATTTTGTGCATATTCTGACGTGGTCCTATCACTTGTAGAAATTGCGTCAAATGATGCACCATACGTATTGCGATCCAACAGCAAGCATGTATTTTCAGCCTGGGTCGGTGTTAAACCAGTCTGAGCCAATACAAATCTGTAATATTCTGGTTGAACTTTGCGCGCATTAAAGTCAAGCCACACATCAGATATTGATGCATAAACATTCTGACAGTTTTTGCGGACAGTTACTACGCACTTTTCAACCTGGGTCAGACACAGCCCCATACCATTGATTATAGATTCACGTAAGTCTTGGTTAAACAGTGAATTTATACCATTAGGTAATGCACCACCATTAACACATGCAAGAACATCGTTCATACAGTTATCAACAGTGTATGATGAATTAGCAACGCCACCATCCGGACAAGATGGGTTAACCGGCGTATCTGGATCCGGATTTGGATTTGGGTTCGGTCCCGGTGGAGGGGTTGGTCCCGGTGGTGGTGTCGGTCCCGGTTCTGGTTCAGGTTGCGGATTTACAACATCGCTACTGGTCGTCATATGCCCAACCGCGCTTACTGGTAACACCGGAATTGATGGCATACGTGCGCTACTGACCGCGCCACGACCGCGCGATTGCGCCGCGTTACCGCGCGGGCTATCGGCACCAAAACATGCACCCGTCGCAGCAATGACAGATACACAAATTACACTCTTACACACTGTTTTCAGCAGTTTTTGCATGAAAAACCCTCCTTTTCTATCTCTGGTATTATATCATAGAAAAGGCCTATAAAAAAGTTTTTTTATATAAAAAAGTCAATTTTTATGAAATTGACCGTTAGTATTGACAGATAACAAAAAATGTCTATAATTATAGTAACAATGGGTTGCAGAATATAATGGCTGAGAGCAAGAATTTTTCACCAGAATTTTGGCGCGCGGTGGCGTGGACAGGAATTTATGTGTTTATTATGTGGGCTGTACTGCGTGGTTTATTCCATTTTAATATGTTTTCTGCGGCACATTGGGCCAAGATGGCGCGCATAGAATTGCATGGTTTTGCAGGTTTCGTTTTTGCCATCTTAATTCTGGCGGCGGTACCGATGTATATTGCAACCACATTATTTACACTTAGAAACAAAGTGATGCCGATAAAATTTCCATTGCCAAATTGTCTTGTGAAGCCTGCAACAGAATCTAAACCATTTGTCCAAGAACCAATTGTTAGCGAGGCTGAAGTTTTGCCGCAGTTGCCCCAAGGGGTTCCTGCGGAGATGCGTGAGACTTTCATGCGGGCACGTAAAAATTATGGTGTGCATCAGATGTCCGTATTTAATCGTCCGGCAAAGTTTGACGATACACCGTTGCCAGTGCCACAAGTGGAACATGTTCGACCAGTTAGCAATAATGTTGAAAATATAACTGCATCCACACGGTCAAATGTGACGAAAAACATAACTGCCGAGGAATCAGATTTCCCAATTCCAACCGATTTTGATACACCGGTGGCAAAAGATTCCGATGTCCCGGTGTTTTCCGATATAAATTTTGACGACGACGAAGAAGATTCTTCATCGGACACCGAACAACAAAATGTTCCAGAATATATTGCAATTAATGAAATAATTTCTGGGGCAGGGCATAAAACCGCTGTTCAAGGAAATTTGATTGTTGTGGGTGATTTTGCAATTGCGGTGCATAATGACGATGATTTTTGGGTTGCGGATGAAATAGATTGGTTTGCTGCGGGGCGTCAAAAACCGTCACCAATTATAGAATTGATGAATGCCCAGAAAAACGACAAATTGCAACCTGTTCTTTATCTTGGTGCTGATAATATTATGGATTTGGACAAATTAACAAAAGAATGGCGCAAAGATGGGATTGATATAGTTACAAGCACTGATGATTTGTTAAACCTGATTAAGCACAGTCCCAAGGACTAGCGTGTCTTGGTTAATGTCAACATGACCGCGTTTTTGATTTCATGTGATTTTATTGTTCCCCAACCACATTTTTTTGCGGCTTCAACAATTGCTTCAGATACATGGGTATGTACCCACGATGTATAAAGCATTATTTGTCCATTCACATTTAAGAAATTTTCAAGATTATTTAACACATTTGTAATTTTTGTTCCATCGCGGAAATATTCAAATATGTTCGACAGGTATATAACGTCATATTTTTTATTCAAATGTGAATGTAAGTTTTGTAAATCTGACCAGATAAAGTTGATTGGCTGCTTAATAACTTCTTGTGCAGTTTTATATTCCGATTCGGTTGGCATGTATTCTTTATAAAGACCGATGCCATTATGAAAGATTTTACAACCATGCATTTGTTTAGTTGCGATGATTGTTTCGCGTGGGCATTTGCCGGCAATTTTTTCATATTGGGGAATATCACGAACAGATTTCGCATCGGCCAAACCACTGATAAATAAATTATATTCATCCAGATTTAGTGTTTGAATCGCGGATGTTTTCATATTCATTATTACATCGGCAAAAAAACTAGTATCAAATGTATCAATATTACGGGCGCCTGCGATTGCAAATGCGATTGGCTGATCACCACTGCCAGCAACGGTAAGAACAGATTTATTTTTCGGATTTAATTCGTGCATTGCAAAACGCCAATCTTCGTTGGTGGTAATATATGCGGGCGAATACGCGCCAAAATTCCCCAGGTCACATTCCATTTCGCTAAGTTTTACAGATTTATGCATGCGTGCATATTTGCGCCATGCAGGAATATAATCACCCCGGGAATTGTAATCTTCACGTGCGATACGCGGACAAAAATTCATAAACATTACCTTTTTTATTTCACCGGGGGCGAATTATAGAATTTAATTTTATGTTGTCAAATATTATTCTGGGTTATTGACAATTGCCTTACGGAAATCAGAATAGTTCTTTAACTCCCGGGCACAATGCATTGGGCATGTATAAGAACACTGCCTGTTGCTACCTTCGTCATCAAAATAAATCCACTTTGACCTGTTCGGGGCGGAGTACGATTTGCAATAACAATATTGACCTTCGGGCGATGTGGTTGGCTCAGATGCCGCCTGATATGCCTTTAATACGCGGTCTTGATTGCTTGCAACTGCGCCTTTCTTGGACCCCGCTAAACTGCTGCACGCGCTGAAGCCACGAATAGAAACATTATCTGGGAAATTTACGAACCATTCACCTGGTTTTCTACCCCATGCTACAGGCCACCCCTGTCTTTGTTCAGATGACAAATCATAGTAAGTTTGATTAATTCCGATGTAACGCGACTCTGTTCCATTTACATTTGGATTCAATTTACCAGTTTGGGTGGATGTGTTGTTTTTTGTATTATTCCCCTGGTTATTATTATTGTTATTGGTTGTCGTGGTGCTTGTCGAGTTATCTGGATTATTGACCACTGCTTTGCGGAAATCGGTATTTTTCATTAATGCGTATGCACAGGACACCGGACACTGATTGGCACAATCTTTGTTGCTTGTTGTATCGTCAACATAAATCCACTTTGATCTGTTCGGGGCAGAGTACGATTTGCAATAACAATATCGACCCTCGGGCGATGTGGTTGGTTCAGATGCCGCCTGATATGCCTTTAATACACGGTCTTGATTGGTTGCAACCGCGTTTTTCTTGGAACCCGCTAAACTGCTGCATGCGCTAAGCCCCCAAACAGAAACATTATCTGGGAAATTTACGAACCATTCACCTGGTCTTTTACCCCATACTAATGGCCATGCTTGTTTCTCGATGGACGACAAATTGTCAAACTTCTGTGAAATCAGAATATAATGCATATCTGTTCCGTTTACATTTGGATTCAATTTACTAGATGAATTGGATGTTTGATTGCCACTTCCTTCACTACCTGCACCCGAGTAACTAAGTCCCGTATGGCTTGTTTGGTTTATTTTTGCCATCGCATCGTTCATTATGTCGTCTGTGACGTTTTGATAATGAAATTGGCATTGATAGGTAAGTTTATTACCATCCATTTTATATTTGATGACGGCAATATCTGAAATGATAGATCGTCCAAACGGTTTTCCAACAAGCCCATCGCAAGACTTTTTGACTTCTGGGACACATACCTTCAAACATTGTTTATTGTCAGGGAACACGACTATATTCTTGGCAGGATCGGTTATAGATTTTATTTTTGCGCATGTACTGGCACAATCTTGTTGGGTGGGTTGAGTTTCGGAATCCCATTTTTCAATCTCTGCGATTTTGCCATTGACGTCTGTTATATCAAACCATCTTTTAAATTTACATGTAAATGATGTGTTTTCTGTGACAGGTTCGACTTGATGTTCTGATACAGTTTTATTATTTTTTCTAAGAACAAGTGTGGTATTGTTTCCATTGCATGCGGCTTCCAGGACACCTTTGTTTTGTGCAATTTGGGTGGCACTGCACCCCGATAAATCTATGGGTTTATCAATTACCAAATTTTGTGCCAATTCGCTAAAATTCAGGTTGCATGAACCGGAATTTTGCGGTGTATTCGCAGGGGGGACCACTTCGTTGTTTTGTTCTGGTTGTTCGGTGGCACTGGTCCCAGATTGTTGAGATGATAATGCCCAGCAACCGTTCGGTTTTTTGCTTGTTTCCCAATAGCACTTATCGCTATGTTCGGCACATTCGGATTCGCTTTTGTATTGCAAACATGTTACCGCATCATTTGCAATCGCGGTAACACCACTGTTGTTCAGTATAGAATTTAGGTCAGTTGATGCGGAACCTTTGGGTGTGTCATCGGTTTCTATGTCATCATCGTCGATATCATCAGATTCATCATCTGTTAATTCACTTTTATCATTTTTATTGGGCTTTTCTAATGGCTTTTCTTGATTACATGCACCTTTTTCCCATGTGAATCCAGAATCTTCACATTCTTGTTTAGCCTCTTTTTCAGCCTTTTGAGTATCCAGTGCGCGACCAATTGCCCCCGAAGACAACAGACCCGCGGCGACACCAACACCCGCACCCAACATCGCAGATGATGCAGATGTTTGCGCGCGTGTGCGGCGATATGCATTTTCTTTGAATGTTGTGACATCGACACCAAACCAATTTGCGTTGCATTGGAATGTATCGCCGGCGTAAAGTTTCTTGGATGCCTTGGGTGTGCTGTTATCGTCGCCAGCAAAGAAGTTTACCGTATATACGCAATCTAGGGTGCGTTCGTCAAACATTGCACCTAAACGATTACACTGGGTCCGCATTAAATCACGCAGTTCATACAGGCGTTCTTCGTCTTTCTTGGCCTGGGCGGTGGCGACAGTACGCAAATCACCAAATACACTCATTACACGTGCGGCAAGACCACTGTCTTGTTCTTTGCATTCACGTGCAATCGATTCGCATTTTGAAATCGCGCTATCACCATCTGATTTAGACAGGCATTTTTCTAACTTTGAACCGCATGCATTAAATACGCATGAATTATACTTGTTACCACAGGTCAAAACCGATTGATAATATGACATGCGTTCGTTCAAATCGCGGTCAGCCAAAATCTCGGGGGCAAATACGGCATATTCATGTCCAGTACACTTGGTCTTGCGACGGCAAGAATCCATCTTGTCACCCCAAATTGCAGTACTGTCTTTTGAACATTTTGTAAAATCGTTACCACATTTTTCCGCCATACATTTGCGCAGTGTCGAATCACACGCATTTGCGCCAGTTATACCCGATGATGTTTCACCGCCGACACCGGCATTTGCAGACCCATCAAGCAATGCACGCTGACGACGGACACGTTCTGCCAAATCACTTGCAGAATTTTCAGCAGTATCAGTCCCCAGGTCTTCAAAGACCGCATCAAATTTTGATGTTTTATTATCGACAACAATAATTGGTTCTGGTTCGGGTTCTACGGTGGCGGGTTCTTCGACCACGGGTGTTTCGGTAACTGTAGGTGTGCTAACACTTGTTGTGACCGGTGCACGCGTACCCGTACGATTCATTTTCGTGTTTGCATATGTTGGCGACTGTCTGACTGCGGCGGCACCTGCATCCATCGCGCAACACAGACAAGCGACAATTGCTGCAAATGATAATTTATAAAAATTTTTTACTATCGTTTTCATCTTTTATTTTAATACTGTGCATGCAGTTTCATAGAACTTGCATAACTGCGTCGCCATAGATTTTTCTGTTGAATCTTTGCATTTACCACGCATGTTATTTTCGCAAACTGTTTTGATGCAGGCGTTTGCCGCACTGCCGTTTGTGCAATTTGCCATTGCGTTGGAAAGTTTTGTTTTACGTGTTGTCTGGTATCCGTCGGCAATTGTTTGAACCAATTTGTCGCGATTTTTTATTGCACTTGTTCGCGCGCTGGCGGTGCTTTTCTTGAATTCTGCGATATATTCGTCGCACCCACTGGCATCGGCGCCACATTCGGCGACGAATCGATCAAAGTCACCGTCTGTTTCACACAAATCAAATCCAACACCACATTTCTTTTCAATGCACGCGGTAAAGGTCGAATTGCATTTTGTCTTGGTTGGTTTGGTATTCAGGCTTGTTGCCTGATTCTTTATTTGCGTTGTTATACCCGCCGCCTTGCAAGACTGTTCAATAAGTTTATCGTATGCAGACGATGCGTCATCTGGGGTGCAGTCAGGTAATTTTTTAATACATTCAGTCGTTGCCCATATATAGCGTTTACCAGGATCCGATGGCGCAAGTGATAAATCTTTATCACTGATTGCGTATTTAGTTGATTGACCAACGGTTACATTACTTAACCCTTTTTGCGATGGCGGGGTCCCCGCAGCCGATGTTCCGCAATACTGACAACGTGCGGCGGCGTTCATGCTGGCATTTATTGCACAGGCAGAATCAAGGCAACGCATAAGGTTGGTTTTTGAACATTTACTGACCGCGGCATACGTATCAAACGCGCCAAATGCACCGCATGCGACCACAAAAGCCAGAATAAAATGTCTCATTTCTCTCTTGTCCAGTATCATGATTATATCAAAAAAAGACTTCTGTTGCAAAATATTTTTATTATATCATTGACAACGCAAAAAATTTGTCTATAATAAAGTTACAACTAAACCAAAAGGGGTTAAAAATGCAGAAGAAGAATAACAAAGTTTTATTGTTGCGCGCAAAAGGAAAAAAGTTGTTGCGTGTATGTGGATTAGTGATTCTAGCTAAATTTTTGGTGGCATGCTGTGGCAAAGAACGTGACTGTGGTTGCGGTCACCACAGACGTCCATGCGATCCAGTATATGTAGTTCCACCAACCCAAATAAATAACAGTGGAACGTTAATTATTGGTGATGATAACGTGTGGAATCAGAATGAAACACATGTCGATAATACCCAAAATATCACAAATACTGGTTCGGGTTCTGTCAATTCAAGTCAGAATACAAATGTTTCTAATAACACTAATGGCAGTGGCAGTCAGACGGTAAACCAAGACACAGATCAAGGTGGTAAAGACGGGCCACAGCAACCAAGACAACCACGTAAACCGTCAAAACCATCGGTGGTACATGATACGGTTTATGTTGTTCAACCTTGTCCACAAGAACCAGATCCATGTCCAGAAGAAGAAACAATCCACATACGTGTTTCTGTTAAAGGTCATGCGAAAATAACAAGAACAGAAAACGGTAGCGCAGTAAATCAATCGAATTCCGCGTTTAATTCTAGTTTTGTTATATCAAATAATGGACGCAGTTACCAATAAAATTACGAATTCATTCGTAATGCAAAAGTTCGGGACAGTAAAATGCCCCGAACTTTTTTTGCTAGACACAGATTTAAAAACTGTGTTAGAATACCAAAGTGGTATGGAGAGTGTAGGGGATGAAATTCACCAAATTGGTTGTTTTTGCTTTGTTTTTTGCTCCTGCGGGGGCGTTTGCTGCGTCTGAAGATTTCGCAGTTGCGGCGCAACTGTTGTCTGCGGCAAAAAATGCGGATATACAACAGGTTCAAATATTGGTTAATAATGGGGCAAACATAAATTATGTTGATAATACGGGATTATCGTTGGTTTGTACGGCGTTAATGAACAATGATTTGCGGGCGGCGCAGATTTTGCAAATGTATGGTGCGGATGCGTCACAATGTGATAAGCAAATTAGAAATTACAGAAATAGAAATTCATCTGAAACAACAGGCGGATTTTTTGGCGGGTTGTCTACTACGCAAAGTTTGGTGTTGGGGGCCGCGGGTGTCGCGGTTGTCGTAGGCGGACTTTACCTGTTGACAGATGTATTTGATCATGATAACGAAAATCACTCATCAGGCTCGTCCAGCGGGGGACATGGTGGCGGTGGCAGTGGTGGCGGTTCATCGTCAAACGAAGGAATCGCGTGGACGGCGGGTGCATTGCCATATGGTCCGGCAATGTTAAATGCAACACAAGAAAATGCAAATTATGCAAATAATTTGGCACTTTATTATACACAATATGATGCGGAAAACGAAGAGACTGTTTATTACAAAGATTTTTATTTGATGAACAATTATGCAGGTAATAAATCCCAAAATTATCTGTTATTGATGCGTGGATATTCGCCGTTGGCGCGTGGGTATTTGGGAATGCGTACTTTGCGCGATACTTCGACACACGGACCATTGGCGTTACGTGATTCACATGATAATCCGATATACAACCTTGGGGCATATTCTGTTATGGGGGGGCGACCGGTAAATGTCGCATTGATTACTGCGAATGGTGTTAATGCCGTTGACGGTTCATCGTTACAAGATAAATTTTTGTTGTGGACGCAAAATTCTGGTGTTTCAACGTTGAACCCCGCAAATAATAGTATGATTTCTAGCAAATACTATAATAATGTTGTGCTGAATGGCGCAAACGAAGGTTCAATAGATGATGATACATCATCTGAAGATATGATGTTGTTATCTACATTTGATTTGTCTAATTCGGGCACAGCAATACATAATGGTTCCGCAAGTGCTGATGATAATTTGTTAGGCAAGATTGTTGGTGGAAATTTTGAAACAAACCCGTACGGTGATTTTGCAGGATTTATGCCAAACGGCCAAATGACAATTTATCGAACTGGTGGCGGTAAGAAGATGATTGATTGGGATGGTTCGGTGTCTGGTTCATATACTTTTGCTGGGACAGATATTGCCGTCGGTGATACTATGACATTTGAAAGTACAGGTATTACTGCAACTGTTTCGGCGGTCGCTACGTCAGAGCTTGGCGATGCAACAAAAAGCATAACGTGGACCTATACATATGGTGCCGAGACAAAATATTATTATGGGTATCTGATTGGTGATTTATATTACATTGACTTTGATGGTGATGGGGCTGCTGATGCAGCATATATGGCAAATGCTGGCAATTTGTTGTTGATGAAAAAAGTAACAAGTGAAGGTGTAGATTATTATAATTATACAGCACTTGTTAATGCGGCGGCGCGTTCATATGTTGGTGATACTGTATCGGGTGGGCGTTCACGTGTCGATATTATTGCAAATGCCGATGTTATTGAACCGTTGCACAGTCGGACGGCATATACAGTTCAAGATGTTATGGCAAGTAATTTCTCGCAAACTTATTTTGCTGGGTTCATTGAGAATGCGTATGGGGGTGCATCTACTGATAACAATTTGATTCCGTTGGTTCAAGCGCAAGCATTCTTTAACGGACTTGGGTCATCGTATAATCCACTGACAATCTTTTCAACGGGTGCATCGCTTCAAAATACTGGTGCGTTGTATAATGATGCGCTTCAGGTTGCGACATTTGAAAATGCGGCGCCATTAGTGTTTAATAATTTGGAACATTTATTTATGTCAGTTGTTGCAGTTGGTGCCAGCACACAGGGTACAACATCCATTGCGGCAAATTCAAATTCTAACCCGAATAAATATACACTAGCACAATGGCAACAGACCAATGCTGATGGTGATACTAATTACTATAAAGCGCGTATATGCGGAATTGCAGGACAAGGTTATGGTGGTATAGACCCATGGTGTTTCGCATCAGTTGGTATTACTGATGAAATGGCGGTTGCATCTGCTGCGGGTGCCGCCGGTGTGTTACGGTCCGCATTTTACTATATGAGTCCACAGGAAATATTTACACTGTTAGCGTTGACAGCAGATGGACCATTCCTTAGCAGATTGACCGCAGGGGCACAATTAAATGAAACAACATTGATTGCGCATCTTCAATCAATGTATGAAATGCCAACAGAATACCAATTGTTGTTGGATGACAGCGCAAACAATAATGTGAATTATCTTGATTTGTTCCAAGAAGTGTTCGGATATGGTGTGATAAATCTTGAACGTGCAACGACTCCGGGAACAAATGTTTATTATCGTTCAAATGGAAAAATTACATCAACATCAGGGAATGCATATTGGCGCGCAGCAACAAATACGAACTTCCATTCTTCGCCCGCATTGAATTTTGGTCGTGGCGCAATAAATATTGCGGCATATGATATGCTTGAAAGTATTGATGGGTCTATGCGGTTGCCGCGTGTTTGGAACAGTAACGTATCATTCGGCGAAGAGGGTCGTGGCGCGTTGTACATGGGCGATGTCCTTGGTGATTTACGTGTTCGCAAAGATAACGATAATATGATGCATGTTGGAAATATGGAGTTCAATTTTTCGCGTTCTGAGCGTGCTTATAATGATGATATGGGTGGTTTGGATGATATGCGTTTCAAATATTCGATGGGTGATTTTGATTTGTCCGCAAATTACCAAAGATATCTAACGGATGGTGAATCGCGCTTTACCGGGATGGCAAATCCAATTTTGTCTTTGACATCGCGCGCAACAACTGGTGGTGTAAAATATGGGTATAGCGATTGGATATTTGGTGCGCGCGCATTTTCTGGTGCAATTACGGACGAAGGTTTGTTAGCCAATGATCCAACAATTTCTTCGTTGAATGAACCGTTGCGATTAGGGGCGGTTTCGGGTGCACAATCTGAAATTGGTTGGCATAAGAAAAATTTTGGCATAAACACTTCGCTGGGGTCGATGCGTGAAAGTAATACTGTGTTAGGTGCGTATGCGTCAGGTTTATTAGAAGTTGGATCGGCACATACAAATTATATAGATGTTGATGCATTTTGGAATGTGACTGATAATGTCAAACTGCGCGCACGTGCGACATTCGCGCATACGGCGCCTGATATGGCATTTGGAACGATTGTTGATATGTCAGATTTGAATTCAAATGCATTCGCGTTGGGTGCGGACATAGGCAATTTCAATTTCGGAGTATCTTTGCCATTGGCGGTTTATCGTGGAACCATGAAGTATGATTATGTTGATTATGAAATTATTGACAGTGATGATGGGCAATATGATTTAGCCATTACAGATTATGGTACACAATACTTGAATATGTCGCCATCACATCGCGAAGTTAGACTTAATGCGATGTATCGCCATAATTTTGGTCCATTTACTGATGGTGCGTTTGGGTTTATATACCGTATACACCCAAACAATACAGATGAATTTGGTAATGAATCTATATTGATGATGAAAGTGTCGCATTTGTTGGGCATTTAAATATCTTGACTTGTTTTTGATTCTATGCGAGTATCGTGAACCGTTACGTGATGAGGTTTGCTATGGATTTCATAAAATATACATTATCAAAAACAGGTTGGTTTCCAAAATGGGAACCGCAAATCACAGATGTAATGGATGCCGCAAATCTGGTGTTCGAGGTTCATCAGGTCAAAGGGCGTTACTACTATATAATACCATCTGTGTTGAATAGACAGGGCTTATTAAAACTGATGCGGATATTCCGTTCCAACGGTATTTTGTTGCGTCCACACCACAGCCGTAATTTTTCTTGTTTCGTTTTTCGTGTCCCGTTACGTAATCAACAATTTATTCGCAATGTCATGTTGGTAAAAGATAATCAAGATAACTTTCAGAAATTATTGGCGGAATATAACAATGCGAAACAAAGCAGGTCGCATAACATATTTAAAAGAGCAAGATAAAAATGGTTGCTTTCGCAACCATTTTTTTATGACAATTTGTGAATAACCAATCCACTGCGAAGTTTGGGTTCAAACCATGTCGTCTTTGGTGGCATAATATTTCCAGTATCGGCAATATCAATAATTTGACGCATTGTAACCGGGTACAACGCAAATGCTGCGACCATTTCGCCACTATCAACGCGCTTTTGTAATTCACCCAGTCCGCGAATACCACCGACGAAGTCGATACGTTTACTGGTGCGCAAATCACCAAGGTTTAATATTTTATCAAACACCAAATTGGACAGAACAGTAACATCCAAAACACCAATTGGATCGTTATCGTTGTATGTGCCTGGCTTTGCGGTCAATGAGTACCATTTGCCGTTTAGATACATTCCAAAATTATGTAATTTTGTCGGTTTGTATATTTCAGTACCCATTTCGACAACATCAAAAGATTCCGAAAGTTTCGCCAAGAATTGTTCTGGGGTCAAACCGTTTAAATCTTTGACTACGCGATTATAGTCAATTACTTTTAATTGGCTTTCTGGGAATATCACGGCCAAGAAATAGTTATATTCTTCGTTTCCGGTGTGATTCGGATTTTGTTCACGCTTTTCTGCGCCGACACGTGCCGCCGCTGCGGTACGGTGATGACCATCCGCCACATACATTGCTGGAATGCTTTTGAATATTTCAGTAATGCGTGCGTTTATTGCGTCATCACGAATCGCCCAGAATTTATGACCGAAACCATCGGCAGCAACAAAATCATATTCTGGTTCATGGGTTTTAACAAAGTTTGCAACGATTTCGTTCATTTCGGCAACATCAGGATATGCAAAGAACACTGGTTCAATATTCGCATTTTGAATGCGAACATGAATCATGCGATCATCTTCTTTGTCTTTACGTGTCAATTCATGCTTTTTAATTTTGCCGGTCATATAGTCATCAACATTTGCCGCCGCGACCAAACCATACTGTGTGCGCCCATCCATTGTCTGTGCATAGATGTAGTACATTTCTTTATCGTCTTGGACCAACCAACCGCGATCTTGCCACAGTTTGAAATTTTCAACGGCTTTGTCGTAGACAGGCTGACTGTGTTCATCGGCAATCGGGTCAAAATCGATTTCTGGTTTAATGATATGCAGCAATGATTTTTCACCGGCCTCGGCCTTGGCTTCCGCTGAATTCAAAACGTCATATGGACGCGATGCAACCTCGGCGGCGATTTCTTTTGGTGGACGAACACCTGCAAATGGTTTTATTTTCATAACATCTCCTTCTGTTAAACCGCATGGATTATAAACTCATTTTTTTAAAAGGCAACTATACATTTTTTGATGTTTTTTGCATTTTGCAAAAATAAAAAATTTGAAAATGAGTGTAACTCATTGATACTTCGTTTTTTTTTTTTTTTTTTGAACTTGATTCAACGGGTTGTGTCTGATATAATTCATATGAACAAACGAAGGGGGAAAATTTCCATGAAAAAGATATTACTAACATCAATACTTGCGGTTATTGTAGGAACAACAATAGTGAACGCAGATAATGATAAAACTGTAACATCCAAGAACTATGTTGATACACAAATTGGCACAAGACAGGAAAAAATCACTGCCGGTACAACGGGTAATGTGGTTCTGTATAACGGAACTAGCAATGATGGACAAACACAATTTACGGGTCGGGCAGTTTACGACGGAGCAAACGATTATAATTCATCCACTGATTCCAATAAACTTATCACTGCGGGTGCGGTGGATGGTATGGTGGGCGATGTCTATGATTATGTAGACGATGAAATATCAAACATTCCAACACCCGAATTACCGACCGGAACCGCCGATACTGTTGTTATGTATGATTCTAATGGTGAAATTGGCGGGGAACGTGAAATAAATAATATATCCTTCTTCGGTTCTGATGGCGGTGCCTTTGCAGATAATAATCCTGATGCATTGGTAACGGTTGGCAATTTGTCGGAGAGCATCGTTCAAAGTTTATCAAGCAATGGCGATTATACCGGCAGCCGCAACATACCGACTGCAGTTGCTGTTGTGGGATTTGCCCAACCGAAAAAAGTTTGTGCTGGGTGGCCGGATGGAACGACAACACCCGATCCAACACATACTGATGCAAATTGTGTGTTATGGGATTTGCCTTATTAGTAAAAATCTTAGAACCGCCCGTTTGGGCGGTTTTTTTATTTCCTATTTATTTTTGTTTTCTACTTTGGTGCTTAATTCAATTGGAGCCCCAAAACGCAACTCGGCAATGCATGCCAATGTATCACTGTCGCCACTATTGTTCTAGTGCGATGTCGAAAATCATTTCTTGTTGTGTCGCATCTAACGGGTGATATTGAAACGGAATATTAGCAAAATTTATTTTGTTCATATCAATACGGCGCAGAGCGCGGTTATACATTGTGTGATAGTAAATAATCCGGTTTGTTATATCGGTTGCAATGGTCCATTGGGTTGATGACGGCATATCGAATTTTGCGGTACCTGTTTTAAATGCAGTGCCAAATGGAACATCCACATTATTCAACAAATGGAACGATTGCATTGCAGTGTCAAAACCGGTGTCTTGTTGTATTGCATAGTTCTTGAAAAATGCCATACGAACAAATCGCGACGGTGATGAGAAATCACCCGGCAACCCCAGCAGTCCTGTTCCGTGACTAAGCGACCGCAGTGTAATTGGACCAAATTTTACCGGGTCTTCGGTGCCAGAACGAATATTGATATAATTATTCAAATTCGTTAAATGCCATGGCAAGCCCGGTGCATTTGCGATTACCCCCAACGGATTTTCATAGAAATGCGGAATACCGTTTACGATTTCCAGTACAACCTGGTGGCCATTTGGTTCGGTAATGCGCCAATGAACCGTTGATGCGGTTGGATCTATATTGATTATGTTAACGTTATCAATTGCATCTTTGACTTCGGCGATTGTTGAAAATTGTGACAGTATCCATGATACAACCTGAAAATCTGCAAGTGAATTGGCTTTCATTGCTGGCGAATATGGCTGGTATTTGCCATAGTCGGGAAAGTAGAATAGGGCGGCGGACAGGCCGGCTTCGTTCGTACCATCGACAACGAATTCGGGTTGTTGCATACCAAGTCCGACGAATCCGTATCTTGCGGTAAATTTCATCCCATTTTGTGTCCCGTCGGGCAGTAACGATTGTTCATTATGTCCACGTGGTACCACGACATATATATTATTCATTTTGGAACCCGCCCAATCGACAGTACGGGCAACGACCACTGATTTATCTTTTGCGGTCATTGTTATTCCAGTACAAGCATTTGCATTGTTTGCAATAACGGCACAAATTGCAGATATAGATATAATTGGTAAAAATTTCATTTCGTGTTCCTTTTGGTTTGGTTACAAGAATTATATTTGTGATCCGTGGGTTAAAACCATAGGAATGAATTTTCAGACAATTTGTATTTTTTCATTGCAAAACGCGTGTGGGCGGTATATAATTCCCGCTGCCTTGGGGCATAGTTTAATGGTAGAACATCGGACTCTGACTCCGCTAGTATTGGTTCGAATCCAGTTGCCCCAACCAAGATTTATGTTAGGGGCTGAGAAAATCCTGAATTTCTGCGAGAAAGGAAAGATTTTATGTCAGCCCCAACTAAAAACTCCCAAAAATTTGTAACCAATTTGTTACCAAATCATAAGTTTGCACGTAATTTGTTTTTACGAAATGGCACTTTTTAATTTTTCTTTAGTTTTATTAATATATTGTCTAATCTTACTTAAGTTGGCGCGCGAATTGCGCAGATAGCACAACCAGTAATAAATAAAAAAAGACCCAGTCGGGTCTTTTTTTATTAAATTTGTTTTGTTATTTAATCACGCACATTGGCATAACGTATTCAAATACCCACGAATCTAAATTTTTTTCGTCTTGTTCGGATATATTCATGGGAAAGCGTTTCCCTCTATCAACATAGGCTTTTGGTGCCAATGCTTCAATATTCTTGTAAATACCATCTATATCGCTGCTGCCAGATGTTGCGAATGGTATAATTTCTTTGCCATCAAAATTATAACTTTCTATGAATGTATCAATTATACTTGGTTCACGATCCCACCAGATTGGGAACCCAACAAAAATAACGTCGTATTTATCAATGTTTTTCACTTTGTTTACAATCGCAGGACGAGAGGCAGGGTCATTCATTTCAATTGACGATCGACTTTGTTTATTGTGCCAGTTCAAATCTGCCTCGGTATAGGGCTGTTTTGGTTTGATTTCAAATAAATCGGTGTTGATACCGTGGCTCTTGGACACCTGGTATATTTTTTCTGCAACTTTTGCGGTGTTGCTAGTTGCACTAAAGTACGCGACCAGCACCGCGGAACTTGGACAACGGTTTTCGGCTACAGCATTCGCGTTACCCGCAACGAAAACAGATACAACAAGTGTTAATATGTATAATATTCTTTTCATGTGACTTCTCTCTCACCGTATTTTATCATACATCACAAAAGTTTTCAATTAAATCGATTTGATTTCGTGTTTTTATTTTTTGTTGATATATGCAATGTATTTTTCAGTATAGAATTTCAAGATTTCTATACCAAGTGAATCATAACCACGCCGTGACCAATGACGATTAGCATTTCTAAAATCTTGCATCAAATCGCCAAACCCGGCGTTTTCATAATCTATGAAACCAATTACATCCATTGTTTTGGGATTCAAAATAAAATTGCCCCCAATATCACGGTGCCCCCAACCATACATAAATCCGGGGCGCCCCGCATCACGCGGTTTTAAATCACCTAGTGTGCGTGGATCGGTTGTCGACATTGTAAATATAAAGTCCGCAATTTGTGATGCGATTTTTGCGCGATTCGCGTCAAACCTTTTACGATCTACGTCCGCCAGTGTTACACCATCAATAAAATCATATTTTTTTATGTACCGACCATTGTGTTTAATTATTTCAAGTGTTGGAACCGTGATAGATAGTTTTTTTGCAAAATAATCGGTGATGCGTTTTTCTTTCGTGGGATCTTCGTCTGTGCCATCATGAATTGGAAATTTGAATACATATTTTCTATTTGCCACGACAATATAGTTCAAACATCCATGTCCGACATATGTGTCCAGTTTGACATTTTTATCGCCCATGTAGTTACGTACAAATTCCAGACACCATTTTGTTTCAAATTGTAATTTGGTGCGAAATTTTTTACGACGAGACTCGTTCGGAATAAATCCAGATATAATGTTCGCAACCCATCGTTTTAATCGCATTTTTTATATTCCATGTTGTTATTAAGATTGTTTTCCTTGCTTGCTATGTTACGTTGTTGCAGTAAAAAAATCAATACAGAAAAGTATATCAGCACTAGTATCATTATTAATGTCTTGTAATATTTTTTATTTTTTTCTAAATTAAAACTTGCAAAGTGGTTAATAGCATGATTAAATAATAACATCATACAAAAGGAAAGGAGAAGAGATATGCATAAACTTCACGGTGTTTTGCTAGGTGTTTCTGTTTTACCAGCGTTGCTGATTGCCCCTGCAATGGCAGATGCCCCAGTGACCGATCATCCCGTATTCGTGTTTGGTGATGTGACATTTGATAATCAACACGTCGCAAATGGCGAGGCTGCGTTTGGTGGTCGCCGTATGGATAACTGGGAAGGTAATATGTACCAAAATGATTTTCCAAGATATCAGATGGTTGGGCGTTCGATGACGATGTCTAACAGTGATGCATATATTGGACCTGTAACATTGACGATGCGCGAATTGACTGGTGAAGATGCATTCGCATTTAACTATCAGATTAACGAGGTTGATGTTGATTTGGCAAATTTGGCTGGTGTTACATGGAACCAAGATTATTCTACGGTGTTCTCTGAGGTATCAGATATTATAGGTGAAAGTAATGCTGGATATACCGCTAGACCAGTTTATGCGATGGCGCAACGTGATGATAGCCAGGTGGCAGGTTCGTTATCATTTGATAATTCAACGGTGATGGTCGATGGTGCAACTATAAATGCAAACACAATATCCATTACAAATGGTTCAGTGTTGACGTTTGTGAAACAGGATCACAGTAAGTTGGGCGCATTTTTAGAAGGTGTGATAGATTCTGATGGTAACACAACATTGACCGCAGACACGATGACGGTTAATAATTCACAACTTAATGTAAACAGTGGCGCCACATTAAATATTACTACAACCGATACAGAAACAGGAACGACATTCAGCAACCTTTCTACTGATAAAGGGGCGTTGTCTGTTATAGATGGTTCTGCACACATTAGTGGTGCAAGATTGGTGTTTGATAATAATACATCATCATCGCATGGTGCGGGTCTGTATTACAAGGTAACAGATGATGGACTGACATCATCGGTTGTATTGGATGCTGACAGTATAATATTCAGCAATAATACATCAAATTATTCGGCCAGCAGTGGTGGTGCATTATTCAATTCCGGCGGTGATGTTTCGATCTTGGGTGATACCAACACGTTCACAGGCAATCAAATACTTGGCACGGATGTTGATGAAAAACTGTTTAAACGTGGCGGCGGCGCGATTGCAAATCAATCTTATGAAACAGAATCTAACACCGAACCAAAGGTCCCTTTGAATGCCACAATGGTTATCGGGACGGCCAACAGCACGAACACATTTTCGGGTAACACATCGTCTATGAACGGTGGTGCAATAATGAATCGTGCGGTTGATACCGATGGTGATGCAACATTGACAATTAATGGTACAACGACATTTACAGGAAATATCGCAGCATTAAACGGTGGTGCAATTTACAATATGCAAAAAAATGGTCACACCGCGACAGTCAATTTGAACAATGGTTCATATACATTTACCGGTAACTCGGCGACTGGTGAAGGTGGTGCAATTTACAATGCTGGCACAATGACTATTGCAAATGCCGGGTTTGATCACAATAGTGCGAAATCCGGTGGCGCAATTAGAAATATTTCTGGTGCTACTTTAACTCTTAACAATGCTGATTTTACGTTAAATACTACAACAACAGGTTCTGGCGCCGCAATTTATTCTGGTGGCACGTTAAATATTGATGGTGGTACGTATTCATCAAATACTGCAGCAACTAGTGGCGGTGCAATATATATGTCAAAAGGTACTGTTGCAAACGCGACCTTTACAGGAAATAATGCGGCATCTGGTGGGGCGATGCATGTTGATAGTGCTGCTACTACGCCCGTAGTTATTTCTGGTTCAACATTCACGAATAATACGGCAACGACTCAGGGTGGTGCGATAAATGCTCGTTCTTCACAACTTGCTATTTCAAACAGTTCGTTTGAAGGTAACAGCTCAGAAGGTAAAGCTGGTGCCCTGTATCTATCACAAATAACGACTATTACGGATACGTCATTTAGAAATAATACAGCAGGAACTGAAGGTGGCGCTATTTATCATTACAGTAACAAAAAGTTAACCATCAATGCTGATCAAGAAAATGTTGAGTTTTCTGGTAATACAGCCAATGGTGTTGGTAATGATATTTATGCGTCTTCGGCATACACTTTGTATCTGAATGCCAATACAGGTAGATCCATTTCTATGGATGGTGGTATTGTTGGCAAGGATGCATCTAATAAGACAACAATTAGTATTAACAGTGATAGTACGATTAATGGCGGAACCATTGAAATTGCTAATGCGCTTAAATATGCGACTGTTACACATAGTAATGGTGAATTGCATTTAATTAACACCGATTTAACTGATACAACTATTTCGGTGGCATCAGATGCAACCATTAACACGATTGACGATTTGATCAATGATTATGTCGGCAAGGTTTATTTGGATACTGGTGCGATTATTGCGGGTGATATTGATTATGCAAATGGTATTGCAGATATGTACTCAGCGGCCGCTGGTGCAACCGAGGTCAATTATAGATTGGCAAACGCACTGAATATTGGTAACGGTGGTCCAAAAACGATTCACGTTGTTGATGGTGATGTGCTGGTGAACAGCACCGCGTTCAATTGGTTCAACAGTGAGACAGGTATGACATTGGCTTCTTCGGGTAATGCCGACGGTGATATCGTTGTTACTGGTTTGTCCGGTGGGTTGAATATGGCGGTTGATATCACAGACGAAACGGCCCAAGAAGTTGAATATAACTTGACGGCCGCAACGGAAACATTTGATGGAACCGACAATACAATCCAAAATGCAACGTTCACGATTACCGGTAACGGTAACACAGAAGGTTCTAATACATTGGTATTCGGATCTGACTTGATCGTTGATGGTAATTCAGAATTGACTTTGAATGACATTGTTTTGGACATGGTTGATGGTGAAGAAATTCAGGTCGCCGAAGGCGCGGCTCTCACTATCAACAATGCACATGTTGGTGTGAACCTGAACAATGCTGGTACTTTGGTTTCTGACCCGACATATTACGATGCCCAGGTTGTGAACAGCGGTACAGCAAGTTTCACAGGTGATATCTTTGAAAGCACGGCTTCGTTGATTAATAACGGTGGAGAAGTGAGTTTAACAAATGTTGAATTTGTTCAGGGTTCCACAGTTGACGGTGACGGAAATGGACATCTTAATATCCAAGACGGTCAAACAATCTTTGATGCTGTGGTTCAGAACAATACTTTGACAATGACAAGTGACGCAAATGTTGTTGTGGGGCAACATGGTTCATTGGATGGTGTTGGTATAACGGCGGCCGGGGGTACAATCAACCTGAACAATGGCCACATTGATGCATTGGGTGACCTGGTTGCAAATGGTGATGTTGGTATATCTTTGGATGCGAACTTCTATTCCGGTGAGGCTGATACGATATCCCATATAACCGGGACAGGAAAGTTGTTAATTAACAATATCAATTTGCTGTCTTCAGAATATGGTGATACAGAAGGGTACTTCAGTTGGACAGTCGCAGAGAACGATACCGACAGTGTTGATTTTGCTGATGGGTGGACAATAACCGGCGGAACCAACTACTTTACAAGTATCACCAAAGATGGTCAAAATATCACATTCGGTGATAAATTGATGAATGCATCGAGTGTATATGCTCAGTTGGGCAGCTGGGATGGGGAAATCATCGGTACATCGACTGCATATGACGAAGAAACCAATGCATATAGCTCTACAGCAGGCACAACAGTTGGTGCGGCGTTGACGGCATTGGAAAGCGCAGTCAATGGTAAACAAAATGTAATCGTGGACAGCACGACAATCGTGGCGAATGGCGCGGGTGGTTTCGATGTTGCTGCCGGTTCGATTGGTGCGACACAATTGGCGGCTAACTCTGTGGCATCATCAAATATTATTGATGGAACAATCGTGAATGCGGATATCGCTGTTGGGACAATAACTACGGACAGATTGGCAGATCAAAATGTTTCCCAATTTACCAATGATGCCGGTTACCAGACAAGCAGTGATGTTGCCACGGCGATAAATACCGCATTGGCAAATGGTGGTACTAATTCATATCAAACCGCTGAAAATGTTGCAACAACGTTAGAGGCATACAGTACAACAGAACAGATGAATAACGCGATTTCAGATGCGTTGGCTAACAATGGTGATGCGTATCAGACGAGTAGTCAGGTTGCAGCGTCAATAAGTGATGCGTTAGCCAATAATGGTGATGCATATCAAACTGCATCTCAGGTGAACAATACCGTTAACACAGCAATTACAGAAGCGCTGGGTAATGGCGGTGCGGTTGCTAGTGCAATTACAACATCTACAACCATGGCTGGTGATGATGATCCTGATACAGCATTGTATAGTAACTTTGATGAAGGTGCGTCTGTGACGAGTGCGGTTGCGAGTTTGGATAGCGCAATTGGCACGACAACTGCGGGTACGCACGTTGCGGCAACAAACAATGTTGGTCAAAATATCAATGCGTTAGATAGTGCGATTGGTTCAACAACCACAGGCACGCATGTTACAGCAACAGGTAGTGTTGGTCAAAACTTGAATAGTTTGGATACTGCTTTGGCAACAGCCGAATCAAATATCAATGCAAATACCGCAGCGATTGAAACTTTGAATGGTGATGAAAATACATCAGGTTCAGTCAGAAATATTGCCAAAGAATATTTTGATTTGGCAAGCGCAGAACATGATGCGTTTACATTAAATCAGGCTAATGCGTACACAGATGAACGTGTTGAAAAGTTAGACAAAGATTTGTCTGCGGGTATTGCAAGTGCGGTTGCGTTGTCATCGGTTGCAGTATCAGATGTCCGTCGTGGCGAACTGTCAGTGGGCGCGGGTTATGGATACTTTAACGGTCAATCTGCTGCTGCGTTCGGTGCCGCGATGGGTATATCGAACAGATGGTCTGTTAATGCAGGTGCCGGCGTATCAGGATATGATGTATCATTCCGTGCAGGTACGAACTATAAATTCAAAGTATTCTAAAGATATCTTTGATTTTTCAAAAATAAAACCGCCCGGATGGGCGGTTTCCTTGTGTGGCGGCCTGGACATAAATGAACGTTTGTGTCCACCCATATGCCAAGATAAACCGGAAACGCTGTCTATCGCAGAAATCTAGGAAAAATTAAAAAACAAAAATCAAAAAAAATACCTGGACCCAAACGTTCCTTTTTGTTACAGTGTTTATGATAAAAATCGCAATAAACGGGGGGACAATATGTTCAAAAAATTATTATTGACATCCATATTAACAATTGCCGCGACAACAACGTTTGTAATGGCAGACGGGGATAAAAAGGTTACATCGAAAAACTATGTTGACACGTTGGTTGCCACAAAACAAGATACGATTCCTGCAACCGGGAACAGCACCGGTGGTACAGGAACATCGGTTGTTATGTATACCGGAACCGCGGGAACGGTCGGTGAACGTGGAATATACGATGGACAAACAACATATAATTCCACAAATGACGCGAATAAATTGGTAACAGCGTCTGCATTAAACAACAGTGTAACGAATATACCAACGATACAGACCTCTAAATTAACATGTCAGGATAGTCCAGATTGCACATTATGGACGGTTGATGATCAGACAGTATACGGCCAATCCAACTAAAAGTAAACGGGGGGAACAATGATGTTCAAAAGAATATTACTGGCATCCATATTAGCGATGGTATCGGTAACCGGTATTGCGTTTGGCGTTGATGGTGATAAAACTATAACATCCAAGAATTATGTAGATACATTGGTTGGTACAAAACAGGCCAAGATACCTGCGGCGGGTCAGCTGGGTGTTGATGCCGGTTCAACGGTAGTGACGTATACGTCGACCAGTGGGACGACCGGTGAACGTCAGTTGTATACAGATTCGACCAGTTATACCGCCGGTACCGATGCAGATAAACTGATAACCGCATCTGCATTAAATGGTGCGTTTACGAATTTACCGACAACAGATACGACGAAATTAACCTGTGCAAATTCAAGTGCGGGATGTACCCTGTGGAATATCAGTATACAAACCGCGTACGGAATAGATTTATTAGCAGCATTGGTTGGTATTGATGGAACAGGATATTGTTATAAAAGATTATCAACTGGTGAGGTTGTTGCGGGTACGTGTACGACACAACCGTCCAACTATGGTGATTGGGGTGTAACATTCCCATATAACGGTGGCACAGTCCAGGTCAATGGGATAAGCGTATGTACTGATTTTAACACCACGATGGATAGTGCTTATGAAGATAATATAAGTAATGCCCCGACAGAGAACCCTGTTGGCAAGGCGTGTTATTGTAAAGTACCGGGTTCAGCGGCTGGTTGGAAGAGGGTTAATGAATTCGCTGGTAATACCGCCAAATCAGAATGCGCAAATAGATGTGCTGATTACTGTGGTTTCTTTGTTTTACAGAATCGTAATAATTTGCGTTCACTTTTGTTCGTAGGACAATAGGATTTTCAGAGTATTTGAAAAACGGTTGCGTTTGCAACCGTTTTTTAGAATAGGTAATATTAATCTAGGCGACCTTTTTCATTCCGGTCTTGATATCGCGGACATATTTACGCAAATCATCAATTGAAACTAGTTGTCCATCACGTTTTTCAGCGGACCAGTAATCCCAGCCATTGTAACTGGTACAATGTTGTATACGTGCCGCCATCACATGAATAGATGCCTTGCCATACAGACTATGTACAAGATTACCATCAGATGAAATCATAACACGCTCGCCACGTGGACTGACCAATGTTTGTCCAGGGTAGAGCAATCCACCATCAATAAGTTCACGAAACGCCACGCGAATTTCATCACGTTTTGGTTTAGATACTTCTATGTTCGATAAATCAATTGGTTGGACTTTTGCTACACGTTCACGTGCCGCGATAACATAAGATTCTTCGCGATCTATGCCGATAAATTGGCGACCAAGTTCCCGCGCGACTGCGGCGGTTGTGCCACTGCCAACAAATGGGTCAAGGATAATGTCCCCAGGTTTTGTGGAAGCCAAGATTACTCGACGCAACAGGTCCATTGGTTTTTGTGTGTTGTGTAAACTTTTTCCGTTTGAATCTTTCAGGCGTTCTTCGCCTAGGCAAATATTCATTTCCCAATCGGACCGCATTTGTTTTCCACCATTCATGCGTTTCATTGTTTCATAATTAAATGTATATTTACCAGTTTTGGTAGGAGTTGCCCATATCAACGTCTCGTGCGCATTGGTGAAACGTGTTCCCCGAAAGTTAGGCATAGGATTCGTTTTAACCCAAACGATATCATTTAATACCCAAAATCCCAGGTCTTGCAATATCGCACCGATTTGAAATATATTATGATATGTTCCAATAACCCACATTGCGCCGTCTGGACGTAAAACACGTTTGCACTCGGTAATCCATTCACGCGAAAATTTATTATATTCTGTGATAGATGCAAAAGAATCCCAATTGTCGCGTACGGCACGTGCCGCTGTTTGATCCTCGGGGCGATAGAGTGTTTTTTGTCCAAGTTGCAAGTTATAAGGAGAATCGGCAAATACGGCATCAACCGAACCGTCGGGAATCCCGCGCATAAGTTCTATACAGTCGCCAAGCAAAATTTGGTTAATGTATTTGTTCATTCTCTCTGCCATATCAGGTTAATTATACCACATTTCGACCATAAAAAATTGCTTCTGATGGTGCGGATGATAAAAAAATGTCTTGATTTTTTATAAAAAAGCAATTTTTTGAGAATAAAATTGCTTTACACAAGACGAATAGATTGCTAAATTATTCTGCATGAGATGTCCATATTGCAATTATGCTGACAGCAGGGTGGCGGATTCACGCCCAGATTTAGAAAGCGGCACTATTCGCCGCCGTCGTGTGTGTAATCAATGCGGGGCAAAGTTTACCACAGTTGAACGTGTGCAGATGCGTGATTTGGTCGTAAGAAAGAACAGTGGCAAGACAGAGGCGTTTGATCGTGACAAGTTACGGCGCAGTATTAAACTGGCGTGCCATAATCGTGATGTGGGTGACGAACAGATAGAGCGTCTTGTTGCGTCTATTCAGCGCAGATTAGAAACAGAAACAGCAGACGATATGGTAACAAGTGCCCAGATTGGTGAAATGGTTTCCGATTCGTTGTTAAATTTGGATCCAATTGCGTTTGTACGTTTCGTTTCTGTGTACCGTAAATTTTCAAAGGTTTCTGATTTCAAAAAGATTATTGATACAATCCCAGAGGTTACCGACGAAACGATTGTTTGTAAGTTACCAAAAACCACGCTTTTCTAGGGTTAAATGATGAAAAAAATTGTTGCCTTCATTTTTGCCTTGTTTGTGCCAGTTGCGTTGTTTGCGGCGCCGACGATTGATGTATTGGAAGATGCAGACGAAAGTTTATATTCACAAATTTTTATGTTGCAAGATTCAGAGAAGTTTTCTGTAGCGCAAAAGTTGGAACATCAGGTTTCTGATCCCATTTTAATGAATGAGGTTTTATATCAACGTTATTTTTCTAAGACTTATCATACTAAGGGAACCGAAGTTCAAGATTGGATGAATAAGTATAATGATATGCCTGGCGCGGCACGTATGGAAAAATTGGCTAAATTAAAGAAAGTAACGGTAAAATCGGCGCGTGTGCCAAGTATGTTGACTGGTGGTGTGTCTATTGAAACGGCACAATCTGAAACATGGACAGCAAAACAGTATTCTGGATCAACAGATAAAAATATTACTAAATTTAAAAAGGCCATTCGCGGTGGTAGTACGAAAACCGCACGCAATATTTTAGAAGATAAATCTTTTAAGCGTAAATTAACAGAATCTGACTATGGACGTTTGGCGGGGCGTTTATCATATGTATATTATACTAATGGTGAATATGAATTGGCAAAAAAGTGGGGTTTTATTGCGTCTGATGCAGAGTCTGAATACGGTCTTTGGACAATGGGTTTAATTTATTTCAAAGAGCAGAAATACAAAGAAAGCGAAAAATATTTTAGTAAAATTTTGCAATTGAAGCAGATAAATAATGCACGTAAAACCGAGGCCGCTTTTTGGGCAGGGCGTGCTGCGGATATGCGAGGTGAACGTTCCAAAGCGCGTGATTATTGGCAGATTGCCGCAACCCATCCGATGGCTTTCTATGGTGCTTTGGCGGCAACTATGATGGGAAATGTTCCAGAATATGAATTTTTTGAACAAGAATTTACTTATGAAGATATCGAGGAATTGCGCCGTGACAAATATGGCAAGATGGCGTTGGCCTTGTTGCAAGTGAATCGTCGTGAACGTGCCGAAGCGTACCTAAAATATATGATAACATCCAAGGTTTCTGACAGAAATTTACATGCGATAAATGCTATTGCAACTGCATATGGGTTACCACGTGTCGCAATTCAGGCATCGGGTGTTATTCGCGATAGAGGAATTTTGGAAATTGATGACGATGTTATTTATACGGCGCAGTATCCATTGCCTGATTGGGAACCGATGGGTGGTTGGTCGATTGATAGGGCATTGCTGTTGGCAATCACAAAACAAGAAAGTGGTTTTAGAACAAATGTCACATCAAATGCAGGCGCAAATGGGTTGATGCAGATTATGCCCAGTACCGCGAAACGTGTTGCACGTGCCAACAAAGTTAATATGTCAGATATTGATATGTCGAATCCAGAGCATAACATGTTTTTGGGACAACAATATATTGTAGATTTGCTTATGCATCCGAATATAAATAATAACATTATTAAGATGTTGATAGCTTATAATGCGGGTATGGGGTCATTGGTAAAATTTGAAAAGTCTTTTGATACAAAAGATCCGTTGTTGTACATTGAAAGTTTTCCGGCATACGAAACACGTGGATATATAAAGCGTGTGATGGCGAATTTATGGTTATATCGGGCGCGCCTGGGACAGCCATTAACCACATTGAAAGTTTTGGCTGATTCTGAATGGCCACTTTACAACAGCGAAGATGAATACGTGCGTGCCGAAGAGATTCCGTATTCTATTTAATGGAGAATTATGATTACTGTTGCGGATTTTTCCATTGAAAATGAAACGTGTGCAAAATTTGTTGCTGGTGTTGACGAAGCAGGGCGAGGACCACTGTGTGGACCAGTTGTTGCGGCTGCGGTGATTTTTCCTAATCGTGATATAGATATTCCAGTAATAATAAGAGATTCGAAAAAAATGTCACCACGCCAACGTGCGGTTGCATGCGATTGGATAAAAAAGAATACAATTTGGGCTACTGGTTCATGCAGTCCACAGGAGATAGATAATTTAAATATACTTTGGGCGTCTATGTGTGCGATGGAACGTGCAGTAGAAAAATTAGCCCAGTATCCAGACTTGTGTTTGATTGATGGAAATCGTGTACCATCAGGGCTGCGTGGTCAAGCGGTGGTAAAAGGTGATGCAAAATCACTTTCTATTGCGGCGGCATCCATTATTGCCAAAGAAACACGTGATAAAATTATGCATGATTTAGCAAAACAATTTCCGCAGTACGCATGGGATAAAAATTCTGGATATCCGACCACAGAACATTTGCAGGCAATTGAAAAATATGGTATAACACAATGGCATAGAAAAACATTTGGGCCGGTCAAAGAAAGGATAAAAAATGAAACTGCGTGATTTAAGTGGCTTGAATTTACGTGGCAAATACGTATTGCTGCGTGATGATTTTAATGTTCAGATTTTAGATGGCAAGATTACCGAAGTATTCCGTATTGAACGCAGCATGCCGACCATAGATTTTCTTCATACGGCCGGCGCACGCGTCGCAATTGTATCACACCTGGGGCGACCAAAAGGTGTACGTGATATGAAATATTCACTGCGTCCAATTGCGGATTATATGAAATTGCCGCTAATTGATGATTGCTTGTCGCGTGAATTTTTGGCAAACATGAATGATGGTGATGTGGTATTACTAGAAAACGTCCGTTTTTATGCCGGCGAAGAGGCCAATGATCCGGAATTTTCGCGTATGTTGGCGAATGGTTTTGATTTGTTTGTAAATGATGCGTTTGCGGTTTCGCATCGTGCACACGCTAGTACCGTCGGGGTGACAAAGTTTTTGCCGTCTTATGCCGGGATGTTGTTGGAAAGCGAGATTGATAATATAACACGTGTTATGGGAAATCCAAAACATCCGGTACTGTCCATTGTTGCCGGGTCCAAGGTTTCAACAAAAATTGGTGTGTTGCGTGCGTTGGTCCGCCTGTCTGATACACTGATTGTTGGTGGGGCATTAGGGACAACATTTAATTATGCACTGGGTGCGTCGGTTGGAAATTCGCTTTATGAACCAGATCAAAAAGAAAACGCATTAGAAATTATAAAATATGCCACGGAAAATAATTGCAGATTGTTGGTGCCGTTGGACAAAGGGGTGGGACCAGAATTTAAACCGGATGCTAGGCGTACAGATAAAGATATAAATAATATCGCCCATGATGATGTTATTATTGATGGCGGTCCAAAAACCGCGGCGCGTGATGTTGATGAAATAGACCGGGCGGCAACAGTTATATGGAATGGAACAGTTGGTATGGCAGAATGGATGCCAACATGGTCACATGGTTCATTTGCAATCGCGCGTGCCATTGCCCAGAATACTCGTGCAGGAAAATTACACAGCATTGTTGGGGGTGGCGATACGGTCGCTGCACTGGATGCATGTGGTGTAATGAATGATATAACATATGTTTCAACAGGTGGTGGCGCCTTTCTTGAATTTATTGAAGGTCGCCCACTGCCCGGAATAAAAGTTTTAGAAGACGGTGAGTAGCTAACTTATAAGTATTATTTAACGGGGCGTTTGCCCCGTTTTAATTTTTACACTTATTCCTAACAATAATCACTATTTAACGAATCGGTTGTATGTTTTTTCGTTTATCTTGATTGGGTATTGACGTTCAAGATACGCATCGTAATCAGCCTTGATATTTTGTGAAGATACTTTTGCAAGTTCATCTTTCAACGTGGCTAACTTTTTATCATCCACAGTCGGCACTTTTTCATCGCCAACATGCATAACATAAAATGCGTCATCTGCATCAACAATGGTATTGTCACCGATATTCTTGTGAAATGCCTGGGTTAGCACTGGCATGGCGGCACCATCGGTTCGCGTGACACTGATTGATTTTGCGCCATCCAATTTACCCGTTTTGTTTAAATCGACCAACAATTCATTGGCGCGTACGTATGCAGCTTTACGCTGTTCGGTGCGTGTCCAGTTGGTAACAATGTCCTTTTTCACAGAATCAAATTCCGCGTTATGTTCAGGTGTGATTTTATCAACACGGACGATTATAAAGCCCGCTTTGGTCTCGATAAGTTCACTTTCAGTATTTTCATCCATACTGAATATGCGCGCAATCATTGCATCATCAATATTTTTATCATCTGGTAATTTTGCCGATGATATATCTTTGTGTGTTTTATACTTTGCGCTATGTTTTTTCGCCGCATCCGCAAGGGTATCACCACCAATTATATCGTCTTCCAATTTTTGTGCGGACTTAAGACCTTTTTCGTACTCATCAGGTTTGTCCATTTCCACATCAATCATTACGTATGATATATCGCGTGTTTCTGCGATACGATGCGGATTTTTCGCATAGAAATCGTGCAATTCATCATCGGTTGGTGTTGGCACCTTGAAGTCTGAAAATTTTACAGTTGCCAAATCAACATTGCGTGATGCACCACGTGCATTATATGTTGCAAGCAGTGCAAATCGTGGTGTCTGTATTGCGGTTTCAATTGGGGTATTCACCATACTATTTAATGTTTTCATGCGGAGATCAGCAATAACATCCGATTCGGTTAATCCAGAGTTCCGTAACACAACATCGTATGCCGCAGCCGAAAATTTTCCGTTTTCTTGGAATTGTGGAACGTTACGAATATCATTCGCAACATGGTGATCAGAAACCACATAGCCCAAATCACGTGCATGCTGTTCTGTTCTTTTCAACGAAGCGATATTTTTAATCACTTGGTCCTGGAAAACACTCATTGCCTTTGGATCTGTATAAAGTGTGCGCTGCTCTTCACGCGATAACTTGGTCAACTCGTTTGATTTCATAGAGCTATATTGATTAATTGATACCTTTTCGCCACCAACACGCATAAGTGTCGTGTCAGAAGATGTTAAACCAAACACCCATTCGGCAACACCCCACCCAACAAATGAAAAGATAAGAACACCCATTAAAATCTTTGCAACAGGTTTATCTGCCGCATTACGTAAATATTCTAGCATTTTGTCCCCTTTTGCGATAACATAGCAAAATATCGTGTTAAAATGCAACGGAAAAAAGGGAAAAAAATGAAAATAATTGCGGGAAATTGGAAAATGAACGGTTCAGTAGGGGCTTTGGGCGAAATGACGGGGCGTTTAGCAGCAGTGAAAACAAAAAATAAGGTTATTTTGTGCGTTCCTTATACCATGTTGGGGGTCAAATCAAATAAAGTTGTCAACATCGGAGCCCAAGATATAAGCGTGCATAATCGTGGTGCCTATACGGGCGAGGTTTCTGGGGCAATGCTTGCGGAAATGGGTGTAAAATATGTGTTAGTGGGGCACAGTGAGCGTCGTATGTATCACGATGAAACCAACGATATTGTGCGTGCAAAGGCGGAAAGAGCACTGGAAAATGGCATCACACCAATTATTTGTGTTGGTGAAACCCTGGATGAGAAACGCGCAGGAAAAACACTGAAAATTATTGAAACCGAGGTGCGGGAATCTGTGCCAGAAGAAGTACGGGGTAATATTATCGTTGCATACGAACCGCGTTGGGCAATCGGTGCGGGTCTGACGCCAACAGCCCAAGAAATTGCCGATGCGCACAAGAGCATTGCAGATACATTGTCTTATATGGGCCTTGATGGGACCCCGATTTTATATGGTGCTAGTGTCAATGAGAATAATGTTGGGGATATTGTGTCTATTAAAAATGTGTCAGGCGTATTAGTTGGGGTTGCATCCTTGAAATCTGACGAGTTTATACCTATAATAAAGAACGCAAAGTAACAAAAAGATGCTATTATGGAAGACAAAGAAGTAAAAATTGAATCCGTATCCGTAAAGGATGTACAAAATACAGGTGAGCATGTCAAAAAATCGGAATCAAAGCAAGAAACCGAATCATCAGAGCAGATGAAAATTAAAGAACTGACGGCGGAATTGGCAGATGTAAAAGATAAATATTTGCGGACGGCGGCGGAATTAGAAAATACGCGCAGGCGGGCCGCGTTGGATGCAGAATCGCGCGCACGTGTGCGGGCAATATCTGTTATTGAAAAGATTCTGCCAGTGGCGGATGCCGTTGATGCGGCGTTAAAGCATGCGCCAGATGATGAAGGTATAAAATCTTTGGCTATGGCGTTGGAATCTGCATTTGTGACAATCGGTATTCATAAAATGGAAACAGTAGGTAAAGCCTTGGATCCGCTGTTGCACAACGCAATTCAGGTCATAGAAGCCCCGGATGGTGTAGCGCAAAATACCGTTATAGAAGAATTGCAGGCTGGATATATGCTTGATGATACGGTATTGAGGACCGCTATGGTAATTGTTGCAAAATAAAATTTGTCACATATTTGCGAACATGTTTTTTGTGTGGTATAATCAAGAGTAATTAATTAGATAAGGATAGTGTTATGTCGTTGATACCTGTTGTAATCGAAGAATCGCCACGTGGTGAGCGTTCTTTTGATATTTATTCGCGTTTATTGCGGGACCGTATAGTTATGATAACTGGCGAAATTGAACCTGCGATGGCAAATACCGTTGTGGCCCAGTTGCTGTTCTTGGAATCAGAAAATCCTAATGCGGATATATCGTTGTACATTAATTCACCGGGTGGTGATGTGTCGGCCGGATGGGCAATTATGGATACTATGCAATACATTAAATCACCCGTTTCCACAATTGGTATGGGATTGGTCGCATCAATGGGTTCGGTTTTGTTGGCGGCCGGTGAAAAGGGTAAACGTTTTGCATTACCAAATGCTCAAATTATGATTCATCAACCACTTAGTGGTATCCAGGGTCAGATTACCGATATGGAAATTGGTATGCGCAAGGCGCAAAGAATTAAAGATACAATGATAAAGCAGATGTCTGAATTTACTGGTCGCAAGCCTAAAGAATTGCACGACGCAATGGAACGTGATAATTGGATGACGGCAGATCAGGCAAAAGATTTTGGCTTGATTGATAGTATTTTAATCAGAAAATAAATGGGTGTAAAAATGGGTGACGAGAAAAAGACGCCGGAAAAACAAGATGCTCATCAATTCTGTAGTTTTTGTGGCAAAGCTGTTTATGAAGTAAAAAAATTGGTCAGTGGTCGCAATGTTTGCATCTGTGACGAGTGTATCGCGCTGTGCAATGATATTATGGCTGACGATATGCGTACCGAGGTCACGCGTGATGCAGAAAAGTTGCCAACCCCATCACAAATTTATGATTTTCTTAATGAATATATAATTGGTCAGGAATCTGCAAAGCGTACTTTGGCTGTGGCAGTTTATAACCATTATAAACGGCACAGTGTGGCGATTTCTTCTAATGTTGAAATTCAAAAGTCAAACGTACTGTTAATAGGTCCCACAGGAACAGGTAAAACCTTGTTTGCACAAACACTTGCGCGCATATTAGATGTACCATTTGCAATTGCGGATGCAACAACTTTGACTGAGGCTGGATATGTTGGTGATGATGTTGAAAGCGTTCTAACGCAACTTTTGCATAATGCTAATTTTGATGTTGAAAAGGCTCAGCGTGGAATAGTTTATATTGATGAAATAGACAAAATTGCGCGTAAATCTGAAAATCCGTCGTTGACGCGTGACGTGTCTGGCGAAGGTGTACAACAGGCGTTGCTTAAATTAGTGGAAGGAACAATCGCAAATGTTTCGGCTGGCGGGGCAGGGCGCAAGCATCCAGGTGAGGCGACTGTTCGACTGGATACATCAAAGATATTGTTTATATGTGGCGGTGCATTTGATGGTTTAAATCGTGTAATTGCAAATCGCAAATGTGAACGTGCAGGCATCGGTTTCGGAGCAGAAGTTGCATCTAAAAAAGACCGCGAAGCCCAAAATCATATGGCGGATGTTCAGCCCGAAGATTTGGTGAAGTTTGGAATCATTCCGGAATTGGTTGGGCGTTTACCAGTTGTTGCAACATTAACGGAATTGGATGAAAACGCATTGGTACGCATTTTGACCGAACCTAAAAATGCGATTGTAAAACAATATGTTGCGATGTTGGATATGGACAATGTAAAATTAACAATAACGCCTGATGGTCTGCGCGAGGTTGCACGTCTGGCATTGGCACGTAAAACAGGTGCACGTGGTTTGCGCAGTATTTTGGAAAAAATACTTTTGGAACCGATGTTCAATGCCCCAGATAAAACTGACCTAGCCGAAATAGTCATAGACAAGAATGTTGTGCTTGGGAAAAAACCACCAGTGGAAATACTACGCGGGGCTAAAAAAGCAGCATAATTATTGTGTATCTTATGAATGATTTCTAATTTCTCCTTGCAGTGCAATTTTGTTTTTTGCTAGCATGTATTATCGGAGATGAAAAAAGCAGTAGTTTCTATTGTTATGTGCGCATTTTGCGTAGGTTCTGCGTTGGCCGCGGTTCGCGGTTCTGACGTTGTTTTGCGTGTGCCAACGAATACCAGCAGAAGTTCGGAAAACGTTTCTTCGCGTGCGGCAACAACCAGTGTTGCGCCGCGTGCGGTTTTATCACGGTCTGGGGTCAATAATTTGCGGACCGTGTCTGGGCGTACAACAAAAACAAGGGTAATAAAATCTGCGCGAACGGCGAAGAATGTGACAAATCCGCGAGGCGCACTGATAAATGTTGATCAAACCAGTTCAGCACGTCCATCGCGCAGTGCTGTCAAGCAATCTAATGCACGCGCCGCGACAACAGACGTTAAGCCAAGTGTATTTGATGAAAATTATGAAGTGTGTCAAGTTGCGTACTTTACATGTATGGATCAATTTTGCGCATTACAGAATGAAACTTATCGCCGGTGTATTTGTTCATCAAAATTGGACAAGGTAAAATCGCGTGAGCGCGCACTATCACAAACAGCAGTTCAATTACAAGATTTCAAGGATTTGAATATAGATGCAATTCTTAAAACGCCTGCGGAAGTCAAAGCAATGTTGTCGGCAAGCGAAGGCGAACAAAAACTGTCAATGATGCGCGATAATTCGAGTTCAATGAAGAAACTTAACGCAATAAGCGATGTTTTGGAAAATACGCGAAAAAATGCGGTTTCTACGGGGGGGCAATTAGACGTTGGGGGTGATATAAAACAAATATGGAATACTACAGATTTGATATCCGGGGCGAATATTGCAAATTTGACGGGTGAATCTTTGTATAACGCTGTACATTCGCAATGTGCCGAATTGGTCGCAGATCAATGTTCGTCACAAACCGCATTACAGATGGTTATGGCAGCGTACGGCATGTATATTGAAAATGATTGTGCAACGTTATTATCTGCACTTGATAAACAGGCAAACAGTGCTAATACCGCAATTCGCCAAACAAATCGAGAGATGACAACTGCGCGTTTGGAAAACTATAATGCGCATAATTCAGCGGCAATAAATGAATGTGTCGCGGGCGTACGTGAAAAATTAACTGAAGATACAGCATGTGGTGCGAATTATGTCCATTGTCTTGATTTGACGGGTCGTTACTTGAATAGGGTAACGGGCGAACCAATATATACAGCCAATTTTTATGAATTAAATGATCAGGTTTCTCTGGTTGGTGATGTGTTAACGAATACAACAAATGCAAAACTTGTTAATGAATTGAACCGCAAGCGTGAGATTGCGAAAAATGTGCTTGAAACATGTCGGGATATTGCAGATGATGTGTGGAATGAATTCATGCGTCAGGCGATAACTGAAATTTACCAGGGTCAACAGTCCAGAATTCGCAAGGTCAAAAATGAATGCATGGATGTTGTTAATAAATGCTATGATGATACAGTAGGTCAATTGCGTGATTATAGTAATATTGAAGAACAAATGTTACTTGGGGATAGATTAGAGTTGTCCGAAGAAATGTGCACAGAAAAAATGACAACCTGCAGCAATTTATATGGTGGGGGATCGGCAGGTTTACAATTGTTAATTGAAGAAATGCGCAGAATTACCGATCAAAAGATTTCGCAGAATTGCCTTGCGACATTAAAAGAATATTCCGAAAAATTATGTCGGGTTTCCGGATCTGATACTTTACATGCGTATCCGTATGGATGCCGCGTTTATACGCCTGGAAATATATTCTATGCGACCAAACCTGAGTGTACGTACATAAACAATCCGACATACAGTGTGTCAAGTTTTGAACATGTTGCGCCTACTTCGCTGGGCAGTGTCAAGGTGTTAGGGACACAAACAGTTGTAAATGATCAAACCTTTTTGAATACTTATGCATGTTGGGATAACAGAATTTATTCAAGCTGTAATGATGATTATTATTTGTGGGGTGGTAAATGTTATAAATGCCCAGAAGATTGGATATGTCAGGATGGTCAAATAAGGCCACAAAGTGTTGGGGGTGATACTTGTGGAAATTACATTGGTAGTCTATATCAGAAAATGGTTGTCTATGCATTGCAGTATTGTGTGCGTCCGTCCGAGGCTAATAATGCAATTCCAAACGAGGTTTTGGGGTACGTGAACATGACTATGGATTCTATACACGTGGATATGGCGTCTGCTTTGGCCCAGGAATGTGATAGACTTGGTGGGGAATGGGTAACAGATTTCAAAAAGGTAGATGAAGATACTTGTGAACCCGAAGTCGACACCAAAAATTCAGATTTCTATAATCTGAGTAATGCGAATTTATGCTGGGGATTATGCAAAGAGAAAACGACAGACCAGGGCACAAACGGAGATTAAAAAAGGTTGCAATTTTTGCAACCTTTTTTATAAAAACAGATAGTTATTCTTGGGTGTCACCTGGTGCACGTTTGCGTTCAACAAATGTTATGCGTCCCTTGGCTAAATCATAGGGGGTCATTTCAACGCGAACACGTTCGCCTACATTGACCCAAATGCGCGCTTTACGCATCTTGCCACAAACGGTTGCCAATATTTCGTGACCATTATCTAGTTTTACACGAAACATTGTGTTGGGTAATTTATCCTCGACTGTGCCGGTAAAAACAACAACATCATCTTTTGCCATATTTATTCCTTGGGCTGTTTATTCATGAATAATATGTTGATTAGGCAAAAAAATCAAGAATTTTTTGTTGCCTGACCCCTATTGTTCTGATAAAATTATACAGAAGATGTAGGAAGGAAAAATATGAAAAAGATTCTTTTTGTCGGCCTGTTGGCTGTGATTCCATGTGTGGCATTTACGGCGGAACGTGGTGGATCGCGCGTTGGTATTCGTGCATCTATGTCGTCGATGACGCCTGCGCCCAAGGTGCAAAGTATGCCAAAAGCAAAAGTGACATCGAATGCGACATCAACGGTTAGCGCATCGGCACCTGTGGCTTCGCAACCCGAAGTTATTACCACAGAATCAGCAGAAGTTATCACAGAGGTTACAGAAACAAAATTAACCGTAGAAGAATGTCGTGATGCATACCGTGAATGCATGGATGAATTTTGTTTGCTGGATGAAGCTGAAGGTGGGCGCTGTTCATGTTCCGATAATATCAAGCAATCTAAGAGTTTGATTCAAACAATTCAATCTATTCAACAAGAGGCGGAATTGCTTTATACTGAAGGTGTTGAAAAAGAACGTCTTGGGGCAAAAGCAAAGTTTGTTAAATTTGGTGAAAGCGACAAGGCAAAAAAGTCTTCGCGTGTGTCGGGTATAGATTTGGTTGCGTGGATAAATGGCACCACAAGTCAGAGTTTGGCGGCTGATGATGACATTGGTGATAATCTTTATGCTATGGCGGCGGATTCGTGTGAATATGTGTTAAGCAGTTGCGATGAAAAGCGCGCAGAAATGGAAGAAAAACTGTATCAGCGTGAAGTGGTCAAAGATTGCAAGGCTTTTGATGTATATTTGGCAGAACAGAAGAATGCCGCGGAATCGAATAAAAGGACGGCACAGGCCGCGGTTCGTTCAGCAAAGTTAGATATGTTAGGAACCACAGAAAAATACAATCGTGGTGAGTGTTTAATTGCATATCGTGCGTGTATTGCAGACAAAGGTGGCTGTGGTGTTAATTTTGAAAACTGTTTAGATGCGGAATTGTTGGCGCGTCGTTCTAATGCTTGTGAAAACGTGCTTGATCAATGTATGTCTGTGAAGACATATGTTTTGGAAGATTGGGAGGCGGAATCTAAAATGGTTCTTGCCGAAGCCGCAATTTACAGTGATAAAAATATGCGTTTAACGTGTCTTGCACAAATTCAAGCATGTTTGGAAGACGGGTGCAGTACCTCTACGAATTCGGCGTGTTTGACAAACGTCCGGGTCGCTGCGGGTGTTTGCCCGATTATAACCGAATGTGAAGCTAAAATCCCGGGAATTCAAAGTGCAATTAATGACAAGTTGGCAGAATTGCGGACGCGTTTTTGTCAAAATGATGTTGATAAATGTTTGCAAGATAAATGCGGTGTCAATTTTACTGCGCCAGAATGTGTTGGTAAGAAAACATCAGAAATTGTCGCGATGTGTCCTCAGGCTATGTTCGCGTCGTGTAAAAATGAAAAGTTTTTTGGTGTAATTGTTCAATCAACATTGTTGCAGATGGACTATCAAATGCTTGAAGGGTGTAAGAATTATTATGCCGATGCATTGGGTAAGGTATGTGGAACAGATATGAATTGTTTGCCGGGCAGTACGGTGGTTGAGTCTTTAACAAAAACACCGGTCAGTGTTGGTGATGTTGAGGACGAAGTTCGTGCAGAAAGTAAGGCCGCGGTTAATGAATTCTTTAAACGTTTTGAAACCGAACAAACGGTTGCGGCATGTAAAAGTTCACAACAGCCTGTGGGATCTGGACGCAAGAGTTTAAAAGATGCAATGTTTACTTTCACCAAACAGGCGGCAGAAATTGCGGCTCAAAACCGTTATTTGACCGATTTGCGTTCAAAATTGGCGGAACTTTCGCGCAAGGACGATACGGCCAAGGCGGAACAAAATTGTTATGAACAATATAAAGTTGAAAAGAAGCCTGTAACCGATGATAGCGGATCTTATACGTATATTCGCAGCGTATCGTTTGAACCGTCATTGCGTAATTGTCATGTGTGTCGTATGCAACGTGTTTGCGAAGTGGGTGGCGAATCTAAAGCAACTTCCGCATTAAAAGCGGGTGCCGGTGGTTTGGCTGCGGGTGCGTCTGCAGGAACGATGATAAATGCAGGATGGGGAACCGCAATTGGTGCCGTTGTTGGTGGTGTCGGTGCCGGTGTACTGGGTGCGGTTTCGGGTGGCGAAAAAGAGTTCTGCCAAGAAATAGAATCTTGTGAAGATATAAATATGTAAGGTTTTGATAATGAAAAGAATCAAATATATTGCATTGATTACGGCTGTCGTTGCGCCATGTATCGCGTTGGCAGCAACAACCAAGAAACAGTCCGCAGTACAAAATGGAACTACTGTTCGTACTAAAGTTGCCGCCAAAGGTGTTTATTCTCAGGAATGTTACGATGAATACTACGGATGTATGGACCAGTTCTGTATTTCAGAAAATATCAATGGCGGTAGCTGCGCATGCAGTAACAAATCTATACAATACGAAGAAGAGTTAAAAGAGATAAATTCAATACTTGCAGAAGCAGATAGAATCAAAACAGTAGAAGTTGAAAAGGTAAAACTTGGGGCAAACGCTGATATCGTTTTTAATGGTGAAAGAAAATATGACGAGAAGGGTAATGTTATAAGGGTATCATCAAATTCTGATAGACCGAACAAAACTTCAAAACGTGAAGATTTGCTTAAGATGTTCGAAACAAATTTTGATGATGACGATGATGACGACGACGATGTTATGAATAAAAGGGGCGCGGCGTTATTTAATGCGGCAAATGCGACATGTTCCAGTCAAGTTGATAGCTCTTGTGCAAAAGATTTAAAGATTTTAACCCAGATGTATCAGCGTCAAATTGAATCAGATTGTCAGGGGTTTGCAAATAGTATTGCACAACAAAAAGCCGCAGCGCAATCTGCAATGAATAGCGCGGAATCTGATGTTAGAACAGCATTAAAGGAAAGTTTTGATGCTGCGAACAAATACAACCAGGGCGAATGCATGGTTGAATTTAAAAAATGTATGACTGGTCCAGATGCGTGTGGAACTGATTGGATAAATTGTGTTTCAACGATTGCGTCTGAGAATATGCAGAACAAGGCTGCAAAAAGTACGGCGGGAACAAAAACAAAGACAACTGTTGCATATGACATAACACCGTCTGTTATGGAACGTTTGGAATCTAAACGAACTATTTGTGAACGCGTTCTGGATCAGTGTATGGCAGTACGTGATACGGTTTGGACGGCATTTTTGCGAGAGGCGGCGCCAACACTTAAACTTGCGGAATTGCGCGCTGAATCAGATTTTCGTCAGTCTTGTTTAACAGAGATTACCAAGTGTATTCATACCGCGTGTAAAGATGATATTGCGGGCAAAGGTGTTGCAACAATGGATTCTTGTTTATCAAGGCCTGATATGGCACGTTCATTCTGCAAGGTTCAGATTGACCCTTGTGAACGCATGGAGCCATTAATTTGGGGATATGTTACAGACAAGTTAGCGGCGATGCGTGTCGATGCTTGTACCCAGGAAGTTAAAGATTGCTTTATGGATGATAATCGTTGTGGCAAAGACTTTATGAATTGTATAGGTATGGATTATGAATTTATACGAAATATATGTCCGTTGGATAAATTGGTTGTTTGCAAGAAAAACAACAAGAATTTCAGTATGGCGGATATAGATTCTATGATTTCGGGACTGTATTTAAATATTGATAACAAGGCATTAGATAATTGTCAAAAGATTGTCGAAGACAAAATGACCGAAGTTTGTGGTTCAACAACAGATTGTAATAAGTTTGCTGCTGATGACATAATGGGTACTAGCAGTTTACGCAGCCAAAAAGATAAGAATATATATCGTATAACAGGGATGATATCGTTTGGTGTGTTACCAATTGCGACCTCGGGTGAAGATGTCGGCAAAATAGATATCACTGATTACATGTCAAAGGTGCGTGCAAATGCTGAAACGCAGGATGTGCCGAACAAGGATATGGTATTGGAAAATATCGAAACAGAATTAAAGAATGTTGCAAATAATATTAACCGTGTAATTGATTTAATTTCATCTGATACGAAGATACAATATTGTGTAACAGGGCGTAATCTTGCTCAAATTGTTGGGGAAAAAGATGCTCGTACAACCAAGGCACGTTTTCCAAATCTTTTGAATCAAATTAAAATTCAGATTGCAATGGCGGCGTTACGTAAAGCTCAGGATAATTATCAAGCCAAATATAATGAATATTTAGTTAAGGCGACAAAAGACGCGTCTGCGGATGTTGCGCAATATATGTGTCAGATGTTACCAGTTACAGGTGGTGCACCAGTTGGTGCGACAGGTGAAGAACAAACACAACTTGCCCCGCCGTATGCGATAAGTTACGAGGTTAGTACCGGATTAAATAACACATTGTTGTCGCAGGGGGGACATGGGTCCTCTGCAACAGGAACAAGTGCAAAGGTTGATACTACTGCGGGTGCATCAAAGTTTGCGGGCGTTGTTGATGCGTTTACCGGGCTTGCTGGTCAAAAGGTAAAATCTGAAACCGGCAATGGAACGCGTGAAATGTGGTCTATATTTAATCGTGATACACGTATATGTCATTTCTGTACATCAACTGTGACAAAGAGCTGTTCAACTATTACAAAGAAGGGATTCCTTGGCATTGGATCCAAAGCCGAAGCGTCATGTACAGAATCTGATCCAGTTGAAAAGTGTGAAGATATTGAAATGTAACAAAGGAAAAAATTATGGAACCTAAAATTATAGAAGGTGGTGTTGTTGAAAATGCGGTAGAGGCTGTGCAGGCAGTGCCCGAAAAAGTTCAAGCCAGTGCTGCGGCATTAAAAGATATGATTTCGTCATTGACGGGAATGGCGGTGGATTTTGGTTTAAAACTGTTGGCGGCCATTGTTGTTTTGGCAGGTGGTATGTGGATTGCCAAGCGCATCGCAAAATCATTTAAAAGGATGCTGGAACGTCGTGGGGCGGATGCGTCGTTGGTGTCATTTTTGGGTTCATTTACGAACATATTGTTGCGTATTTTTGTTGTTATTATATCGCTGGCAACGGTTGGTGTTCAAATGACATCTATTGTGGCGGTACTTGGTGCGGCATCGTTAGCGGTTGGTATGGCGTTATCAGGCACGATGCAGAATTTTGCTGGCGGAATAATTATTATGTTTTTAAAACCATTTAAGGTTGATGACATTATTGTTACAACTGATGGTAAAGTAGGTGTCGTTAAAAAGATTATGATTTTTACCACTGAATTGTACACTTTTGATAACCAGGTTGTATTGTTGCCTAATGGTGCACTTTCTAACAGTCAGATTACAAATTTATCTATGACAGATACACGACGGGCAGATTTATCTGTGGCAATTTCTTATGGTGATGATGTTGATGTTGCACGTAAAGAAATACTTGCCATAATCAAGGCAGATAAGCGTGTTTTGAAAAAACCGGAACCCGTGGTGTTTGT
Source organism: Alphaproteobacteria bacterium (assembly GCA_017615655.1). Classification (GTDB taxonomy): domain Bacteria; phylum Pseudomonadota; class Alphaproteobacteria; order Rs-D84; family Rs-D84; genus Enterousia. The sequence goes on from JAFZZS010000002.1 coordinate 213,672, forward strand.
TGCAGAACTTGGGGAAAGTGCGGTTATATTGGGTGTTCGTTATTGGACTTCATCGGCCGATATGTTACCAAGTCGTGGCATAATGATGGAAGAAATTTACAAGAAATTACCGAAAAAGAAAATACACTTCCCATTTCCGCAAATGGATGTGCATGTGAAAAAATAGTTATTAGTAAAAAAGATTTGGGCGCGAAATTGCGCCCTTGTTTTTTCGGAAAAAAGGTTTATAATGAGACACGATTTGTGCCCATGGCTCAATTGGATAGAGCAATTGCCTTCTAAGCAATAGGTTGCAGGTTCGAGTCCTGCTGGGCACGCCAGAAATTTAAACCGGCCAATATGGTCGGTTTTTGATATCCGCTTTTCTTCCTGTGTTATGTATTGTATTGGTATGCTATAATTTTTGTATACAACCAAGGGGGGAATATATGATAAAAAAATGTATGTGGTTCATAATTGCCATAGCAATTTCTTTCTTACCGGGGATTTTTGGTGTGTTTTTTACACCGCATGGTAATTCAAATATTTGGTATAACGGATTGATAAAATCCGGCCTTACGCCGCCGGGGTGGGTGTTTAGTATTGCGTGGACAATCTTATACATTTTGCTTGGCATTGCACTATACCTTGTTATTCGTCATAAGACCCGTGCTAATTCAGATAAAATTCGTGCGTATATTCTGTTTGCAGCGCAATTGATTTTAAATGGCCTTTGGTCATATATGTTCTTTGGTGCACATTTACCCAGTTTTGCGTTGGTAAATTTATTATTGTTGTTTGTGGTGTCTGTTTGGATGGCACGTGTATTCAATACCATTGACAGACGGGCGGCATACCTGGTCATTCCGTATATTTTGTGGATGATGTTTGCTTTCTATATGAATGCTTATATTGTTTTAATGAATTAAAGTTTAAGAACCTTAAAGGCCGGATCGCCGATGTTAAGGTAACGCAGCCCCAGTTCCTCAACGTAATCGGGGCTGTAACTTTGTAATAGGTGGATGTGGCGTTGCATGGTCTCAAGTTTTTGTTCTTCTTGTTTCAATTCAGTTTGCTCTGCGGAAAGATGCCATATGTTCGCTATAAAACGACCAACATTAACATCGCCATAAAATATACGAACAAACATAAATGTCGCAAAAAGTGCAAAGAATACGCCAATCTTGCCACGTATACCACCGCGCCATGCGCGTCCGATAAATCCAAATAAATTTTTGATTTTGTCTTTCATACATGGCATTATATCACAGATGATACCCAAGAATCAAATTTTTGCTGCGCCAATGGCGGGAATTTCTGATAAACCATTTCGTACAATGGTGCGAATGTTTGCACCAGATTTGCCAATGGTTACAGAGATGATATCGTGTCATTCACTGACGATGCAACACAAAAATTGTTTGCGTAATTTTGATAATTATGCCGACGAAGGAAACATTGGTGCCCAGATATTTGGTGCCGCACCGCGACTTATGGCGGATGCTGCGATGATGCTCCAAGATGCTGGTGCTGCGTGGATAGATATAAATATGGGGTGCCCGGTGCCAAAGGTTGCAACGCGTGCAGGCGCAGGTGCTTTTTTAATGCGTAATCATAAATTGGCAGGCGAGATAATAAATGCGGTTGTGCGTGCAGTGCAAATTCCGGTATCAATTAAGACGCGACTTGGTTGGGACGATTCACATAAAGATTGGCAGAATTTAATACATATAGCCGCTGACAATGGTGCAAAGTTTGCGGTGTTGCATGGTCGAACACGCGCCGCGGGGTATGTTGGTTCGGCGACCCATCCTGAGATAAAGGATATGCCGATACCGATTATTGCAAATGGCGATATAAAATCATCCCTGGATGTGCAGAATATGTTGCACTTAGGGTATGATGGTGCAATGATGGGGCGGGCAATGCTTGGTCGACCATGGATTTTTGGTCGGGTACTTGGGATTGCCAATGTTCCACAAGATATGGTAACGGTTGTTACGCGACATCTTGAGTTAATGATAGAATATTATGGCGAAAAAACCGCTGTTTCAATGTTTCGTAAGCATCTTGCGTGGTATTCGGCTGGAATGCCTAATTCTGCAGATTTTAGAACAAAAATCAATCAGTTAACTGATGTGTCCGCGATAAAGCAAGAAATTTTACAATTTTGGGGTTGCGTTGCGAATATATAGGTCTATTATAGAGAAAACCGAACCTAAAGAGGCCCGTTATGACAGAAGAATTCCAAGAACCATCGTTTAATACCGAAATGACAGCGGGTGAAATGTTACGCGTTGCACGAACAACTGGGCGGCGTAAACGTGAAATATCGACTATTTCAAAACAGCTTTGCATACGTGAAGAATTTTTGCAGGCATTAGAAGACGGGGATTATACTGTATTACCAGAACTTGTTTACATTCTTGGGTTTGCGCGTAACTATGCAATGGAATTGGGATTAGACCCAGATGTTATCGTTTCAAAGATTAAACGGGAAATGGGGGTATATCCAACAGATTTACCAATTATCCATCAAAATGTGGCAGAGCCTGTGGATCAAAATAGATTACAGATAAAAGAAAAAATTGGTAAAAATTTTAAGCAATTTAAGGATAGCAAATCTTGCAAGTTTGTAGTTAAGTATTGGAAGTGGTTTTTAGGGGCAATAGTTTTGCTGGCTTTGGTTGGTGGAATAGTTGGGGTTTTGATGGCTACTGCCCAACCAGAAGATCCAGCAGCACCCGTTGAAATTATTGTTCCGACACCTGCTAATAGTGAGCCTGAATACAGGCAAACTGTACGTGAAAGATTTGGAACTGAAAATCGGGCAGATGCGGAAATAGTACTTCAGGCATTCGAAGAATCTTGGGTTAAAATCGAAGATGCGCGTGGCAAAACGGTGTTTAGTCGTGTTTTAGTCCCTGGTGATTTGTACTATGTACCAAGTGGAAATAAAAACAAAGCTACATTCGGTAATGTTGGTGGTGTTGATATTTGGGTGCGCGGTGAGTTGGTTCCAAAAGCTGGTAATGACCATACCCGTAAAACAGGTATTGTATTGGATCCTGATGTGTTAACAGGGAAAAGTTCTGACAAAGATACCAAAAAAGATGCGGAAAATAGCACCAAAAAAACAACTGATAACTCAGTGACAAGTAAAAAGTCTTAATGTAACAGTCGCTTGGTATTGAAATTCTTGATAAAAGTTCTATATTTTAGACGCTATGTCCGGATTTATAAAGATTCGTGGTGCACGCGAAAACAATCTTAGAAATATTGATTTGGATCTGCCAAAAAATAAATTGGTGGTATTTACTGGTGTATCTGGATCTGGGAAATCATCACTGGCATTTAATACAATTTATGCCGAGGGACAGCGTAGATATGTGGAGTCTTTGTCTAGTTACGCGCGGCAATTTTTGGATATGCAGAAAAAGCCGGATGTTGATTTAATCGAGGGGCTGGCGCCAGCAATTTCAATTGAGCAAAAAACTACATCAAAAAATCCGCGTTCAATTGTGGGAACTGTGACCGAAATTTATGATTATTTGCGTTTGTTATGGGCGCGAATTGGGGTGCCGCATTCGCCTGTAACTGGTTTGCCGATTAAATCACAGACTATTTCTGAAATGGTTGATTTAACATTGAATATTCCGGCAGGTGCGCGTTTGTACATAATGGCGCCGTTAGTCCGTGATCGCAAGGGTGAATATAAAAAAGAATTGGCCTTTCTTGTAAAACAGGGTTATCAACGTGTTATCATAGATAATGAATTATATGATTTAGCGGCACCACCCGCACTGGATAAAAATAAAAAACATAATATCTTCGTTATTATTGATAGAATGCAAATGCCAGAAACCGATGCTGATATGGATGAATTTCGGTCACGAATGTATTCGTCATTTGAAGGGGCGTTACGGCTTGTTCCTGGTTCTGTATTGGTGCGTCGTTTGGATACCAACGAAGATATTTTATATTCACAAAATTATGCTTGTCCGGTCAGTGGTTTCGCCGTTCCAAAAATTGAACCACGGTTATTTTCATTTAATGCGCCGATGGGTGCATGCAGTGCCTGCGATGGCCTGGGAGTACAATTAAATATGTCCCCTGATTTGATAATTCCAGACCCATCAAAATCTATCTTGGATGGTGCAATTGCGCCATGGTCACGTGGCGGGGTGCTAAGTCAATTTACTCATTTATTGGATGCATTGCACAGGCAATATAAAATTCCACTTTCTAAACCATGGCATACATTAACCCAAGAACAAAAGGATATTGTGCTTTATGGAACAGGTGATAAACCAATAAAAATAAATTGGAACGGGTTTGTTTATGAGAAACCTTTTGAAGGTGTCGTGCCAAACATAGAACGCAGATGGCGTGAATCTGAATCTGAAATGATGCGTTCCGAATTGGCAAAATATCAATCCGAGAAGCCATGTCCAGTGTGTCACGGAAAACGTCTTAATATTCAGGCATTGTGTATAAAAATTAATGGTGCAGATATTATGGATGTTTGTGATATGTCCATAGATGATGCGTATAATTGGTTCGTTGATTTACCGAATCATTTAAGTAAACAAGAAAATGATATTGCACGTATGGTCTTGCGCGAAATAACCAGTCGTTTATTGTTTTTGAAAAATGTCGGATTGGGGTATTTAACTATGTCGCGGACTTCTGGGACACTTTCTGGGGGTGAAGCGCAGCGTATTCGTCTTGCATCACAAATTGGCAGTGGTTTATCTGGGGTTTTATATGTTTTAGATGAGCCATCTATTGGTCTGCATCAAAGCGACAATGATAAATTACTAGATACATTGAAAATGTTACGTGACAAGGATAATACGGTTATCGTTGTTGAACATGATGAAGATGCTATGCGCGCAGCAGATTATCTGGTAGATATCGGTCGTGGCGCGGGTGTAAATGGTGGTAATATAATCGCCGCAGGAACACCTGATCAGGTTATAAAAAATAAAGATTCACTTACTGGACAATATTTGTCAGGTAAAAAGAAAATACCTGTGCCAAAGAAAAGACGCAATGGTAATGGTAAATCTATTACGATATATGGTGCGCGTGAAAATAATCTTAAAAATATAGATGTTGAATTTCCGTTAGGTAAATTTATTGCATTAACCGGGGTTTCAGGTTCGGGAAAGTCAACGTTGTTATTAAATACACTTTACCCGGCATTGATGCGTGCGCTTTATGGTTCAAAAATGGAAACAGGTGCACACGATGTTATTCGCGGTATGGAAAATATCGACAAGGTTGTCGATATAGATCAATCACCAATCGGGCGCAGTCCACGCAGCAACCCTGCAACATATACAGGAGTGTTTTCTAATATTCGAGATTTCTTTGCCGAATTACCCGAGGCAAAAACACGTGGTTATGGCCCAGGACGTTTTTCATTTAATGTCAAAGGTGGTCGGTGCGAGGCCTGTCAGGGTGATGGTCAAATTAAAATAGAAATGAATTTCTTGGCTGATGTGTACGTAGAATGTGATAAATGCCATGGTTCGCGCTATAATGATGAAACTTTGGCTGTAAAGTATAAAGGTAAATCTATTGCTGATGTTTTAGATATGACGGTTGATGAAGCATACAGATTTTTTATCAATCATCCGCAGATAAGTCGCAAATTGGAATTATTAAAACGTGTTGGATTGGATTATATAAAACTTGGACAAAGTTCGCTTGACTTATCTGGGGGCGAGGCGCAACGTATCAAATTATCCAAAGAACTTTCGGCGCGCAGTACTGGGCAAACACTTTATATTTTAGATGAACCGACAACAGGGCTACATTTCGAAGATATAAAACAATTACTGGGGGTTCTACATGAATTTGTAGAGCAGGGTAATACCGTTATTGTAATCGAACATAATCTTGAAGTAATTAAAACGGCAGATTGGATAATAGATTTGGGACCAAATGGTGGTGCTGATGGTGGAACTGTTGTTGCAACTGGGACACCAGAACAAATTGCACAAATACCGGAATCTTTGACGGGAAAATATCTTAAGAAGTATCTGGACAAGTAAGATTTTATCGCATAATATTAATCTAAATATCAAGGAGTAAAAAATGTTTGGATTTGGTAAAAAGAAAAAAGCAGCCGCAGAAAATGTAACTAATGAAACCCAAGAACCTAAAATGCCAAAGGGTATGAAGGAAACTGCTGAACGTATGATGAATGGTCAATTTGATATGAATGATATGTTGGCGCAATTAAAGCAAATCAAAAAGATGAGCAATTTTAGTGGGTTGCTTAAAATGGTTCCTGGTATGTCAGGTGCCGTTAGTGCGATGAAAGAAAAAATCAAAGATGGCAGTGTGGATGCACAAATTAAAATATTAGAGGCGATGACTGTTGCAGAACGTGCTGACCCAGAAAAAATATTTGCAAATGCCAAGACGCGTATTGCAGAAACTGCGGGTGTTACAGTTCGTGATGTTGAGCATATTATTAAGCAATATACAAAAATGAAACAGCAGATGGCAATGATTCAGCGTATGGGCGGCATGGAGGCTGTTATGCAACGTATGCAATCCCAAGGTGGTGTGCCGGGTGCAAAGTAAAAAAGGATTAAGTAATGTTAAAGTATACTGATATAAAATCTGAACCAGTGTATTCTAAAAATTCAAAAAAATTAATAGGCTGGCGATTGTTCTGGACGGTAGAGACAGGCTATTATGATATTGATGGTCGTCGTTTTTTCAAAGAAACATGGTTTAGAAACAGTTACAAATCAATGTGTCGGTTTCAAAATAGATTATTAAAGCATAATGAAAATCACAAATAAGAAAATCGCTAAACATAAATCTTCGGTTGCATGGATTCAGCGCCAGGCCGCCGATCCATATGTTGCGCGTGCGCATGCAGATGGATATCGGGCGCGGGCAGCGTATAAACTTATCGAGATAAATGAAAAATATAAATTCCTGGAAAATGGGCAAACGGTTGTTGACTTGGGCGCGGCGCCGGGTTCATGGTCGCAATTTATTGCACGAACTTTTCCCAAGACTAAAATATTTGCAATGGATTTATTGAAAATAACCCCGATAAATAATGTTGAATTTTATCAGGGTGATTTTACGACTGATGCGGCATTGGATTGGTTGGAAGAAAAATTGAAACTGAAAGCTAATGCAGATGGTGTTGTTGATGTTGTCGTTTCTGATATGGCGCCGAATACCGTTGGCCATCAAAAGACTGACCATCTGCGTCAGATGGTTTTGTTGGAATATGCATTTGATTTCGCATGTCGCGCATTAAAGCCAGGTGGGGTTTTTGTAGCCAAATCTTTTACTGGTGGAACGACAAACGAATTGTTGAAACAGATAAAAGAGCGTTTCGATGTCGTGCACCATGTAAAGCCAAATGCATCACGTAAAGATTCTGTAGAAATGTTTATTGTTGCATTGGGGTATAAAAATAAGATATAATAAGACCATACAAAAAAGGGAGAATATTTATGCCAACAGTTAAGAAAACAAAAACAACAACACGTCGGACGACAACACGCAAAACAACGACACGCAGGGTCACAAAGCCGGTTGTTACCGCGACACCACGTCGCACAATGGTTGGACCATTAACTGCGATTAAAAATTTCTGGGTGAAATATTTTGATTTCATGGGGCGTTCCACACGCAGCGAATTTTGGTTTGGACTTTTGTTCGTTCTGATTATGCATGCGTTATTCTATCGTTTTGGTGGCGCGTTGGCTGCGAATATTGCGGACGCGGTTATGTTTATACCGTTGATTGCACTGTTTGTACGTCGTTTTCGTGATGCAGGACTTTCGGTATGGTGGTATTTGATACCCGCATTATTGGTGTTTGCAATACCAGTTGTTCGTGGTGCTACATGGTATCGTATGTTGGCGGTTAATTATGTATCAAGCGGAATGTTAATGTACTCGTTTTTCTTTTTTGCGTTCTTGATATTCGAAATTGTGGTGGCATGTCTGCCGACTCAAAAGTAAAAAGTATGCTTGGTTATTTAACGGCTGCGGGTGCAGCCGTTTTTAGTTGCTATTTAAATTGTTCGGCGGCGGTACGTGCAAGTTCATCACAACGTTCATTTAATTCTTCGCCGTTATGACCGCGCACCCATACCCAATGAATTTTCATAGTGTTGGCAATTTCATCTAACTTTTGCCACAGATCTTGGTTCTTTACAGGTTTTTTATCCGCAGTACGCCAATTATTTTTACGCCAATTTTTTATCCACGTTTGCATACCATTTTTTACATATTGGCTATCGGTGTGAATTTCAATTTCGTTATGTCGATGTGCCGCCGTGACCGCGCATAGAACGGCCATAAGTTCCATGCGATTATTTGTCGTGTTTTTTTCGCCTCCGCTGCGTTCAGCACTGTGTACACCATCGGTTGCAACAAATGCCCAACCGCCCGGGCCAGGATTTCCAAGGCAACTGCCGTCTGTCCAAATTTTTAACATTTATTTAACCTTTTGTTTATGATATAATATCACAAAATGAACATAGATTCCAAGAATTTACACGAAATGTCAAATGTCGTGCGCGCGGATGCGTTGCGTGCGGTTCTTGGTGCGAAAAGTGGTCATATTGGAATTATTCTTGGGGCTGCTGATATTATCACCTTGGTTTATGCAGTTTTGTTGAATCCAACGCGTGATCGATTCGTTTTGTCGGCGGGACATGGGTCGGCTATGCTTTATGCGGTGTTAAAACTTGCCGGGTATAAAGTTGGTAATTTAAATTCGTTTCGGCAATTAGGCGGGCTGCCCGGGCATCCGGAATTTGGCATTGATGGTGTTACTGCGACAACTGGACCACTGGGGCAGGGGGTTGCAAATGCGGTTGGTATGGCTATCGCTGCAAAGCACAATAAAACAGGGGGAACGATATATTGCCTTTGTGGTGATGGGGATTTAATGGAGGGTGTCGCTCAAGAAGCTATCGCCTTTGCAGGACGCTATAACCTGGATAACTTGGTACTGTTATGGGATAATAATGGTATTAGTATGGATGGTGTTGCACAGGTTGATGTTGATGTTTCAATGCGTATGCGTGCAGCAGGGTGGTCTGTCCGCAGTGCAAATGGTAACGATTTTGATGAAATGTACGATGCGATTGTTAAACCAGCGGTGGGTCCACGCTTTGTTAAGTGTGATACTATACTGGGATTAGGGTTAACAGTATCAGGGACGCCCAGGGCGCATGGCCTTGGAATAAGTGAGACTGAAATAGAACAATTAATAGACTGTTTCGATTCTTTGCAAGGGCGTGAATTTTGGCGCATTTTGGCGCATGGGTATTCTGGGGCATATGCAATACATTACAAAAATCCTCCGAATATCACATTACCGGATGCACCACGTTTTATATCCACGCGTGAGATGTCTGGCATATGTCTTGATCGAATGATACGGCATGGTTTGAGTGCAATTATCGGCAGTGCGGATCTTGGGTCAAATACGAAAGTACACACTGATTCTGTGCGTGAAATAACCGCAGATAATTTTTCTGGTAACTATATCAATTATGGGGTGCGCGAACATGCGATGGCGGCGATTATGAATGGTATGGCGTATGTGGGTGTTCGTGCGGTTGGTTCAACGTTTTTGGTGTTCAGTGACTATATGCGTGGTGCAATACGTTTGTCGGCATTGTCGGGATTACCCGTAGTGTATGTATTTAGTCATGATAGTATCGCAGTTGGTCCCGATGGTCCGACGCATCAACCTGTTGAACAAATTGCAGGATTACGATTGATTCCGAATATGAATGTTTTTCGTCCGTATAATATGACCGAGGTTTTATGGTCTTGGCGAGTCGCACTTTCAGAAACAAACCGTCCATCATGCATCATACTATCACGTCAAAAAATTTCTGGAATTGGTGGATGTGTATGGGGGTATGTGGACGCGGGTGGATATTTGGTATACCGGTCAAAATCAAAGCATATTCGTATTACGCTTGTTGCCACCGGATCTGAGGTTCCATTAGCAATATCTGTTGCGCGCAGGTTAAAGTGCGGAGTTCAGGTTGCGAGTATCCCATCGGTTGCACATTTCAGAAACAACAGCCGGGAATATAAACAAGAAATTCTGCGGGGGCATGTAATTGCTATCGAGGCAGGCGCAACATCATCTTGGTTTGAGTTCGCTGATGATGTTATCGGGGTTGATAGTTTTGGGGCATCTGGGGCAGGAGATGATATTTATCGTGAATATGGCTTTGATGCCGATGAAATTGTGATGGCTATAAAAGCCAAGATAAAATATGTCTGAATTTGAATTTGTAACTTCGTGGGGTGAAAAGATCCCGATTGTCATAAATGTAAGACGCGGTCTGCGTAATATAACGTTGCGTCCACATTCTGGCGACAGCCGGCATATCAGCATATCACGACCTTGGTTATCATCAAATACAGCCGCCATGAAGTTTGTTGAACAAAAGCGACGTTGGTTAGAAAAATTTTTCATAAATGCTCCACAGAAAGTTCGTATAAAATCTGGTGATACAATCGAATTTCTAGATCGGCGGGTCGGTATCGTGTATGATGGAACTATTCATGCGAACAATTTTGTGTTGAATAATAATGGAACGTATACGCTATTTGTTGGTGGGGATGAAAAGATGCTAGAAAGTCGTGTTCGTAATTTTGTCAAGGCGGAATTATTAAAAGAAATAAAAAAATTAATACGCGGTGTGCCACGTGATTTCTGGCCACGACGAATTTGCCTGCGTGATACAACATCGCGATGGGGGTCATGTTCCAGTACTGGAACAATGTCTTTTTCGTGGCGGTTAGCGTTTGCGCCGTATGATGTTATGCGGTATGTGGTCATGCATGAATTATCGCATGTCAAACACATGGATCATTCTCCAGAATTCTGGGCGCAGGTAAGGGCACTTTATGGTTTTGGTGTTGAACGTGCAAAGCGATGGTTAAATCAAAACGGTTCGAAATTACATCAATACCTTTAACGAGAAAGACTATTCAAAACAAATGTATTTGGTAATGTTGAGTCTCTCTTTGCGGTAATTGTATCAGATTGAAAGTTTCTGCGATCATTTTCAAGGCGAATTTGCGAGCGTTTACATTCATTAACCATAATTCCAGCAATCGCAGCAAGTATTATAACTGTTAGACAACCATTCAGTGGTATTGAAAATAATGTTCGTGTGGGTTGTTTTTGATTGTTTTCAGACTGTATAGTTTCTTTCATATTTTATTCTCCTTTTTCATCCGCAAGTGTAGCATATTTTTATTGAATTTCAAGGAAAGGTGCCGAAACCATACCTAAACCCTTTTATCGCGCCTTACGGTATAATGCATATGTGTTAAAAAACACAGAATTACAACCAAAGGAAGAAAAAATGAAGAAACTATCAATCATTGCAATTGCAGGTGTGATTGCGTCCGTCTCAGCATATGCGGGCTCAAACAATACGATGAACAATAATACGAACAATACCGGTAATATGATGGAGGTTATGACCATAGAACAAGTCAGGGGTTTGTCTGATAATACACCGGTGATTATGCGCGGGTACCTGTTGCGCCAGAATGGTGAAAATTCTTATGTTTTTCAGGATACAACCGGCACAATCAATTTAGAAATTGACGAAGAAGATTGGGGTGGTTTGACTGTTTCACCTAATGATTTTATTGAAGTTTGGGGCGAGGTAGATAAAAATGGTACCTCTATGATAGAAGTTGATGTATCAGCGATGAAAAAATTATAAGAAATTTTCTAATGAAGCGATAAAAAACGGTTGCGTATGCAACCGTTTTTATCAACTTTAACCTCTATTTATTTGTTAACTGTAACTCAATGCGCCGGTTCTTTTGCAGGCTGACTGCATCGGTTCCAAGTTCAATTGGGTGCAAATCACCAAAGCCACTGGGGACCAAGCGTCTTGCCGATACACCATCGCGAATCAATTCGTTCATGACCGCGCGTGCGCGCAAAATTGATAACTGCATATTATCAGCATAGGCACGATTTCCTGGGACAACAGGCTTTTTGTCAGTATGCCCATCAATGCGAATAATCCAATTTATATCGGTTGGGATTTTTTCCTCTAGTCCTTTGATTACATTTGATATAAGGCGAACCTGATTCTTTCCTTCGGTTGATAATTTGTATGATCCTGTTTGGAACAGAATATCACTGGGGACAATGAATCTGTCGCCATCGGCCTGAACCGATGATGTATTACCAAGTGCGATTTTTATTGCTCTATAAAATTCCGATTGATATTCTTCCATGGCTTTTAATTCGGCAACTTTGTCCGCCAGGGCTTTGTTAAGACGCGTTGACATTTCAATATATCTAACTTCCTGTTCCTTGGCAGATTTTTCTGCGATGGAAAGCGCATAAGTTAATTTGTCCAGTTCTTCTTGGTATTCTGCATCATATTCTTCAAGCTTCTGGGCTTGTAGTCGCATGGTTTCTTGCAGTTCAGCCTGTTTCTTGGCCAGTCCATCAGCCAGTTCACGTTGCGCGTTTTGTGAGGCATTTAACTGAGCTACCAGGTTCAGCATTTGTTGCTTGGTTGCCTCGTCTTGGGCCTGAAGGTCATTTACTTTGTTTTCATATGCGGTAATTAAATCTATGATAGAAAGGTCTTTTGATTCTAAATCAGTTTGTGCGGATTCCAAACGGGCACGTGCCTGAATCAACAGACGCATTGCTTCCTGTTCGTCTGCGGTCATTTGGCGGATTTTTTCGCTTTGTTCTGCATTAGTTTGCTGTAATTCAGCGATAGTTTTCATTCCAGTTCTTTTGTTAAAGACACTTGTGGTTGTCCATAAAAACACGAATACAATCAACAAAAATATCAATATGATGACCAGGTTCGAAAACAAATCGACGAACGCCGGCCATGTGTTTGTTCTATCACGAAATCTAAAGTTAAACATTGTTTTCCTCTCTCGTTTTCTTATGCAGACACCTAATTTTCTTCTTCGCAAACAGTATGAACGGTGTCATCAATGCGTTTAATAGAATTGACTATTTTGTCTAAACTGGACTCGATTCTTGGCCACATTCCTATTTCTGGGTGAGCAACATTGGTGCGCTTGGATAGGAAGTCTTCTAGTTCACGTATAATAGATCCCTGGGCCATATTTAGTTGTAATGATAAAAATCCGACAACCAAGCTGCCCCCAAGGCCAAGTAACGAACTTGTAAATGCGGTAGCCATTCCACCAAGCGGACGGGTTAAACCAGACTGCATGGTTTCAAGAACCGTTTCATCATTAAAGTTAAGATTTCCAATTAATTCAGCAAAGCCACCAACCGTCAAAATCAATCCCCAAAATGTTCCCAATAGCCCCAAGAATACCAATGTGTTAGTAATATATCGGACGGATTCTCTATCATCTTCGAATCTAACAAGAACCGCATCTAATACACTGCGTAGACCACTTTCGGTCAATTGATTCGGACGCGTCCGTAACATTAATGCAACGGAACTTAAAATACGGGGTTTAGGCATGTAACGGCGGGACCCGCCCGTATACGCATTTATCCAGCGATGTTCCGGCAAAAGAGCAAACATTTTGATAAAACAAAGGATTATGCCGAATAGCGTTGTTCCAATAATTATGCCGTTAAGGTAAATATTTGCGGTCGCAATTTCAAAAAAGGTGCGATAAAAGAATACTATTACGCACAGAATTATTGCCGTAAAAAGCGCCATTCTATTAAGGTTTCCGTGAAAAGTGCTCATATGTCTTCCCCCATTACAATTGCATATTAGTAAAAAATTAAAACCCGTGTCAACAGGGATTATTATAAAATACTTGATTTTTTATAAAAAATTGCAATAATTGCGTCTGTTCCTGCTGTAGTCAATGGTGGTTACGGCTGATATAAACCAAAGGAAATAAAATGGCTTACTATGAAAGTGTCCTGGTTTTTCGCCAGGATTTGACCGAGCCGCAGGTCAAAGAAAAAGCGGACAAATATGCTAGTATTATTAAAGAACTGGGTGGGGATGTTAAATCTACCGAATTTTGGGGATTGAAAAATCTTGCCTATATTATTCGTAAAAACCGCAAGGCGCACTATGTTATGATGAACGTAGAAATGCCAGGAACTGCGGTTGCTGAATTAGAACGTCGCTGCCGCATTGACGAAGATATTATTCGTTTCTTGAATGTGCGTGTCGAAAAATTGGCAGATGGTCCATCTATCATGATGAAAAAGAATACCGAGGAGGCAGAATAATGGCAGTTCGTGCAGCAATTTATCGTAAAAAAGCCAACCCATTAAAGGGCAAGGTTATCGATTACAAAGATGTTAAAATGTTGGGACACTATATCACAGAACGTGGTAAGATTGTTCCAAGTCGTATCAGTGGCGTTTCTCAGAAAGATCAACGTTTGTTGACACGTGCGATCAAACGCGCACGTCATTTAGGGTTGTTGCCATTTGTTCGTAATAACATTGGTTAATTAAAATATTTGGGTTTTACCCTAACTTACAACAATAAGGACAGATAAAATGAAAGTTATTTTGACAGAAAAAATTACTCGTTTAGGAAATATTGGTGACACAGTAGAGGTAAAGACTGGTTATGCGCGTAATTTCTTGTTGCCAAACAACAAGGCTTTGCGCTGGTCACGTGAAAATGTTGCATTGTTCGAAGCACAAAAAGCGGAACTTCAGGCACGTCACGAGGCAGCTAAGAAATCCGCAGAATCCAAGGTCGATGCTGTCAAGAATGCCAAGATGTATATGATTCGTCAGGCTGGGGATACGGGTCAACTTTATGGTTCTGTATCTAGTCGCGACATTGCACGTACATTGAAAGAAATTGCAAATGTTGACATTTCTTCTGCTCAGGTTTTGCTAGGCGCACCAATCAAATCGATTGGGGCATTTGATACAAAAATTGCATTACACCCTGATGTTGTTGTCCCAATCAAAGTCTATGTTGCGCGGACCAATGATGAAATTGAAGCGTTGGTTGCAGGCAAGGTTTTGACTTTCGGAACCAAGAAAGTTGAAGAAGATGCAAAAGAAGAAGTCAAAGAAGTAGCGGAAACACCCGAAAAACCAAAAGCGGATAACGTTGAATCTGCGGAACCAGTTGCGGATGTTGCGGAATAATATCTTGTTATAAATACCCCACATTTGTGGGGTATTTGCACTATTTTTTATATTAAAGCGATAATGTGATGCGGATAATTTCAAATTAGGAGTTTAATAAACATGGTTAAAGAAAAATGCCCGAAAGTTTCTGTATTGGTACCATGCTATAACTCTGAGCGTTATATTGACGAATGCATCACCAGCATTATAAATCAATCTTTAAAAGATATAGAAGTTATCTGTATAAATGACGGATCGACTGATAATACCCTGGATATAATCAAAAAATATGCCGATTTAGATAGTCGGGTTTTGGTTATTGATAAACCAAACGAAGGCTATGGTAAGACCATGAATCGTGGTCTGAACATTGCAAGTGGCGAGTATATCGCGATTGTTGAGTGCGATGATTGGATTGAAAAAAATGCACTGGAATTACTTTATACAACCGCAAAACAAAATGATGCCGATATGGTAAAAGCGGATTTTGTTTTGTTTGATAATGATACTCGTGTTGAAACGCCATCAAGGTGTTTCGGGGTCAGCCCAAAAATGTATGGCAAGGTATTTTGCCCGATGACAGATAATTCGGATGTCGCATGGACCGGTCACCCAAGTATTTGGACATGTTTATATCGAAATGATATGATTCAGAAATATAAAATACGTTTTGCAGAAACACCTGGTGCGTCGTTTCAGGATATGGGATTTAAACCTAAAACTTTTATAGCCGCACGTTCATTTGTATACATACCAAATGTTATACTGCATTATCGCAAACACGCCAATAATTCCGATAAGACAAATAGCAAGATTTTTGAAGTTTGCGAAGTTCATAATGATGCGGACAGATGGTTACAGCAAAGCGGGTTGGAATCAAAACGTGCGTGGGATATACTGAATGTCTCACGATTTTCCAATTATGTTTGGAATTTGCGTCGATTAAGTGGTGATGCCAAGGCGCAATTTACACAAAGATTTCAATCTGATTTTGACAAGATTTTATCCGCAGGAAAACTTAATAGGAATTTCTTCAACGATAAATTATGGTTAAAAGTGTGTATAATGGTATATCCAAATAATCCTTGGTGGCGAATTTTGCGTACACTGACCACTTTAATTTGGCCGATATACCGCAATAAAGTAGTGTTTGGACACAAAGTATATTACTTGTTCGGGGGGATTGTTTTGAGAAAGGTAAAAGTGTAAAGGTTGGTATGATAAAATGAACAAGAAAATCGCAGTTATTGGTGCCAGTGCTTATTTGGCCGAAAATATATCAAATATATCAAAAAATGTTTTGTTGTTTTCACGCGCAGATGATTGGGCTAAGTCTGGTAATGCTGATGATTTTGATTGGGTTATAAATTTTTCTATTCAGCCAGAATTTCAGAAAAAAATTTTACCGGAATCTGAATTGATTGATGTTAATATCGCCAAGATAATTCAAGGCATGAAGACAAAATTCGTAATGATTTCGTCAAGAAAAGTGTATGGGACTTGTAAAACATTAAATATTTTCTATGAAACCGACGAGTGTCATCCAGCCGATTTTTATGCGAAAAACAAATTAGCAACCGAGCATAAAGTACTAGATTTATTGCCCGAACAATCACTGATTGTGCGTGTATCAAATATTATTGATTTTCCATCTAGGCGTCCTGAACAACGTGTGTTTATGGGATGGATTAGGGATTCTATGCGCGAAAAAGGTGAATTGAATATCACTGAAAATCCAGATGTAAAAAAAGATTTTATAACACGAGATTATTTTCAACGCGCATTGCGTGATTTAATGAACAAAGACGAATTGGGAATATTTAATGTCGGTGCCGGATTTGCGGTCAGTCTGCGTGAATTGTTACCTAGGATAGTTGGACGTGGTAACTGTGTGTTTAGTGGCAAGAACAAGGAACTAGCAGATCAATTTATATTAAATACTGACAAATTGCATATGGTAATGAAAGCTTTTTCTGTGGACGAATTATATACAAAGTGTGATAATATTCGCAAGGTGATGTTTGATAATATGGGGGCGCATGATAATGGCAAAAATTAAACACCTTGTTGTTGGCGCCGGAATTTCTGGGGCGACATTGGCGGAAAGAATTGCGAATGTTCTGCATGAACCAGTTGTCGTTATTGATTCCAGAAATCATATCGGTGGAAATTGTTTTGACTATGTTGATAAAACCGGAATCCGTATTCACAAATATGGTCCGCATATTTTTCATACCAATAATCAGGATGTTTGGGATTATTTATCCCAATTTACGTCATGGCATCCGTTTTTCCTGCGTGTACGTGCATATATAGATGGCAAAACTGTTCCTTTTTCGTTTAATTTGAATAGTATTGCAGAATCTTTTCCACCAACCATGGCACAGCGGTTAACAGAAAAATTGATAGAAAAGTTAGGTTATGGACATAGGATTTCTATTTTGCAATTGCGTGAATCTAAAGATGCGGATTTGGCGTTTTTGGCAGATTTTATTTATAACAAAGGTTTTTTAAATTATTATAAAAAACAATGGGGTTGTACCCCCGAGGAACTTGATGCATCGGTTGCGGAACGGGTTCCAATTAGTATTTCTACATCGGATGATTATTTTATTGATAGGTATCAAGGTATACCGTCAAATGGATGGACACCGATGATTAGGAAAATGCTGGATAATCCATTAATAACAGTTCGTTTGAATACCCCATTTGATAAATCAATGGAATATGAGAACTTATATTACACGGGTCCAATTGATGAGTTTTTTAATTTCGAATTCGGCGAATTACCATACAGAAGTTTGACATTTGATATTCGTACATATAATCAGGAATATTTTCAAAATAATGTTGTGGTTAGTTATCCTAATAATTACGATTTTACGCGTATTTGTGAACATAAGTACTTTCTGGATGATAAATCTGATAAGACAGTTGTATCTTTTGAGTATCCATCGGCGTTTGTAAACGGAAAAAATGAACGCTATTATCCGATACCACGTCCGGAAAATGCACGGTTATACGAAAAATATTTGGTTAAGGCACAAACAGAGTGTGGGAATACGTTCTTCTTTGGTCGGTTGGGGGATTACAAGTATTATAACATTGATATGGCAGTTGCCAGGGCATTAAATTTATTTGACGAGATAAAAAAACGTGAGGGTGGGAATGTCCAACAAACCAAAAGTTTCGGTTGTTGTGCCAATTTATGGTGGCGAAAAATATTTAAGTAAGTGTGTTGATTCTATATTGGATCAGACCCTTGCCAATATAGAAGTAATTTTAGTTGATGATGGGTCGCCTGATAAATGTCCAGAAATTATTGATAAATATGCCGAAAGTGATAGTCGTGTTGTCGCGCTGCACAAAGAAAATGGTGGCTACGGTTCCGCAGTCAATATGGGTATTGCGCATGCCAGGGGTGAATATATTGGTATTGTAGAAGGTGATGATTGGATTGAACCGACAATGTATAAGAAATTATATACAAATGCGGTTAAAAATGATTCGGATGTCGTTAAGTGTGGATTCTATAAATATAATTCTTTGGCCCAAAAAGCAAAAAATATAAATAGAAAATGGCATGTTTCATACATGAATTTATTTGATGCCCCAAGTGGTACTTTTACAATTGCTGATTGGCCAAAGATAATGATGTGGCACGCGAGTGTTTGGGCGGCACTGTATAAAGCAGATTTTGTTAAAAATATAAAGATGCCAGAAACCAAATCTGCGGCATACCAAGATTTTCCGTTTACTTGTGAAGTTATGGCGCGTGCAGCACGAATATCAGTTGTAAAAGAATATCTGGTTCATTATCGTATGGAACAAGGGCAGGGAAATTCCGCAGTTTGCAGAAATAAACGTGGCATTATGATGGCAACGCAATCAATCGCAGGTATAGATATTTTGTGTAAATACAATGTGTTAGATTTATGCAAAGAAGAAATATACTATCATGCGTATATTGCATCACGCGGATTTTTTGACAGGATAATGTGGCAATATAAATCTGAATTTTTTGATGAACTTTACAGGTTATTGGAACCATTACGTAAAGATAAAAAATTTAAATGGCAGTATTTTAATTCTGCGGACAGGTATTTCTGTAACCATGTGATAATGAATGATTTAATTGGTGCGGTGCGTGTATGGTATCCACTGACGATTGCGTCATTACGTAAAGTGTTGATATCGGTACGTATGCCGCAAAAGGATTATTTTTCTGGTTGGCGAATTCAGTTGCTGGGTATCCAAATTGGGTCGCATCTAGATTATTCTGTACCCGCACTTATTAGAATAAAAATGTAGCATTATAGAAAAAAATATGATAGTTTTCCTTGTGTGCGATTATAATGTTTTTATTAACCAAGGAAAACGTTTATGCCGAAAAAACAAAAACCAATAAATATATTGTTTGCTGCAACATCGGATTATTTACCTTATGCCATTGTTACGGCACGTTCCGCGATTGAACGTGCAAATGGTCGGCCAGTAAATATACATTTTATGTATGCGGATATTGTTAAACCAATTCCCGATCAGGTAAGGGAATGTTGCTTTGAAATGGCGCGACGCAGTTTGGATGATGTAGATGCGACAATAAATTTCTATGATATTTCTGATAAAATGTTTTTGTTAGAAGGACAGAATGTCGGCATGTGGGGCCAGGCGATTTCTATGACGCATTATTTTTATCTGTTGTCGCCACTGGTGTTACCAAAAGATGTGGACAAAGTAATCTATCTTGATACAGATATGATAGTTAACTGTGATTTAGGTGTCGCCTATGATACCAAGATGAGTTCTCATTTGATTGCGATGGGTGCTCCGCGTGGGGTTGAAGAAATGGGTGATGATGTTTCAAATTCGGGATTTTCGGTTTTGAATTTGAAAATGTGGCGTGCTGAAAATACGTTAGATACATTATTGGCGTTTGGGCGTGCATTACCACGTGCGCGTTTTTGTGACCAATACTTGTTGCATGAATATTTCAAGAAAAATCATGTTGATAGAATGATGTTTTTGGCACCCGAATACAATTTGTTTCCGCAGTGTGCGATGCATGTTGCATTACAAGATATTAAGATACTGCATTTTACTGGTTACGGTGCATTTAAACCATGGCAAGATGTTTGTGGACGTCAGCGTGGTGCGCATTTGTGGTGGCGCAGTGCACGCCATACAGAGTTTTATGAAAAATTCATTATGGATATGGTTGCGGTGGGGTATAAAAGCAAATCACAACATCATTCATTTTGGTGGCATTTAGTAAGAATGAAATTCTAACTATGGGATAAAAAGCAATGCGTTTTTTTAATTTTAAACGAAAAACAGAAAAATCAAGTGCGGTTGTATCTGACCCAATTCGTATCATTGCCGAAAATGTTTTTACGCATGATGGTTGTGATGAATTTGAATATGAATTCTTGAAACACGTTTTTCAAAACAAACGCGTTTTGGCAAGTTATGATAACAAGGTGGCGTGGCTGGTTTGTATAACGGCATTGGCGTTGCATGATGATATTGCTGCGGCAAGAAGTCTTTTCTTGATGTATTATAAACGTTTCGGAATGAATGGTGTTGAATCTTATGAACCAATTTGCCGAATTGCAAAATCACTAGGACTGGGAAATGATTTAACTAATAAAACCATCGCGGTATATGACAAGGTTAAAAAAATTCGTTCAAAAAAGCGTTTTGAAAATATTATTAAAAAGGCAAAATCTGTTGCAATAGTCGGGCGTTCACCGGCATTGATTGGTAAAAAATTGGGGCATGAAATTGTGATGCACATGATGTCGTTATTCGGTTTAATATGGCGGATGTTTCCGGCAAATATTCGGTTGATTTTGGCGTAAAAAACGATGTGATGGTTATAAATTGTTGGAATAAAACTGACAATAACGCATTTTATTTATACAAAGATTTTCGGTTATATGGTGCATTTTCGGGTGTTATGGATTCTGTTTATAATGATGAGTGTAAAAATGCAGATTTCCTTGATTTTGGGCTAAAGGCGGAATGTTGTCGTGAATCTGGATTGGTTGATCCGACAAGTGGGGCACTTGCAATAATGTGGGTTAAGAAAATATTGGGTAATTTAGACAAAGTGGACATATATGGCTTTGCGTTCCAGGATGAAAATATGAATCTTGGGCATTATGATGGTAAATATGTCATAAATGATGACATTCACAATATGCGAGCAGAAGTAGAATACTTGCGGCAGATTGCAAACAAAGATTAACTGGTTGGTAATTTTAAATGAAGCGGCTAATTTCTAAATTTTCATTGTTGTCACGAATAATATATGGTCAGTCCAAACGTGAACTGCAACGCGATATTTACACCCGGTCAATTCAAAAACAGGTTAAATCATGTGGTCTTGGGTTGCGGGTAAATGCGCCGTGTTCTATGACACATAACACAATTTTAGGTGACCATTGTAATTTTAATGGGATGCGAATAACTGGTTCTGGAATGTGCAAAATTGGAAATTATTTTCATTTTGGTGATGGGTGTCGTATATTGACCGAAAATCATAATTACGAAGGGGATGAAATACCATACGATTCCACATACATTTCCAAAGATGTAATTATTGGTGATTTTGTGTGGTTGGGTATAAATGTAATAATTTTGCCCGGAACCGAGATAGGCGATGGTGCCATTATTCAGGCGGGGGCGGTTGTTCACGGGAAAATACCACCATATGCAATTGTTGGTGGTAATCCTGCGGTTGTGTTCAAATACCGTGATAAAGAACATTTTGAAAAACTAAGAAAATCAAAGAAATTTCATTAAACAAAAGGATGAAAAATGACAAGACCAGTAGTCGTTGCCGAAGTCGGCTGTAATCACAAAGGGGATATGGAAATTGCCCACCGTATGATTAAACTTTTGGGTTGTTTTAAAACATTAAATCCAGATGCAGCGATTGATATTGTTAAGTTTCAAAAGCGGACTAACAAGGAACTTTTGACCCCCGAAGAATATAATGCGCCGCATCCACATCCGGAAAATAGTTATGGTAAAACATATGGCGAGCATCGTGAATTTTTGGAATTTAGTGCCGATCAACATAAACTGTTGAAGCAATGGTGCGAAGAAGAAGGGTTAACATATTCTACATCAACGTGGGATTTAACCGCGGCCAAAGAAATTGTGGCGTTGCATCCGTCATTAATCAAGGTTCCATCAGCAAGTAATTTAGACTTTGATATGTTGGGTTACTTACGGGACAACTATGATGGCGAAGTGCATTTGTCTTTTGGTATGACGACCAAAGAAGAAGAAAAAAAGATTGTGAATTTCTTTAAAGAGAAAAACCGTGCCAAAGATTTGGTTCTTTACGCATGCACGTCGGGTTATCCGGTACCGTTTGAAGATATTTGCCTTAATGAAATAACACGTTTGCGTGAAACATTCGGTAATGATGTCAAGGCAATCGGTTTTTCGGGACATCATTTGGGTATTGCGGTTGATATTGCTGCATTGGCATTGGGTGCAACATATTTTGAACGCCATTTCACACTTGATCGCACATGGAAAGGAACCGATCATGCGGCGTCGTTGGAACCAACAGGTATGCTAAAGTTAGCACGTGATTTGCGTAATGTGTCCAAGGCATTAACATCAAAATCCGAAGATATTTTGGATATTGAAAAGGTTCAACGTAAAAAACTGAAACGGAAAATCTGATGTCTAATATTGCGTTTATTCCAGTACGAGGTGGGTCAAAATCAATACCACTGAAAAATATCAAATTGCTGGCGGGGCGGCCATTGGTTTATTGGACCGCGGCGGCGGCGAATAATGCAAGGTGTGTCGATCGCGTAATAATCGCAACCGACAGTGATGAAATTCGTGCCGCAGTTCGCACATTTGCCAATTTGAAAAAAGTGGAACTGTATAATCGTGATGCCGAAAATGCGACTGATACTGCATCAACTGAAAGTGTTATGTTGGAATATATCAATAAATCAAATTTGAAAAATGATGATATGTTTTTCTTGATTCAGGCGACATCACCATTGTTGAAATCAGAACATATTGATGAAATGTTCGCAAAAATGCATCGTGATGGCGCGGATTCGGCGTTGTCGTGTGTGCGGAA
Source organism: Alphaproteobacteria bacterium (assembly GCA_017615655.1). Taxonomy (GTDB): domain Bacteria; phylum Pseudomonadota; class Alphaproteobacteria; order Rs-D84; family Rs-D84; genus Enterousia. Next base: position 236,893 of record JAFZZS010000002.1, read on the forward strand.
TAAACGTTTTTTCTGGGGCGCTGATGGAAAATCAATGAACTATGATTATTGTGCACGTCCACGTCGCCAGGATTTTGAAGGTATGCTGATGGAAAATGGGGCGTGTTATATAAATTCTGTGGGAAATATTCTGTGTAATAAAAATCGGTTATCAGGAAAAATATCGGTTTATGAAATGCCAGAATATACCGCAACAGAAATTGATGAACCTGATGACTTTTTGATAATTGAAAAGTTAATGGCAAAGTATAACAAACCGCAATTACCCACCGGTAAGACATTTTGTTTTGATATAGATGGGGTGTTGGGGCTGTTTGCAGATATCAAAGATATGGCAGGCGATTATGCAAATAATGTGCCAAATATCGAAATGATAGAAATCTGTAATAAATTATATGATGCAGGAAACAAAATTGTTCTGCATACCGCACGGGGCAGTGGCAGCGGAATTGATTGGTCTGATAAAACCAAGGCGCAGTTGGCGCGATGGGGGGTGCGTTATCATGCATTGACCTTTGGCAAGCCCGCTGCCGATTTTTATATTGATGATAAAATGTTATCATTGGAACGCTTGAGAATGATGACAAAGTCGCGATAGAATAATATTATTCAGTGGTTGCTGCGATACCTTTTACTTCCCATAGGATTGAACTGTTGGCACTGGAATAAACCCTGACCACAAACGTGGTTGTGGTAAGGTTCCAAACTGAATCCGTTTGTTCGTTTGCGGAACCACTGCCGGGGGTTGTTGTTCCAAAGTTTCTTTGTTTTGTGATAAAGTAATTATTATCCGCCATTTCTATGGGCATTGTAACAGTTAAATTTGTCGCGCTGGATTGCGCTGGTAAACGTCCGCCTTGTTCAACCCAACCACTTTTGTATTTGCGATACCATGTATAATTATTCTCGGCAGTTGGATTTTGCGATGCCACAACATAATCGTAACCGTTTAAAGTGTTTATCGCCGTGGTATGTCCACTAACAGTATCGTTTAATGTTGTTAAATTATCCGTGGTAACAAAACCAGTCAATTGAGTATGTATTGTTGTCAATTCAGATAATAATTCCGCCAAGGTCGGTGTCGTCGCCAACGAAATCAAATTGTTTATTTTAGTTGTTAATTCTTTTAATATTTCAATACATTGATTGAAATCTTGGTTTAGTTGATGTGATTGTAGTTGGGCGGTTGGTTGATAGTCAATATGTCGTGTTAAATCAATATCACGCCACACTTTGATAGTGGAATTATTTGTTGGGGCAACCGCGAAATCTATGCGCCCCCCGGTATATGGGATATCTGGTGCGTCGCCAGATGTAGTATTTGGGTAAACCGTGAAAGCATCAGATGTTTGTGTGACGTTATTTATACTAACGTGAATATCATTTGTTCCAAAGAACGCAAATGTAAAATAAAAACTGGTGGTGTTTCCATCGCCATTAAAAGTTTGTGTATTAGCCATGATATGTTTTCCTTTCTTTGTTTAATATTAAATAAAAAAAGTCTGAACACGGGTTCAGACAAAATACAAACGGTGACGCAAATTCGTCACCATCTTGGGCAGAATTATATCAAAAAAAGCTCCAAAAGTCAATATGTTTTAATCAAATAAAAACAAAAAATCCGCCATATTGGCGGATTTTTAACTTGGTATCCAATCATTATCTATCCAGGGCATCGATAATCTGATCATAAGGAATCGCGCCAGGAAACGCTTTTTCACCGATAATCAAATATGGTGTTCCGCTGATGTCAAATTTCTGTGCCAAATCACGGACGTTTTTAAGTTCACGTGCGACGACTGGTCCCTTCATATCACGTTCTAATTGTGCGGTGTCCAAACCGACTTCGGCAGCCATAGCCATAACATTCTTGTGGACTCTATCACCCAATTTTGAACGATCTTTCATATCATCTTGGCTGTAATATTCTTTTTCCATCAACTTTCTATCCAATGCAGCCGCTTTATCATTGCCTTGCAATTTTGCAGCGATAACTGCTTTGGCAGGTGCATCAGACAAATCGCCATGAATCGAGAAGTTCTTTAATACAACGCGAACATCATTGCGGCTTTCCATTACACGTGCCAATTCGCTGTGAACACGACGGCAATATGGGCATGAATAGTCAGACCACAAAAAGATTGTCTTTTTGGCATCTTCGTTGCCCCAAACCGGTGCATCTGCGATCATTTCGCCCATGTTGGAACGGACATATGCGCGAACAGCTTTATTCTTTTCGGCATTTTGTTGTTCCTGCATAGCGGTAACCATTTCTTGCAAGATTGATGGATTTGTATGCGTCAGATAGATTGGTGTGTAAAGACGGCATACACAGCCAGCAATCAACAAAATGGAAACCAATTTGATTAATTTTGTTGTAAGAGTTGTAGGCTTTTTACCATCTTGCTTGGCAATCATATCGCCAAACAAAAACAGTGCAACGCCAACAATCAGAACGACTATTGTCCAAAACATGTTTTTCTCCTTTGCTTGTTGAACGGTGTTATCTTAGCAAAAAAAAAATCGAAATTGCAACAAAAATGTTAAATTTTTTTGTTATTTAAAAATATGCGTGCGTTGGGGACCCGGGCACCCTGGGTTGTACAGATTTTTTCAAGAAATTTTAATGTGATATCCAATGTTACCGGCATTTTATAAAGTTGTGCCAGATATGGCGCTGCGCAATTATCGCATACCGCACGTGCCGTTTTTGGTGATATGTAATGTAGGTCTGATGTTTTTCCGCACCCCGAACAATGTGATAAATCCATTGCGTATCCCAATTCCCCAAGCAATTCGATTTCCCACTTTAGATATTCAGAATATGCATCAGTTGTATCAGATAAATCGTTTAGTAATTTAACTGTACCGTTGTATAAGTTTATATATGGTTCGCGTTCAGGTAACATTGTGCATATTAAATCAAATGCGGCATTCATATAAGACAGTGCCAGTGAATTCATCATAATCGGTACAGCCAGGTTTTTTTCACTTTCCCAATGAAAGACACCCAATGCAGAATCTAGTCGCGCATTCCATGTCATCGAACCAATTTGTCCTACAAGCGGTTTGTTTGTTTTCGTTGTAATTGCGCCACGTAACATTCCGGTCATTAAACCGCAATCGCGCGTAAGTATATGTGCGATAGCATTTTTTTCGTCAAACGGTCGCAATGCAACCAAAATTCCAATGGATTCAAGTTTCATCGGACAACATTATATAAACTTTGGTTATATTGTAGCAAGTGAATAGTGGGAAGAGGGTAGTTGTTAGTGATTAGTGTAAGTTGTAAGTGGTAAATGAAAACGGTTGCAGAAATGCAACCGTTTTTTAACTAACCACTAACACTAACCTACATCATTCCTGGCATGCCACCCGGCATTTGTGGGGTGGATGATTTTTCTTCTGGAATTTCAGACATCACCGCACCAGTCGTTAACAACACGCCTGCGGTGGATGCCGCTGCCATAATTGCAGTTTTGACCACTTTTGCTGGGTCAATAATCCCTGCTTTCATCATATCGACATATTCGTCAGTTTGTGCATTATAACCAAAATTGTAATCTTTAGATTCAGATACTTTACCTACGACAATCTCGCCTGATACGCCGGCATTTTCAGCAATTTGTGCGCATGGCGCAACAATTGCACGGCGAACAATGTCGATGCCAACATTTTGATCGGTATTTTCACCTTTGACTTTATCCAAGGCGGTTGTTGCACGAACCAATGCGACGCCACCACCGGCGACAATACCATCCGCGACTGCGGCACGTGTTGCCGCCAATGCGTCATCAACACGGTCTTTCTTTTCTTTGACTTCTACTTCGGTCATGCCGCCAACCTTAATCACCGCGACACCACCAACCAATTTAGCCAGACGTTCTGCTAATTTTTCACGGTCATAATCACTGGTGCTTTCTTTGATTTGTTTACGGATTTCATCAGCACGATTTGCAATTGTGACTTTGTCACCCGTGCCACCGACAATAAGGGTCGAAGATTTATCAACCACTATACGTTTAGCAGAGCCCAAAACCGCCGGTGTTATATTGTCAAATGTCATACCCATATCATCAGATATAACCGTTGCGCCGGTTACTATTGCTATATCTTGTAACATTGCTTTGCGGCGGTCGCCGAATCCCGGGGCTTTGACCGCGCATACTTTTAGGCCACCGCGCAGGCGGTTCAGAACTAATGTCGCCAATGCTTCGGATTCGACATCCTCGGCAATAATAAGTAATGGGCGACCCTGTTGTGCGATTGGTTCCAATATAGGTAACAATGCCTGGAGACCAGTAATTTTCTTTTCTGATACCAAAACTTGTGCGCCATCTAATTCGGCCAGCATTTTTTCACTGTTGCTGACGAAATAGGGCGACATGAATCCTTGATCAAACTGCATACCCTCGACAACGTCAATTTCGGTGTCCAAACCTTTTGCTTCTTCAACGGTAATGACGCCTTCTTTGCCAACTTTCTCCATTGCGTCTGCAATCTTTTTACCAATATCAGAATCACCGTTTGCAGAAATTGTTGCGACCTGTGCTATCTCGGAACTGTTTTTGACAGGACGCGCATGTGATTCAATATCGGCAACGACCGCGTTTGTGGCAAGGTCAATTCCGCGTTTAATATCCATTGGGTTCATGCCAGCTGCGATAACGCGACGCCCTTCGCGGACAATCTTTTGTGCAAGTACTGTTGCAGTTGTTGTCCCGTCCCCAGCATCATCGCCCGCCTTTTTGGCAACTTCTTGAATCATGCGAGCCCCGATATTTTCTGCCGGATCTTTTAGCGATACAGCCTTGGCCACCGTAACACCATCTTTGGTTGCGACTGGGGCACCATAAGATTTATCTATAACAACGGTGCGTCCCTTTGGACCCATCGTAATTTTGACCGCATTGGCTAATTTATCAACGCCTGCGGCAAGTTTATCTGTATCAAATGCAATATCTTTTGCCATAATCTATACCTCTTTATTCAATAATACCCAAAATGTCAGATTCTTTGATAAGAACATATTCGTTTCCATCTATTTTGACCTCGTTGGCCGAAGATGCCCATTTTGCAAATAAAACCGTATCATTTGGTTTAACCGTCATTGGTACGCGTGCACCATGGTCAAATATTCCATCACCAACCGCAATTACACGACCGCGTGATGGTTTTTCCTTGGCAGTGTCAGGAATAATGATTCCACCGGCGGTTTTGTTTTCTTCTTCAATTCTTTGGATTAAAACATAGTTATTTAATGGTTTAAACATAATAACTCCTTTTTATATACATATATTATGCCGTTGCACAAAATATAGGGCATAAAAATATAATTTCAAGTGAGCATTTCTTGAATATACCCCCAGAATATGATAACATTCATGTCGGGTTGGGTTATTATGTAAAGAAAGGAGAGATTATGAAAACCAAGTTAGGTCTGTTTGTAAGTATGATTGCGGCGGTTGCGGTAACAGGTGCATTTGGTGCGGCATCTATTCGTACAGGTGCCCCAACGAATACAGTGAAAACACAGGCAATAACAATGCCGACAAATACGGGGGTAGCACGTGCGGGTTCGTTGAAAGTATCGCCAAATATTGTAAATAGTGACCAGCCAGTAGCCGATTCAACAAATGCACGTTTGGCGTTATCTAAATCAATGTTAAGCAAGTTAAAAGAAACGTCTACTAAAACAGACAATAATGCTCGTGATAATTCTGGTACAGCGGTTAAACCAAATCCAACTACTATCCAATCGTCTGATATAGCCGAATTGGACAAGCGGGTTACCGAAGTCGAGAAAAAAATGGATAAAATGGAAGATGTAACCGGTGATTTACCAATCGTTATAGATGATGAATTGTCAACAACCAGTACGAATCCTGTTCAGAATCGGGTTGTAACGAATGCATTGGATGGTAAACAGAATAAATCAACAGCATCGACTAGTATAGCCGGACCGAATGGAACATGGATTCCTGTGGGAGATGGCGATTACGTGAATAAACAATTTGCTGATGGCGGTCCAGCAGCAATGAGATTTGATATAAGACCAGATAGAGTTATACGAACCGTTAATGGTATAACATCGGATGCAACAGGTTTGGTTCAGGGTAGGGCGGTATACGAGGCATTACAGGCACTTAGCACAGATTCGAATATAAAAATCGCGGAAGTGACGTATACTGAACCACAGTTTATAAGCGGTGGAATAGTGGGGTCAATAAGGGGGTATACTACACTGATTGTTGTAGTACCAGATTGCACAGCACCGGGTACGGCTTGCAGACAACGAGTGCGGATCAATGATGAATGCAAATTGACACGTATTTACGATGGACTTGCCCGTTATGAGTGCATTCGTGAAGATATGAGACCTGATGAGCCAGGTGCACGCTATGTCATTATTGATAGTGTGCCTTCTGATTATACAACTTATTTGTACGGAACGGATGGAACAGAAGAAAATCTTGCATCAGATGGTTTGTTGTATCAAATGAACGAGGTCCGCAATACACTGTATGGCGAGAATGGTTCAGTGACCGAGCCTGCACTGGATAGTGTCGCGTATGATATACATGATTTGTTATTAAGGGTGCATTACGCGGAACAGACGATACAAGATTTGGCAACAAGGGTATCTGCATTAGAAAATCCCGCTAGTAAATAAATCTGGTATATAAATTTAGACACACATCTTTGTGGTGTGTGTTTTTTGTTGTCAAATTGGCGTGTAACACCATGTTTTAGTGGTAAGATATTTGCATATGTTGCGAAAAAGTGATACAATGCAAAGAACCGAGGAGATATGCCAATGGATTACATTTATAAGTATCCGGATGTTCGTGATGTTTTGATGGTATTGACTGCAAGTTTATTCAATGGTAACGATTTGTTAAATGAAAATATGGCTCTGCGTGGTTGGGCTGTTTTGACGTCACGTGATAAACAATCTAGCGAAGATTTGCAAAAATTCTTAGATTTAAATAATGTTAAATTTCAGGCTATTCCCGGGGTGTTTGGTGATGAAATAAAATTCAAATTTGGTCAAAATGTGAAAATAGATGATACTGTTCAGCAAATGTGTGACGACCGGGCTACGAAACGGGTAAATCAAATTCTGTTAACCGCAAAAAATCACAGAATTAAAGCGGCGGAAGAAAATGTGGTAGATACTGAAATCAGTAAACAAGAAATATTAAATCAGTTAAAAGTGGGCGGGCGCGAAGTTTCCAAAAAGGATGCTGTGGCACGATTAAAAGAGTTAATGCGAGATGTTGGACGTTTGCCATATAAAGAAGAGTCAACACAGCCAGAAAATCTATTTTATTGCTTCTATTTTGATGAAGATGTATTGGACGAGGCACAAAATTTGATGAATCAAGTTGGAATTCCAACACATAAAAAACGCAATCACGATGGTAATGCATACTTATTATATGCTGTCCCAAAGGGGCAATTGTCAGACGAAGTTGTCGACATAGTAAATGAATTTATTGATACAATCATAGAAAAGGAAAAAAATACTAGGCAGGAAGCACTTGATAAATTAAAAACAATGATAATGAGTGTTAAATACGCTGGATACGAAAATAGACCTGATAAATACTATTATTTCTATTTTCCGCTGCGCAGTATTTCCGAGGCGAAATCTTTGATGCAAATCTATACTGGGGTTGCCCCAGAAGAGCATATTAGTAATGGAACAGGAATCCAAACAACAGTTTTGCGGTACAAAACAGAACCAAAATCCCAAGATGTACAGACATTGGTTGAAGAATTGAAAAAAACGGTTGCGCTGCGGGCAAGTGCGCATCACAAAGGTGGTAGGTTTGAAATATAGAATTCTTTTTAATTGAATTTGGCTTTGTATTTTTGATAAAATCCCCGATTGGAAACCAAAAGGGGATTTTTATGTATGATTCAAATAATATTTTTGCAAAGATAATTCGTGGTGAGATTCCATCAAAAAAAGTTGTCGAAAACGAATATGCAATATCTTTTTATGATGTTAACCCAATGTGTGAAAAACATGTGCTGATTGTGCCACGTGGTGAATACGAGAATATTCTTGATTTTGCAAAAAACGCATCCGCAGCCGAACAGGCGGGTTTTTGGGATTGCTTTGTTAAGACTGCTGCGGCACTTGGGGTTGATGGTGAATTTAATGTGTTTGCAAATGCGGGGTTATCGGCACCACTTTTCAACCAAAGTGTGTTCCATTTTCACCTGCATTTGATTGCTGGTGAAAAAACATCTGCATGCATAACGCTTATGAAGGATATGTTATGCGAAAAATAAATGTGCGGGTAATTCCGCGCGCCCGTCAGAATAAAATAGATATTGATGAAAATGGTGTTTATCGGGTGCATATAACCGCTGCACCAGTTGATGGCGCGGCAAATGTTGCGGTTATTAAAATGATGGCGGAATACTTTGGGGTACCAAAATCGCAGATAAAAATCATTCGTGGTGAAACATCACGTGATAAAATTATCGAAATTCCCGGATAAAATTATTTATTGTAATTTGTAATTTGTTTAAATAATTCTTCGGGGGTGTCCGCCACATGAACGTGGTAATCGTCGACACTTTCGATAAAACCATTGTCTTGCATAGTTAAAAATACACGTGAAAAAGATTCCCAAAATTTCGCGGTGTTCATAAAGAATAATGGCTTTGCGGACTCACCGATTTGCTGCATGGTTAAAATATCAGTAAACTCATTTAGGGTTCCAATACCCCCTGGTAATATAATAAACCCATCAGATAATTCATACATTCTTTGTTTACGCTCGTTAACTCCGCTGACAACCTCTACCGCGATTTCATCATGTGCGGGTTCTTGTTTGGCAACAACATTATGGGTTGTTACACCAAGGACAAGACCGCCATTACGCAATGCGGATGTCGCCGTTGCGCCCATCAGACCAACATTGCCACCACCAAATATCATACGAATTTTATTACGTGCTAATAATTCGCCAACACGAACTGCATCACGTTCAAATTGGGGATTAGTTCCAAATTCGTGTCCGCAATATACCGCCAAAGAATTTAATTTATGTGCCATATTTTTCCCTTTATTTTTCAGAATTATAGCATAAAATGTTCTGGTTATGAACAAAAACTTTGTCGATTTTATGGATAGATACCGCGGTCAAAAAATGGCCGTTGGTGTCAGTGGCGGTGTTGATTCTGTTGCATTGTTACACTGGTTGGTTGAAATGGGTATGGATGTAGTTTGTTTACATGTAAATCACTGTTTGCGGGCTGCCGCTGATACCGAGGCCACATATGTTCAAGATTTATGCAAGAAATTAAATGTTCCATGTCATATTTTCCGGTGGTGTGGTGAAAAGCCGGATACAGGAATCGAGGATGCCGCGCGCCTTGCACGATATAAATTCATGACAGACTTTTGTCATGAAAATAACATTAAATATATTGTCACTGCTCACCAAGCTGATGATCAAATTGAAACTTTCTGGATGAATCTTGCCAGGGGCAGTGGGGTTTATGGGCTTGCCGCGATGCGAGGTGTTGGAATGAACGATGGGGTTACTATTTTACGACCGTTGTTGAATGTATTTAGAATGGAATTGAAAAAGTATTGTGATGATAACAAAATTAAGTATTTTTCCGATGAAATGAATGATGATCCGCATTATACCCGGGTAAAAATCCGACAAAATCGTCACATGCTTCAGGATGCTATTGGGGTATCTGATGAGCGTATGTTGCTTGCTATCCAGAATCTTGGGCGTGTGCGGACAAGTTTGGAAAAAAATGTGGCATATTTGGTGCGTCGGGTTATGAAAAATAATTATGCGTTGTTCGATGACACTTTTCTGTTTGACCTTGGACCTGATATTAGGCTAAAGTTTCTTGGTAGCATTATTCAAAAAATTGGGGGGGGCAGATATCAGGCGCGCTTGAATTCTTTATCTGGGGCACTAAGTAAATTACGTGCAGATTGTAAATTTACACTTGGACATTGCACAGTAAGACGCCTGCGTGGTCAAATCTTGATTGTTCCCGAAGGTGAAAAAACAAGTTTTAGAAAAAGAAATGGGAAAAGATATGTTAAACAAAAAAAATAAATCGTGGAATAATTCAACAATTTTTCTTGTTTTATTTGCTGGTCTGTTTGCGGTTGTGATTGGGCACGCATTTATGGCGCATAATGCGGAAACAGTTACCTCTGATGGTGTGGTGGTTTCGACGGAACCTGTAAAGTTATCTTTTTCTGATGTGTTGCGTCGCGCCCACGACATAAAAACAATGAATATTCGCGGTGATAATGCCACAGGTGTTATGAATGATGGAACGAAATACACCGCTGTTATGGTGTATAATCCGGAATTGTTGGAAAAATTTTCTAATGACGGAACCGCAGTTTCAATAGATACATCGCGTGGTTGGGTGGGATACCTTGAAACATGGGTTCCAATTCTGATGGGTGTGTTATTTATTTTGTGGATTTTCCGTGGCATGCGTGGTGCAGGGGGTGGTATAGGACGCGCGTTGTTGGGGCAAAATCCAACCAAGATTGTGACTGGAAAGCCCAAGACCACGTTCAAAGATGTTGCAGGTATAGATTCAGAAAAGCAGGAATTGATGGAGGTTGTAGATTTTCTGCGTGATAAATCTAAATTTGCGGCGCTGGGTGCACGTGTTCCACGTGGTATACTGCTTTCTGGAGAACCGGGAACCGGAAAGACATTATTGGCGCGCGCCATTGCGGGCGAGGCGAATGTACCGTTCTTTGCGGCATCGGGCAGTGATTTTTCTGGTATTATCGTGGGTCTTGGCGTTGCAAAAATTAAAGAAATATTTGAAATGGCAAAACGGAATGCTCCGTGCTTGCTGTTCATAGATGAAATTGACGCAATTGGGCAAAGACGCAGTCAAAATTCATATAATGATCAAGACCGTGAACAAACACTGAATCAATTATTGATTGAAATGGACGGTTTCTCGAATGAAACTGGAATAATCGTTATTGGTGCAACGAATCGTCAAGATATGTTAGACCCAGCGTTGTTGCGCCCGGGTCGTTTTGATAGGCAGGTCTATATCGAGTTGCCCGATATGAATGGTCGACGCGAGATTTTGGAATTGCACGCAAAAAAAATTAAAATGGAAAAGGACGTGAACCTTGGAGATTTAGCGCGTGGAACGACCGGATTTTCGGGGGCGGATTTGGAAAACCTGTTAAACGAATCTGCATTGCATGCAGTACGGGCAGGACACAAGTTGGTTAACCAGGAAGATATAGAAGAGGCACGTGATAAATTGATGATGGGGCCACGCAAGTTCCGTAAAATGCGTCCAGAAGATATTAAATTGACCGCCTATCACGAAGCGGGCCACGCATTTGTTAGTACAATTTATTCTGATGTTACAGACCCAATTCACAAAGCGACAATTATTCCGCGTGGACGTGCGTTGGGTATGGTTCAGCATCTGCCCCTAGATGATAAAGTGTCAATGTCCATTGCTGAAGTGCGTGCGACTTTGGCTATTGAAATGGCTGGTCGTGCGTCCGAGGAAGTTTTCTTTGGCCCCGATAAAATTACCACTGGTGCCGAGGCTGATATTGCGATGGCGACGCGTCTTGCACGGCGTTCTATTACAACCGCGGGTATGTCTAGTAAGATCGGTATGGTTGCGGTAAATCAGGTACAAAATTTTGGACACAGACTACCGTTGGAAAGTGCGTCTGAGAAAACTGCGGAAAAAGTTGATGCAGAAATCAAAGAATGGACTGATAATGCATATCGTGATGCAGTAAAAATTATTAGTAAAAATAAATCTGTTGTAAAAAAGTTAGCCGAAGAATTGTTGGAACGCGAAACACTTACAGGTGAAGAAATCAAGGAAATTGTTTTGGGCAAGAAGGCAAAATCTGTAACTAAAAAGAAAAAAGTTGCCAGAAAATAAATTTGAAATCTTTCGTATGCCACCAGAAAACACCAATTCGGTTTTGGTGACATCAGGTGGGCATTGTGTAATATTTGATGCGTGGGGTCGTGCAGACGATTGGGACAACATATTAAAAAATCGTGGGTTGCAACTTGCCGCAATTTATTCAACCCATGGACACAGTGATCATATTTCGGCGGCACCGGAATTGGCACGTCGGCATAATGTTCCATGGTTTCTGAAAAAAGAAGATTTATCTTTGATACTTTGGGGAAATCAGATACTGGATTTTTGGGAGTTACCGCATATTTCCGATAATTTTATACAACCACAGGATTTGAATGCAGGAAAGGTTAAAATCCTGAATGACATAGATATGGAGGTTATATTATCCCCTGGACATTCACGTGGTGGTGTTATGTTTTATTTTCCAGAATATAAGATACTTTTAACGGGTGATACAATTTTTCATGACAGTATAGGACGTAATGATTTGCCAGGTGGCGATATCGCGCAATTACAAGAATCTATATCGAATTTAATTGGGCGCGATTTACCAGATGACACATATGTTGTTCATGGACACGGCGAAGATTCAATGATTGGGACATTGAAAAAATGTAACCCGTATTTCAAAGCGTAAATATTAATACGCGTTTTATACCGCCAAGGTCTGATTCGCCGCGAACAAATTTCCAACCATGTGATATAAATATTTTCTTTACGGCATTATATTGTCCCATGCCGATTTCAAGATATATTTTCCCGGTTTTCTTTATCCAATTTTTTGCATTGGTTGCAATTTGTTCATATGCGGCAAGGCCATTATTTTTCGCATAAAGTGCAATTTTAGGATCGTGCATTGCACTAGCATTGACCCTATTATCACCATATGCAATGTATGGCGGGTTGGATACAATAATATCAAACTTTTCTGTTGTTAGATTTTTATTTGCAAAAGATTGATGTACTAGATCTATTTTTTTATTCAATTTCAGATTTGTTACATTACGTTGCGCAACGCGCAATGCTCTGCGGGATGTGTCAATTCCCAGTCCTGTTGAATTTTGTATATTTTTTACAAGTGCGATAATTATGCAACCTGTGCCCGTTCCAAGATCCAGTATTCTGGGGCGCTGTGGATTATCTGATATAACCGCAGCGACTAATGTTTCCGTATCTGGTCTGGGATCCAGTGTATATTTATTTGTGTAAAATGGCAGTCCATAAAACCATTTTTTATGAATTAATTTGGCCACAGGCACACCATGTCGTAATTTATGTGCGAAATAATACACACGCCACCATGGCAAATATTTTATGTTATCTGTGATAATTCGGGCGGTTCGAATATCCCCCGCGTTTTTTAAAAGGTCAAATGCTTGATTTATTGTCATAAAACTATTATAATGGACGCCATGGAAAAAGCAAAAAATATTATTTTGTCACGCAAAGTTGTGCGTGCTGTTTTGTGGCTGGCGGGGGTTCTTGCCATTGTTGCAGTTGTTGGGGTTTTGGTGTTTTCTGGCGGACGTACTGATAGTGGCGATACTGATTTGGTTTCAGATAATACAACTGTGGTTCAGGTCGCCGCAGGGGACACTTTGTCAAAAATTCTTGCAGATAAAGGTTTTTCGGGCGCAGATATAAATAAGATTGCTGATATTTTAAAAACCAAGGCAAATATAACGGGGTTACGCGCCGATAAAGATAAAATTGAATTTACTCGTGATGGTGGACCTGATACCCCTATAACAAAAATAACACTTTTGCCGGGGCCATGGCGTCGTGTGGAATTAACCTGTGATGACGGTGGCGTTTGGAATTGTAACGCAATTGATATAGAACGTGATACACGTCTTGTTTATCGTCAGGGCGAGATTTTGGATGGTGATAGTTTTTATCTTGCCGGGATGCGTGCCGATATTCCCGCGGGAATTTTGGCAGATGTTTATGATTTGTTAGCATTCGAAATGGATTTTGAACGCGATGTTCGGGCTGGTCAAAAATTTTCGGTGGTTTTTGAAGAAAACTACTCTAATAACAAAAAAATTGATAATGGTTCAGTAATTGCAGTGTCTTTTGATGCTTTGCGCGGAAATGTTAAAATGTACCGATACAGAAAGTCAGATAAGATAGTTGGTTATTATGATCCGGATGGTAACGGTGCTATTAAATCTTTAAAACGTACGCCGATAAATAATGCCAAGGTTACCAGTAGTTTTTCTACGCGCCGCAAACATCCGGTCCTTGGGTTCACACGTGCGCACAAAGGGGTTGATTTTCGTGCATCCACAGGAACACCAATTCCAGCAGCGGGCGCAGGGCGTGTCGTCGCGCGCGGATTTAATCGTGGTCATGGTAATTTTGTTAAGATTCGGCATAATAAAACATTTGAAACGCTTTATGCACATATGTCAAAGTTTGCTAAAAATGTAAATGTTGGAACTGCGGTAAGACAGGGCCAAACCATTGGATATGTTGGTTCAACGGGGTTGTCAACGGGACCGCATTTGCATTATGAGGTCATTAAAGATGGCAAACATGTAAATCCGTTGACGGTTAAATTACCGGCTATAGATAATTTGGATGCAACCAATAAAAAGAAGTTTTTGGAATATCGAAAAACTTTGGACAAAGCCATAGAAGAATTGGTCAAAAATCCAAAATTATTTATTCAAATGTAATTGATTTTATTTACCCCAGAATGGTGCAATGACATAATCCGCGCGCAACGGAACAGAAATAGTTGTTGCATTTTCCATAATGTTTTTGATTTTTTCTGCGAAGTCTTGAGCCAAGTTTTTATCACATTCAAAAACCATTTCATCATGAACCTGCATAATAAGTTTTATTTTGTCGTGGTTTGGAACGACTATTTCATTATATGTTTTTATCATGGCAAGGCGCATTAAATCTGCTTCGAACCCCTGAATTGGCGCATTGATTGCGGCACGCATCGCGTATGCACGCATACGTGGATTCTTGGCTTCGGGCAATTCGATTCGCCGTCCCCATGGTGTGTAAACGCAGGCATGCTCGGATGCGTATTTTTTTACAGAATCTATATAGTCTTTGATTTCTGGTAATCCAGCGAGGTAGGAGTCTATGATTTCTTGGGCTTTGGTACGTGACATATTTAATTGTGCGGCCAACCCAAAGGATGAAATTCCATATATAATTGAAAAGTTTACTGTTTTGGCAGCACGACGTAAGTCTTTTGGTACGATTGTGGATTCTGGGATGTTGAAAATTTTGCGCGCGGTCTGTTCATGAATGTCATGACCTGCGATAAACGTATCTTTGAATGTCTTGATGTTTGCTACATCGGCCAGCAGGCGTAACTGAATCTGGGAATAATCGGCGGCGATAAGTACGCGTCCCGATGGTGCAACAAAACATCTACGTATTTCTTCGCCTAGGTTAGTTTTTATTGGAATATTTTGCAGATTGGGGTCACGACTGGACAGACGACCTGTATTTGTACTTGTTTGTAAGTATGTAGTGTGTATGCGCCCATCTGCTCCTATCTGATGGGGCAGGGAATCCGCATAAGTTCCAGCAAGTTTCGCAATTGAACGCCAATTTAGTATTTTTTCAATAATTGGGTGATTGTCTATTAATTCATTTAATGTGTCGGCATCCGTAGAACGTTTTCTGTTTTCGGGCAAATGCATTTCATCAAAAAGCACGGTTGCCAATTGCTTTGGACTGGCGATATTAAATTCGTGTCCTGTCATTTCCCAAATCTCGTTGCTTATGTCAGTAAGTTGTTGGTGAAATACACCAGACAATTGGTTAAGGCGCGCACGATCAACCAAAACGCCGGCCCGTTCCATCATGGTAAGTACCATAAGCAGTGGGCGATCACATTTATCGTATAAATCAGCCAGTTTTTTGTTTGAATCTAATTTTGGGCGCATGTGTTTATAAAGGGCCATTGTAACAGCGGCATCTTCGGCGGCATATGGATAGGCCTTGTCAATGGGTAATATATCAAAGTGCATATCAGCATCGCGCGTTTTTGGTGGAAATAATGATGCAAAAGTTATGTTGTTGTGATTAAGGTATTTTACCGCCAGTTCATCCAAGCTGTGTGAATGCAGGGTTCCGTTTAATGCGTACGATATCAACATAGTATCATCAATTGGTGATATTTGTTCTATGTCCCAGCCTTCATTTGCCATGATATGCAGGTCGAATTTTATATTATGTCCGACCTTGGTAATTTTTTTATTGGTCAGTATTGGCCATATTTTTTTATATAGGTCTTTTACAGAAATTTGGTTGGGTGCCATTTGTGTATTACCGAACAAATCTGCGGTACCTGTTTGATGGCGCAGGGGAATATATACCCCGTGGTCAGAATTTATTGATAAAGACATGCCGACCATCTTGTCGTTTTCTTGGTTCAGACCAGTTGTCTCGGTATCCAATGCAATTACATCGCGGACATTCGCCAAAAAATTTTCAAGTTCGGGTATGGTTGAAATTTTACTAAACGTCATGTTAAGTTCATTTTTTGGGGTGACACTGGTTACAGGGATTTCTGTTGGGCAAACAGAACCCGGAAAATCAAATGCCGGCGTTGTGTCACATCTTTTTGCGTCTGCAAACGTACGTGATATCTTGTCATATAAAGAATTACTTTCCAATTCGTTACGAACAAATGCCAAGGCCCCATCGCGATTAAAACAAAACGGTGCAATGGAAAGTCCTGATAAATCAACATCGCGTTTCAGCGTTACAAGTTGTTTAGATATATATGCCATATCGTGTGCATCACGTAACATGTTGCGGGTTCGTTCATTTTTTATCTTGTCAATATTTGCATATAAATTATCCAGTGTACCAAATTCATTGATAAGTTCAGCGGCTTTCTTGGGACCGATTCCGCGAACACCGGGGACATTATCTGACGAATCGCCCATCAGTGATTGGACATCAATAACTTGTTCTGGGGTGACACCAAATTTTTCTAAAACTTCGGTGCGACCTATGGTTTTTTGCTTCATGCCATCATACAGGTATATGCAATCAGATACTAATTGCATTAAATCTTTGTCGCCGGTCATAATGCGTGTTTTATCGGCAATTTGACAACTCTGTGTGGCAAGTGTTGCGATAACATCGTCTGCTTCGACACCGGGAATGCATAGAACCGGAACCCCCATTTCACCAAGTGCACGTTGCACCATTATTGATTGTGATATTAAATCAGCAGGTGTTTCATCACGGTTTGCCTTATATTCTGGATATATTTTTTGGCGAAATGTTTGACGTGATGCATCAAATACACATACAAATTTGTCGTTTGGTTTTGCCGCCGCAAACACTGGCAACATCATGTTAAGGAACGTATACACCGCACCAGTAGGGGTGCCATCAGATCGCGTAAGTCTACTGTGAACACCATAATATGCACGGAATAAAATTGAGTTTCCATCAATCAGTGTCAGCATGTATAGTCCTTTTTAGATGTCAAGTTCGGGGCGTTTTGCCGCCCCGTTATCTTTAAAAAACATATCTGATTTTAATTCTTGCATCATAGTGCAATAAATCGGGTTTATCATCGCCGACCTTGGCAATATCAGGAATATAAAGTGCGCGTCCTTCGACATCGAATTTGAATGGCAACGCAGGCACGCTAAATGTTACACCAAGCATTCCTTGGTATGCGGCGGATGTATCTAAATCAATATGGGTTTTATCATTTTCACCATTAAACATTGCGCCAACGCCAAGTCCAAAATATGGTTTAACAACAGTTGATGTCATTTTGAAATATGCGTTTAACATTGCTAAATTAGCATGAGAATCAGATTCATTAATGTAATTATATTCTGCCTCGATACGAAAGACCGGTAAATCAAGTCCGAACATCGCGCCGAATGATTGTGCAGAATTAGTTTCGTCCTTGTCATCAATAAATACAGTTTGTCCCCCGGCACCAACGAAAACCCCCGCGTATAAGTCCCATACAGGATTAGCAATTGCTGGGGCAGATGTTGCGGTAATTAAAGAACATAAAATAATTGACGTTTTTAACTTCATCTTTATCTCCTTTGTGTGATAATATAATATAAAAAGAGAGTTATATATGCAAGAAAATAAACCGATTTTAATTGTTGGACTTGGCAATCCCGGGACGGAATATGCCCGTACACGTCATAATGTTGGATTTATGGCGGTTCAGTATTTGGCTGGCAATGATGCTACATGGAAAAGCGAACATTTTGCAAAAACATCCGCGGTAAATATAGATGGCCATCGTATTATCTTTGCAATGCCACAAACATTCATGAATGACAGTGGTCGCGCAGTTCGTGCGATAATGGGTTTCTATAAGATACCTGTTGAAAATCTTGTTGTGATACATGATGATATGGATTTAAAAACTGGGGATGTTCGAACCAAGGTTGGTGGTGGCAGTGCGGGGCACAACGGTATAAAATCGATTGATGCAAATGTTGGTCGTGAATATTTGCGAATTCGAATCGGTATTGATCATCCGCGTAATTTTGGGTTGTCTATGGATCCAGCCGATTGGGTTTTGGGTAAATTTACTGATGAACAATTATCAATAATCCAAGATACAATCAAGAATATAAACTATAATATGTAAGTTTTTTACATCGGACTCCAACCGCCACCGGCAATACTGCTTATAGATTTACAATTTGTTCCATCGCCATCACATATTTGCGCATTAGCACTATATTGACACGCTTGGGCAGTGGTTGACCCTGCTGGTGATGTCGTACCACGTGGACATTGTGTCGGAACACAATTTGGCATACTGTTCAGGTTCTGGGCATTCCACGTACACTGTTGCGTCAAATATGTTCCAGCGGGGCTCTGGTCGCATTGACATACAACTACACTGGCCCCCGCAGGTGGCGTACAATCGGTGTTTGGCGCGTTATTTGGTATGTATCCATTATCACAACTTGTACAGTAATAAGAACCGACAGAAAAACTAATAGACCCACCCCCCAGGGTAGTAGGACCGTTTGGACCGGTTGCAGTGTAACGTTCTGTTGCGGTACAGTGTTCACTTGCCATAGATTGGTTAGTCTGATCGTAATAACAGTTCAATACATTCCAATATCTGTGGGTTTCGTCCCATTGCGCCTGACCACTATATGTTGTAACCCATGAAGAACAGGCCGCTGTATTCGATTCACATGAATAATTGGTACCCCCCTCATAATGATAATTAGTTGGGGCACTGCCAAATGTATTACCGTTGATAGTTAATAATTCTGGATTGTTATCATTATATCTGACCGCCGCACCTGTTTCCCCACAAGTTACACTTGCATAACAATCATCAATACTTTCTGTGCCAAGAAAACTGTTGTTAAATTGTGCAGGACAATTACATTTTCCATCCGAACTGCCACATCCTGCATCTTGAGGTGGACAATAATAACCATGATCACCACTTGTTTGAGGACATTTATTACAATTAGTTCCATCAAAATAACACCCCGCTTCGTCTATGCAACCTTGTGAATTGTTTGTTTGATTAAAACCGCCACAAAGGGTGGCGTCAGCGCTTGCAACTAGTGGTATAAACAATGAAATTAATAAAAGAAACATCCTCATGCTCTAGAATTTAGCAAATTGTTTTGCGGGTTTCAATAATAAAAAGGCGAGATCGCCTTTTTATATTTGTTATTTTATGACAATCAATAATTTACCTGGTTTTATCTGGAAATACAAATCTGCATCCTTGTTTTTCAAACCACTCTTTGTCATAAGGTGTGATTCCTACCTCTTGTTGTCCCCAATCATGACCGGGTGCATTCGCATAAAGTACATAAAAACTGCCAGAAAGCTTTACTTTTGTTGAATCAATATTAATACGGGTTTGCAGGCTATCACGTGCTTGATGAAATGCCCCAGGGTAAAAACCGCTGCAATTTATTGGAAAACCGACACCATCATTACCAATTAAACTTATCGTTACAAATTTTACACTATCCTGATCCGTATAATATTTGACTGTATCTTTCGGTGGGGCGCGTCCGACCCCAGCATCCCAGTTCCAAAGAATAGTAATCTCTTTTGTTGGAATTATTGGGGTCGGACCAGGGTCTGGCGTTGGAATTGGATCTTTGTTGCACGCATTCGCCAATGCCATAAGACCGGTTAATGTCAGAATTTTACCTAATTTATACGGGATCTTTTTCTTCATAAGTTTCATAAAGAATCCTTTTGTTTGTCAATATGTATTATGTGCCAAAATATCAACTTTGTCAAGATTTTACGAGAGCCACAATTGACCCTTAGTTACCGTATCGTATAAATCCACCACTAGTTGTATCCTGGGGCAGCGAATGTGTATTATTACCGCTGTTGTAATAAACGTGGTGTGGTGTATTGGCATCTATTGTTTGACTTGTGGGGGTTGAATATGTGTGCGAGTCCTTGTTAATTAACACAAATCTACCACCGGTGCATGTTATACTATCGCCACTGGTATTGACGGTGCCACCAACACAAACTATATAATGGGTGCCATTTTTCATTACTGGATCTAAATTGGTATTTTGTGGCAGGCAGACATAAAATGCGTCATTGTCAATTGCCTCGGTTCGACCTGTTTCACAACATGGTCCATTGTTACTCATTGGTATATGCCCCCAGCTATTACTTTGTGCGTAACAACAATTTGTAATACCGCCAGGAACCGACATTTGTATGTTTGACGGGTTTGTATTGGTGGGGCAATACATCCCATCACTGGTCATATCACTTGGGCTGTAATTAAGTGGCATACATATTGCTGCCCCGTTTGCCCCTGTTGCGTATTCGCCAGACGAACAACGTGTGTTCACACAACTGCGTGAATCAGCAATAACGGTCGTTCCATTTACAGTTGCAGTTCCAGTATTGATCGCAAACCATGCCAACAATGTTGATTGTGGTGATGTTGGAATAAGTATTCGGTTGGTCCCCTTGTTTTGTGGGGTTTGTTCACAGTTACCCCAAATACGTTCAGCAATACGACATTTTGCGCATTCGGCGTCTGATACTGTATCATCACACGTGCACATATTCCAAATCGGATTTGGGTTTCGTGTATTATACATTTCATCATAGAATGCGTATTTATTGATGCCACTTTGTGGTTTATTCAATAGTTCAATAATTTTTATTAATGCGTCATCGCCCGCCGCACCAACACATTCATTCAATTCGGGCCAGCATGATGTGCGTTCAAGAATTGCGTGACGATTCGCCGAAAAATCGATGTCATCGCACAAATCAAAGTTTCCAGAAATGGATTTGCACGCCTGAATAATGCAATTACGACCAACCTGAGTACAACTGGATATAATAGAATCATATGTTTTTTGGGTGGCAATATCTGTCATCCCGGTTTCCCACGTAATCGATTCGTTTTGCGTTTCTAAATCCATATCAATCAATTTTGCACAGGCGGTTTGGACGCTGGCACATATTGAATTTACCGTTCTGTCCGCAGAAACCCCAAATATTGAAAGTGCACGTGCATCAAACCCCTCGATTGTTTCAGCCGCCGATGTTAAACATTCGGTGGTTAATGTGGTGCATGCCTGACGTACTTCTTCAAGTTTCGAAATTTGGGCCAATTTAATCTGTGCTAGTGCATCTTCAATAAAGGCATCCCATACAGAATCGGCAATGTCTTGACAATTTTCCATTGCAGATGCCAAATAGTTCTTTTTCCCGCGCAGGTATGTTAAAAATGGACTGGAACCATTGGCGGATGTCCACGTTTGGTTCACGCCAGGGCGTATAATCAAGTCCGCCAAATCGGCCAGATTTACCGTTAAAAATGCGCTGCCTGTGGTGGGGTCAATATATTTACCGGTCATATCAAGGCAGTTTTGCAGGTTTTTACCACAGACGCTTTGATCGGTTAGCATATCTAACATTTTACGTTTACATGTTAACATGTCATCTGAATTGCGAGTCTGGTATGCATCAAGGCGCGACATATCTAATAGTGCGCTGCTTTCAAAAACCTTGGTTCGTGCGGCATCTACCTGGGTCTGATATGATTTGTATACCGTATTGCAATCTTGTTCCATTAACATTTGATAGCCACTGATGGCAAGTGACAGTTCGTCTTCGGTGCAAACCTCAGTTGCAATTTCACGACATACTGGAATTGCCGCATTATACAGTGCCGGTCCAGATTTCGATGTTGTGTCGGAACCCATAAATGAATCAACAGTATCAAATGCAGAATCTATGTTTAATGACAATGACACCGGCGCCAGTGATCCACTGGAACTATCATCGCCGAATTTTGCGTTTAATTTATCGGCAATTTCATCCAAGGCGCGTTTGGATTTCGTGCGATCCTTGGTCGCGTAAAAAGCATCTTCACCTTCGGTGGCGGTGTTTATTACGGCGGCATCCTCGGCATCAAGGTTTACCAACAGTAACCGTTGATTGAAATCCAGCATTTTATCTTCAACATTGGATAATTGTTTTTTTATACTGTTGAATTCGTTGACGCGCGACGAACACGCACAGCGACGCAGATTTGCATCCTTGGTCGCGCAGAATTCGTCCATGCACTCATAGTAAATCTGGCGACACCCAGCATAGTTTGCAATTAGCGCCCCCGATGCGTCTGTGGCGACGCGTGCGACATTGTGGGTGGTGCGCGATGTTGCATTGCGTGAGCGATTAGTTGTTCTGGTTGTGCTTTGGGTTGGTAACTTGGTTTGTTGCGGTACGGTGCGTCGCGCGGTTACCCCAGGAACCCCAGTCCGCGAAACAACACCTGGGCGTGATTGCGTCGTGGTGCGTGGTGCAACAGTTGATGTACGTGCAGCAACATTTTTTGTACTTGTTGTCCTAGCTTCGCCATTATTGCCGGCAGATGCACGTGTGTCACGTGTCCCGGTGCCACGTGCAGAAGTCGAATTTGCAGATTTTGATGTTGAGGTTGTAACCGTCCGTAATTGACCACCATTTGCAGTATTTTGTGCAGTCGCACGCGATGCGGCGCGCGCAACATCATCAAGCCCCGATGCGCTGACATTATGAAACGCAAGCATACCAAGGCATACGCCAAAGAACAGTTTTATTCTTTTCATCCCTTGTATGTATATGCTAGCAAAATTATAAATTTTTGGGCAAGCAGAAAATATATAAAAACATCACAAAATGGTGCGGATAAGGGGACTTGAACCCCTACGGATTTCTCCACAGCATCCTTAGTGCTGAGCGTCTACCAATTCCGCCATATCCGCACATGGTTTGTTAAAAACCTGTGCCATTGTACACAATCTTGTTTTTTTTTCAATCTTTTTATGATAAAATATATCTGATATATAGGATGGAGTAGGCTATGAAAAAGAGAATGTATTCACTGATTCTAAAGTTTGCGGTGGTCGCAGTTTTCCCAGAAATGACCTTTGCGGCGGGCACTTATTACAATGGCAATTACACTTCGCCACAAAGAAATTATTCTACTACGGGTTTTGCCACACGTCAGCAAAATGCGAATTATGGGTATGGTCAGCAGACTAATTATACAAGTGACACAACGTACACGCGGACTCGTACCGGTATTGTGCCAAATGATAATGTTTACATTGGCAATCCATATCAAAACTATACGCGCGTAGTGGGCATGCAACAGCAGACACAAAACCAAAAAATAACCACCCAAACACAAAAGAAACAAGAAAGTGGATTCTCGCTTAATGCGGCGCTTTCACATGAATTTGCGGCATGGAATTTTTCAATGAATGATGCGGGCAGTAAATTGCACTATGATAATCTTCGTTGGAATATTTTTGATGTAACCGCAAAGTATAAATTTGGTGCTGGCAGTACCCCATTACAAATAGATGCCGGGTTCAAATATGGTATGCAATTTGGCGATTCGACAATGGTCGATGACGATATTACGAATGGTGGATATATTGTAACTGAATGGAATGATTGGAATGATACAAATGGCAACGGCCAGATAGAATCAAGTGAACTTACATATCTTGGGCAACAGGTTGGACATTCGCTTTCCATTGGTAACAGCAGCAGTGGTAACATGCTGGGATTTAATATTGGTTTCGGGCTGACTGATGCATTCAAGGTTGGCGCTGCGCGCGTGACCCCATCGGTTGGTTATCGCTATTTCAAATACAAACTAGAAACCAAGAATGATTATGGTTTGACAGTTGATACGGGGTATTGTGCAAATGTTAATGGTGGCGATGAGATTCAGTGTGATCCGATTGTTATTTTCTATGATGCGACCAATAACAGTCAACAGGTTATTTGGGAACATGACGATGATTGGAATGGTTATTGGGAAATTCCAGGTGGTTCCACCCATGTTACCACTGGCGGAACATATATGTTCAGATTGCCAAGTATCAGCCATTCATATGAAACAACATGGGCGGGTCCGTATGTCGCATTGGATTTAGATTATGATATCAATGTATATAATGCGGTTAATGCGCGTGTTGAAATTGGTTTACCACTTTATACATCCACCGGTGACCAGCCATATCGTTCTGATTGGCAGCATCCGAAAAGTGTCGAAGACAAAGGCGGATTTGGTGATGCATGGCATGTTGGTTTAGGGGCAAATTATATAACTGCGTTGTCGGATGCGGTTGCATTATCTATTGGTTTAACATTTGATTACTATACTTTATCCGGGGGCGAGGCAAGCACCTATCTGAACAGTGGATATTATATGGGAATCTATAATGAACTGTTAAATTATTATAAAGACCAGAACCCAAGTATGTCGACAAGCGAAGTCGAAGAGTGGATGCAAGAAAATGATCCAACGGCGGCAAATATAATGAATGTCAAAAGCGAATGTCCAGGTTGGATATGCAAGGTTGACAATGAAATCGAATCGGTCTATAAATCTATGGGAATACGTGTAGGTATCCAAGCACGTTTCTAAAACGATTGATTAAGATATGAAAAATTTGAAAAGTTTATTGTTTGGTATGTTGGGCGCTATGGTTTCGTATGGTGCGTTGTGTGCCGCGGAACTTAGTGGAACAGCATCGGTTAATGTTACCAGTGATACATCGGCAACCGCCAAGAGTATGGCGTTTGACGAGGCGCGTCGCCAGATAATTGTTGATGCATTGTCACCATATTCCGATTCGGTCGCATTGCGTGCGGCGGTGTCGGGTGAAAAGTCGTCTGCGTTAATGCCGTTGATTGCAAGTTCTGGAATCAGTGGCGAACAACTTTCTGATACAACATATTCTGCAAAAATTACAATGACGGTGAATCGTCGCGCGGCAAAAAATTGGTTGGCCAGCCATGATATTCAAAATTGGTTATCAATTGAAGATGTGGGTTCTGGAACATTTCCAATGGTTTTGGTTCTGAACAACCGCATGAATGATTGGACCAGTGTTCGTCGCATTGCCGCGGGCGCGGGAATTGATTTAAATACGGCGTCTATTGAAAATGGTGAAATCACATTTAATGTCGCAACACAGCAGCGTGGTGCAATAACAATTGCGTTGCGTAATGCGGGTTGGCGGTACAAAGATCATGATGGCGCACTTTATATCTATAAATAATTTCTAACAGCAAGGGGTACAAGAATGAAAAAATTACCAGTGTTTTTGTGTATTGCATTAACACCATTTATGGCGTTTGCAGATGATATTGACCTTGAAGGCAAAGAATTGATATTGAACATTCGTCGAATCGGTCTGGATATGTCCAAGACATCGATTCGTCATTCAGATGAATATGCAGGTTCGCCGATTTCCGCACTAAGTGCCGATGACCAAGAATTTATCAAGGGCGTATTTGATACGGTATTGGAATACAATCACAATCGTTTCAGTTGGGATAACAGTGTATTTATGGAATATGGTCGAACCGAACTTAAACCATACAACGAACCAAGAACTGTAAACGAAAGTGCAGATAAAATTTTACTGACCAGTAATTTGAATTATGCATGTTGGGATTTCGATTCGTTTAAACTTGGACCAATGGCGCGTGCGGCGTATGAAACCGAATTTGTTCCAGCAAACGATTCGGATCATCGGTTAAAAGTATTGCGTGGAATGGGTGGTTTTGCGGTATTCGATTCACCAATTATCAAAGATTTACATATTGCAGGCGTTTACGAATATGATTTCACATACGGTCATCAACAGGTTAGCAAGTTGGCGGCGGAAATAGGTTGGCGCCTTGAATACGAAATTCGCGAAGGTGTCAAATTATCAACCGATGGATATTATCGTGAGTATTTGGATTATTCACAATATGTCGGAACAGATTTGGAACGCGACCTAAGTGCAACCGCACGTATGGATACAAATATATGGGGTTCATTGACGATGGGACCATATGTTCAGTATCGTCGTGCCAAGGCGCGTGATGCCGAAAATTACGGCAGTAATTTTATCATTGGCGTTTCATTTAACTATATTACAAAGTATGGATTGTATTAGTGGGTGGTGTTAGTGGTTAGTAAAAACGGTTGCAGAAATGCAACCGTTTTTTAAATTCGAATCGTCATATCGGACATAAAAACACGTCATACCGCACACTGATGCGGTATCTATTTTTGTAATATTGCGCATAAGTCATTGATACTTCGTTTTTTTTTTTTTTTTTTTTGAACTTGATTCAACGGGTTAGTTTTTGATATAATTCTTGTAGACAAACAGGGGGAAAATTCCATGAAAAAGATATTGCTGACATCGATAATCGCGGTTATTGTTGGAACAACAATGGCAAATGCTACGGATGGTGATAAAAAGGTTACATCCAAAAATTATGTTGATACCGCAGTTGCAACGAAACAGGATGTAATTGATGCTGAAATGATGAATTTAGAATTTGAGGGAGGAACAGTAAGTTTGCCCACATTGGTCAGCTATGACAATACAGATAATTTAACAGGAACTAAATATGGTATTGTGGATGGAGGTATTCGTGGTCAAATGGAGGCTGTAAACACAAATAATGCACAATCACAAGTGTTACCAACATTAGATACAGTCGAAACTTATTTAAACTATCGTCAAATTACAATACCTGCCAGTGGGAAATATAGTAGTAGCCTTAACACTATTAACACCATAAACCCGGTTAATGGGGTAGCTCAACAAAACAGGTGGATTGATAGTTCTATTAAAGGTACCGGACTTGTAACTAAAACCGACAGGGACGGTGTTGTTGGTGAACGTAAGATATTTGAAGCGAGCGATGTTTCTGGGTATCATGCGCAAAGTCTTAGTAACAATGAAAAAGAATTACAGGATATTTCCATTCCGACCGTTGGAGCAATGATGAGTGCAATTTCAAATGGTGTATCAGCGGGATTACCGACCGGCACCGCGGGGAATGTTGTTACGTATGATTCCAATGGTGAGATCGGTGGGCAACGTGGTATTTATAACTATCAATATTTTCTTGAAGAGGTATCCGTAGATGGTGACTATCTTACAACACGCGATGGTGTGCGGTCGATGACAAATGCAACGGCAAATGGAACCAACGGAAATGTTGTTTTATACAGTGGAAAAAACCAGTATAATCAACAGACATTTACAGAACGTGCAACATATGATGGTTCGGGAACATATAATGCCGGAACCGATGCAAACAAGATTGCAACCGCCGCCGCAGTGGAAACCAAGCAAGATAAAATGACCTGTACAGAATGGGTTGCAAATGCGGCGCATACAGATGCAAACTGTTTGTTGTGGTCAATTAACAATTAAGTCTTTTATTTAACAACGCTAAATACCATATCGGTGGTGGTGCCGTTTGTGTCGGTTACCGTAATGTGATGTTCGCCAATTTGGACATTGTATTGTAATGTTTCGCCGTTGTGCGTTGTTCCCAAAATTTTGTCGTCCATAAACCATATCAATTTTGAATCAGGGGTTGCACCCAGGCCGGTAAACCCAATCGGTTCAAAATTGTTTTCTGATGTAATAACTATTTTCGTGTCTGCAATTGGGTATATTATCACCGGGGCAACCGTATCATCTGATATTTCATTTATGTCGCAATCAGGCATAAACTGGGGCGGTGTATTGCGTTTTATTCCGGCACGTTTGAATAGGTCCAGGTATTCTGTATCCCAAAATTCATATATGGCGTTGTGGGTGTTTTCGGCATCGGGCTTGCACGCGCGCAGACCGGTTTTGTTATCAATTGGTATCATGCGATGGACTGTATTACGAGTAATTGGCGATTTGCCCGGAATAAAATACGACTTTTCACGTTGTGGGCAATATGGTCCGGCAATTCCGCCACCAACCACACACATGTCAACACTGATTACATTTAAATCATCGTTCATGAAGTTATTATTTTGAACCTTGGTTCCGATACTGTCGTAATAATCTGTTACTGTGTTTGCTAACTCAAAATATATTGGGGCGGCGGCACGTGCACCACTAAACGCGTTATTCGGGTGCCCGTCAAAATTACCCACCCACACAATTAATACAAAATCACCAAAAATTCCCGCCGTCCATGCATCGCGATATGACGATGATGTGCCGGTTTTCCAATAATGCCGTAATGAACTTTTTTGATTTTTTGCAAACGGAATCGCCTTGGTTGGTGTAGATTGGTGCGACAACATATCAAGAGTCAGAAAAAATGCCTCGGGCGATAAAAGGTGGGTGATTTCTTTGTCGCGCGTATCGCGCAACATTTTTATCTGTTTACGTGTCCCCAGGTTCGCCATCGTCGCATATATGTCTGATAATTCAAACATTGAAACCTCGGCCCCGCCAAGTGCAACAGATACGCCGTAATGTATCGGCGACTTAAGCGCGGTTACCCCAGATTCAGAAAGTATTTTATAAAAATCATTTATTCCAATTTCACGAACAAGATTTATTGCCGGAATATTGCGCGAACGGGTCAGGGCATCGCGTGCCAAAATCGGACCGTAAAATTCGTTGTCGGAATTTTCAGGTGCATAAACACCAAAATTTACGCGCGTGTCACGCAGTAATGTCATGCCATGAATAATTCCACGATCTGTGGCGGTGGCGTAAATAAGCGGCTTTAACGTTGATCCGGGACTGCGACGTGCGCGAACACCATCGTTTTCACCAAAAATGTCACGATTGTGATAATCGGCGGAACCTATATATGCCAATGTTTCCATCGTCTTGTAATTTACAAGAATTGCCGCCGCGTTTGTTATACCAATAGATTTGCGGGCGTTTATTTCGCCACGTAATGTGGTTTCTAGTTTCGATTGTAATGCCATGTCTAATGTCGTGTATATTTCTGACATCTTTGGTGGCATCTTGCGCGTGTTTAGATTATCAATAAAATGCGGTGCCAAAAAGGGCAGGTCGGAAACTTTGCGCGTTTGCAACGGCATCGCCGCCAGTGTTCTCAGGTTTATATCGTTTGGATTTTCGGCAATCCAACGCTCTACCAAATTTGAACGCATGTTTTCAATATTTGCAATTCCGGTTGCAGTGTTCAAACCGCGCTTTGTCGGATTTTGTGGGATGGTGGCCAGTGTAATAGATTCTATTTTCGTCAGGTCTTTTGCGTGTCGACCAAAGTATATTGTCGATGCGGCGCCAATGCCTTCGATATTTCCACCGTATGGCGCAAGGTTCAAATATGCTTCTAGTATTTCATCTTTGGAATGAAACATGTCAATATAAATTGCCGCCGCGATTTGTGCCAATTTGCCACCAACTGTTTTACTGTTTATATTGTATTTAAGGCGGGCAACCTGCATCGTGATTGTTGATGCGCCAACCGGATGAACTGTACCTGATGTATATTGTCCCAATGCACGAAACAGGGCAACTGGATTTATTCCTGGGTGATTATAAAAATGTTTGTCTTCGTAAAGGACGATTGCCTGTTTTATATATGGGCTAATTTCTGACAAAGGGGTATAAACGCGATACTTGTCATCGGCTGATAAAGTCAGGCGCAACAATGTGCCATTCCGGTCATAATATGCGCGCGAAAAAGAAATGTCATCTAGTAATGGGCTGGTGAAGAATAATCGAATAATTGTCCACAATAAAACCAGTGCACCAAGTATCCATGCAATCTTGATAAAAACACGTTTAGTTCGTTGCATTTGATACTGTAAAGGTTCCCGATTGTCCAACCGCACTGGTCGCTGGGTTATACATATCAGATGCTGCAATCGGCGGGATGGCGAATTTGCCTGCAACCGATAACTGTGCGCGGTATGTAAATGTTCGCGGTGTGCGATTTAGTGTTGTATAAATAAGGATTCTGTCTTCGCGAATTTCACTAAATTCCATGTCGCCACCAAGGCTGTCTGATACCGGAACAAATCCGCCGGGCAATAAATCAGAAATAACCGCATTGGATACATAATCTGTGATTCCGCGGGTTCGGACAGTAATCTTGACATCAACAATATCACCAATCGCCCCAGAATGAATTTCATTGCCATTTATATCGTAATAGTGACGTGATATTTCGATACCATTGGATGATGGTGTGGTATTTTGTGGAAATCCTTCGGACAACAGGGTATAGAACATAGAATTCTTAGATTTACATGTATCGCAATTGATGCGTAATTTTGTCGCATTCATTGGGATATCAACGGTCATTATGTGGTCGGACTTTTTTGTTTCCAATTTCTTGTCGTTTGCAAATACCGCTATGTCATCATCCAATGACGAATCATCTGCGGCGCCAAGAACACCGTTTACTATGGCGGCCGCCGTAAATGAATCATAATTTCCGGTATTTATATAATTCTGAATTGATTTGGCAAGTGTATCACTGTTCGTGTCAAAATAGCGCCTTTTGATGAACATATATGTGGCATCATTGGCAATTGGATTATTAAACTGTGAGTTATAAATTTTGCTATCGTTTGATGCAGATGTGTATTTTGAAACAAGATTATATGCCTTGTCGGTCTGCTTTAGCATTTTGTATGATGCCGCTAAGTATACGCCAATAATGCTTTCTTGCCAGTTTTTGATGTTTTCGTTTGCATATTCTTCCAGGGCATCAAGATAACTTGTCGTTACATAATCATTGAAGGTTAAAACGTATATCGCAAATGATTTTGCAAAGGCGTCTGTGGGGCTTGTTGTGTTTTGTGCGGCAACATCGCGCAAGAAATCAATGCCACGTGCAAACATAGACTGGGGTACATTAAAGCCAGCGCGCCGCGCCATCGTCAAGAAATTGATAGCGTATGCCGTCAGATAAACTGTCGTTGCATCAGATTTATTTTCGGTAAAGCGTGAGCCAGATGTCCACATGGCAAATGAGCCGTCACTGTTCTGTCTGTTCATTAATATTTTTATTGTGTCATTTATTGATGTTTTTACTGTGTCATCGGCAACCTGGTGTTCCGATTTGAAATTATGAGAACTTGCAAATGAAATATACGGCATAATGCGTGAAATCACTTGTTCGGTGCATGTATATTTATAATTTTTTAAATACTGTATCAATGGACGTCCCAAAATTATCGGGGTTTTTGATATGTAAAGTGTGCGGGTCGCCCCCTGTTCATAGAAATTATTTTCGATGTGTTTGATTGTGGTTTGTGAACTGTCCAGTATGCCCATCTTGATATCCGTTGTAAACGTTGATGTTGGGCGAACAGACATGGTCGATGTCGTACGACGCGATGCAATTGGAATATTCTTTTCATCAAATAATGTTGTTGATACATTTATTTCTGCGGGACCAGGGACATTTTCGGCCTTGATATCAAACGCCCATAACTTTTCAGTGTTTTCAGGTAATGAGATATTTTTAGCTGTGTTATCATTTGCCTCAATCGGTCCAGATACAGATGCATCGCACCGTGCGGTTGCGGCACTTCCCGATTCTTCGGCGCGATTTGATATGACCGTGTTTACGGTAAAGTTATCGCCAGGGGCAACAAATAATGGTGATGCAACAGAAATTATAACTGGTGATTGAACACGCGTGGCTGTGCTTGCTGAACCAACACGTCCAGTTGTTGCTGCCACCGCATAGATACTCAATTCACCATTGAAATATTCCGGAATATCAAATTTCACGGTCTGAGATTCATTAGCAACAGTATTTATGATACCAGAATAGAACGCGACAGATGGAATACTTTTGCGTTCAAAAGGATTGGTTAACGGTATATCCATGTCGATAAGCCCATTTATAAAATCACTGCCCCCGGTTTTTGCAACTTCGCGCAGGATGTTGTATTCTGGCAGTAACAGCGACAATATTTGATAGGTTTCAACCTGAAGTGCGGCCTTGCGGAAAAAATATTTGATTGGATTGGGAATATTGTATTTTGCGACTTGTAAGATTCCGGTGTTTATGGCGAAAACCATAACACGTGCATCTTTGTCCGTTTTTACATCAATGGATAGTTTATTATCTTTGACAATATTAGGTGCATCCAATGTTACGCTTATCTTATGATTATCAATATTAGTTGAAAATGGTGCCACAGCATAAGTATATGGTGTTGTAAATACATCGCGGCTGTTGATATCACGAACAAAAGAAACATTCACGTAACCTGTTCCTTCAAAATCTTGGGGCAGGGTGATTTTTTGTGTTGAAGATGTTGTTGATGTAGTGAACCATGAATGTGCATAAACACGATCTCGTTCAATTGTGATAAGCCCGGTACCAGTATATGGTGCGATTATACCAACATTAATTGTATCACCAGGTTTATATTCTGGTGCATCTAGCTTTATTTTTAAATCGGCGTGTGCATCAGTACTCAATTCGACATTTTCATCTGATGCGACAAAATATTCTATGTTTGCCAATATATTATCATCCTTGTCAATAATCTGCAGATAATATGTTCCACCATTTGATGTATTCAATTCAATTTCGGAACCTTTACTTGATATTGATATTTGAGATTGTTTAATGATGGTGTCGTGCGATATAGTTTGATATTTGTAATGATTGTTAAAATCTTTAACCAAACTTGTTAAATTGTCACGTCTCACTAGTTTCATACTTAAATCATTTGCGTCTACCGATTTTGCGGAACTGTCTATGGCAATAAGTTTTATTTTGCGCGATGCATTACGTTTTACATAGGTTAATTCAGATTCAGTATGATATCCAACCAGATAGTCCAAATTGGACACGCGTGTATTTATAATTGTTTGAATGCTTTTGCCATCACCCGCCTCGAATCCGCTTATTTTCAAATTTAGTGTATATGTTCCATTTGGAATTTCACGATCAAATTTTATGTTTATTGTTGCATTACCGTTTTCGTCTGTTCTGACATTATCAATATCTGCAACAAATGTTTGTGCCGAGTTTACAAAACCATCAGACATGGCGCCATTTTTTATAAAATTTGATGTAAATTTATAATCTCTATATTCTTTGAAGGAAAAATCCGTTGGACGTAATGATGCGTTTGCAGACACGCGTCTATCGGTTGCGGGTGTTTCATATAAATTATTCAAAGATACTTTGGCAACAATATTATTTGGTGAAATCCAACCATCTGTTTTTTCATCATTTATGGTTGCTGTCATCTTCATTGTATCTGGAACAAATTCTTGGACCATAAAATTACCATTACCAATAGTGCTATCGATATGACCCCGACCATTTAGTGTATAAATACCGATTTCATAACGTCCAATTGCGGCGTCCGAAGACAATTTGTATGTGCTATCTAGCATCCCATCTGCAGCCAAAGAAACTTTCTTGTCAAAAATTGTATGACCACGTGGATCGGTAATTTCTAATTTAATTGGAATACCTGCAACTGATGTAAAGTTCTTGTTCTCAATAATAGCGCCAATAGTCAACTGTTCGCCAGGTCTGTAAATACCGCGGTCAGAAAATATGAATGATTTAAGTGGCGTTTCGTTTGATGCATATGCGCCTTCGATATCAAATTTAGAATATTCGGCAGCTTGGGCAGAATCCGCATTATACGGAATAAATGATATATCAGAATCACTGCGTGCAACGATGGCAACTGGTTCTTTGCTGTCATGATATTCTGACCAAGGAAGATATGGAATATCAACACGTCCATCTGAATTAGTCGATCCGGCCCATATCGGTGAACCATTCCGCCCAAGTACTGTTACATCAACATCTGTGGCGGGACGTCCATTTGACAACATTGATACAAACACAACGGATGATCTATCAAGATTTATTTTTCGTATAATTCCTAAATTTGTCAGTAATATCAGCCGAGCATCACCATATTCGCTTTCGTTTTGTGTTGCCCCCGTCTTTATTATGAATATACCAGTCTTGTCGTTGTATGTTCTATCAAGATATTCGCCAAGATTGATTGACGCGTAATTAACGCTGTTCATACTGGTATTAGCAAATGGAATCTTTTTCTGAAAAACTGTTGCCATGTCATATTGGTCAAATATCCATGGGGCCCTAAATTCCAAATCAGAAAACAGATTGTATGTTTGTGTGATAAGATGATTTATTTCATTAGAATCAACCTTATACAAATTTACATATGCCGTATCTACGCCACCACGTGCCACAATCCCCAGTTGTTTATCACCTGCCAAGGACAGCAATGCGCCCGTGCCCGCGATTTTTACACTGCGTTTAGGATAAGCCACCTGCATAACACGTGAAATACCATTCTTGCTGGTGAAACCATTTGCAGAATGAATATCGGGTTTTACAGACACATATATATATCGTGTATCTTTATCATTTATATCATATGCAAAAGCATATTGATATACGCCCGCAGGATTTACAAAGTCGCTGTGAGTCAGGTTTATTTTTTGTGCCTTATTTATTACATCGGCGTTTATTTCATCATTTGCCCATTTGTGTGGTTCATTATCGGCATCTTCATCAGGTGTATTGCGTGGCAAAAGGTACGCACTTACATATTTTCCCCAATTTGTATCGCGGTACGCCGCTGCAGTCATATTTAATAATATAAGTTGGCGTGGATTTCCATTTTTATCATCGGCGGTAATAGTTGCCAAATCAGATATTTTAAAGAAGTTATCCGATGAATCTATAATTACCTTGGCAGTTATTTTATCCGTCCGTGATTTATTATCCGCATCAGTGATTCTATTAATTTTCAGACGCAAAGTTTGTGAATCATTAGTAACCTGAATAGGTGCGGTTCTTATGATAGCGGTTCGCATATAACGATCGAATTTTACATTAAAATCAATTTTTCGACCATCCAGTCTAACAAGAACCTTATCCGAAAAATCGGCGGTCTGGATTGGATAGTTAAATGATATAACCGCTACACCTACGACGTACCTGTCCCCACCGGGTAACGGATATACGTTAAATAGTTCCGTGGTTGCGTGAATTGGCGCGGTCTTGAATGACAAGTTTTGTTTATTTGGTCGCACATCACGTGAAAACATGCGATCGCTAATCTGTACAGTGAAACGTGTTGCCGATGGCCAATCCTGTTCCGGTTTGAATTCTATTTCATATGGGTTTGTTATTGTCCAGCGTCCACGTAATGCAGGTGTTATTTTAATATTTTTTGCAATCTCTGCAGATGTCATATCGGTATTAAATGGGGGATTATTTGGTCCTGATTCAATATCATATGATATGCGTAACGGGGTTGCAGGTACCAGATCACGATTATTATTTACGTCTGGAATATCATCAGATAAAATTACCAGATTATCTTCGGCAAGGTGCGCCGCAACCGGCGACGAGACATCAGCGCTAACACGCGTGATATTACTAGAATGACCATAAATCCATCGATATGCCAATCCGCCAATGACAACAACTGCAACAGCGATGCCAAGAATTTTTAGGCATCTAGCGATAAATACACTATTTTTTCGTTTCATATTCAGATTTCCCCAATCCTATATCAACATGTATGTTAGAATATAAATATAAAAACACAAGTTTTTTATTTAAGAAAATTCAAATTTTTACTTGCATTTTTTCTTTTTTTGTCATATTATGCGGGCACGTGCCTTGGGCGCGAAGAACACAACCATCGTGGGAATTTCTGTCCGGAATACCGGTTTTCATCCCCAGATGGCGAGGATAACAACAGAAATAAAAGGATAAATCATGGCATTGCCAACTTTTACTATGCAACAATTGATGGAGGCAGGCGTTCATTTTGGACACCATACTCGTCGTTGGAATCCGTTGATGACACCAT
The DNA here is from genome assembly GCA_017615655.1 of Alphaproteobacteria bacterium. Taxonomy (GTDB): domain Bacteria; phylum Pseudomonadota; class Alphaproteobacteria; order Rs-D84; family Rs-D84; genus Enterousia. The sequence continues at coordinate 272,978 of JAFZZS010000002.1, forward strand.
ATGTTTATGGGGTTAAGGATAAAATTCATATTATCAATTTGAACAAGACTGCGCCGTTATTGCATCGCGCATTGGTCGCATTAGAAGCAATTGCTGCCGCTGGGGGCAAGGTTTTATTTGTCGCGACAAAACACCAGGCCAAAGATATTGTTAAAGATGCGGCGGAACGTTGCGGACAATTTTATGTAAACAATCGTTGGTTGGGCGGAATGCTTACCAATTGGACAACCGTATCGCAATCTATACGCCGTCTTAAAAAGATGGAAACAGACATTGAAAATGCCGATAAGCTTGGTCTGACCAAGAAAGAAGTCGGTGTTATGTCCAAAGAGGTCGCAAAATTACGTGACATTTTTGGTGGTATTTTGGATATGCACGGTATTCCACAGGTGATGATTGTTATTGATGTGCCACGTGAAATGAACGCTGTTCGCGAAGCCAAGAACTTGGATATTCCAACAATCGCAATTTGTGATACAAACGCAAATCCAGAAATGGTTGATTATCCGGTTCCGGGGAATGATGATGCGGCACGTGCGACACAACTTTATTGTGATTTGTTTGTTGACGCGATTTTATCAGGTATTGAAAAACGTCTTGGTGGTGCGGCTGGTAAAAAGGTCGAAGCATCAATGGATGATGAACACGATGCATTGGAAGATGAAATCAAAGAAAAAGAAATGAAACAAAAATCCAAGGCATCTGCATCACGTGCAGAACGTCGTGAAAAATTGGTCGACAAGGCCGAAAAAGCCGATAAATAATAAAAATATGTGTTGCCCGATGGTTGTGTCGGGCAACCAAAACAATAATCAAACATGGGAGATAAAAAATGGCAGAAGTAACCGCAAAACTTATTCAAGAACTTCGTGAAAAAACGTCTGCAGGTATGATGGATTGCAAAAAGGCGTTAATTGAAACCAATGGTGATATCGAAGCGGCGGCAGATTGGTTGCGCCAAAAGGGTATTGTCAAGGCGGCATCCAAGGCCGGACGTGTTGCGGCATCTGGTTTGGTTACCGTTGTTAAATGCGACAATATGGGATGTGTTGTTGAATTAAATGCCGAAACAGATTTTGTGGCAAAGAACGAAAAGTTTCAAAAATTGGTTGCAGATGTTGCAAACAAAGCATTGGAGTTGTCTGGTGATTTTGATGCAACATTGGCGGCGGTCAAAGATGATATCGCGGCTACAATCGCAACAATTGGCGAAAATATGAATTTGCGTCGTATTGCCAAGGTTTCAGGTCAGCATATATTTAGCTATATCCATAATGCGCTTGTTCCGGGCATGGGTCAGATTGGTGTCGCGGTCGCGATTGATGGTGATTCTGATAAAATCGCCGAAATTGGACCAAAAATTGCAATGCATATTGCGGCCAACAAACCAGAATTCATGACGATTGCCGATGTTGATGCGGCGGCGGTTGAACGCGAAAAAAAGGTGTTTATTGAATCAGGCGCCACAGCCGGCAAACCAGAAAACATCGTTGAAAAGATGGTTAATGGTCGTATTCAGAAATATTATGCAGAATCTGTACTAGAAGAACAACCGTTTGTTATGGATCCAAGTAAATCTGTAAAACAGGTTTTGAACGAAGCAGGCGGCAAACTTGTTGGATTCGCATATTATGTCTTGGGCGAAGGAATTGAAAAACGCGAAGATAATCTGGCTGACGAAGTGGCAAAGATGTTGCAATAAGTTAGTTTAGGTTTGGTAATTATGAAACGGTTGCAGATTTGCAACCGTTTTTTTTGTTTAAAAGAAAAAGGCTGAACAATGTGTTCAGCCATAAGTTGTTTATACGTTGTATCTAAACTAAGGACGTGTTGCGCTAAGTGCGGTTTCTTTTGCTTCTGCGGCGTCTTCTTTCGCCTCTTGAGCCAATGTATATGCATCATCAGCCTTGGATTGCGCCGCTGCGATAGCTGCGGTAAGTTCACTAATCTTACTTGCTAATTGGGTCTCAAGATAACTTGTGGTAACAATTGAACGAACTGTGGATGGTACCTGACTTGCAACTTCAGTAGATACCGCACTGGATAAATTAGCCTGTGATACATACTTGGAATCCAATCCGTTTACTGTATCCGACAGGGCATTAAGTTCTGATTTGGTTGCTTTTGATGCCAATGCCGTGTTCGTATTGGTTACAAATGTGTTATACGTGCTGCTGGACACGAAATCAGACGTATCCGGAATTACACTGTCTGTATAAGACTTCGCTGCCGCAGTTGCCGCGGTAATTGCTTCTTGTTTTGCAGTTGCTACATCACTTGTACTTGGTTTTGCATTAAGTTCTGTTTTAGTAGCAAATGTTTGTTTATCTGAATTATAAGTAGTTTGTGTTACAAACGTTTCGTCAGCATAATCCTTTGCCGCCGCGATTGCCTGCTGTTTTGCGGTTGTTAC
>JAFZZS010000003.1 GCA_017615655.1 Alphaproteobacteria bacterium
CGTTGTATAAAAAGACAGATTTGACCCAGTGGTACAGTAATAACACATGTTCGACTGCGGTTACGACGACCCCTGCCCCATCAAAAACGAATGCAACATTTAGTGGATATTACACTGCGTCAGATAATACGACGACATCTGTTGGGTCAAATGCGACCCCCAGTGTGTTAAGTACAACATGGACGGTTAATGCACCAACGACAGTATACGCACACTATAATTGTAATGCGAATTATAACCAGGGTGGAACCGACATTGCAGGTGTCTGTAACGCGAACACGTACACAGTAACCTACGCATGCGGGACGGGGGCGACCGGTGATGCACCTGCGGATGATACTGCGACATATAATGCGGCATTCAATGCGGCGGCGAATACCTGTGAAAAGACCGGATATACATTTGCGGGATGGTTACCAGACGGTGCAAACAGTAATTGGGTTAATGGAACGACCTGGACATACACAACAAACAAAACATTCACTGCACAATGGACGGCGAATTGCAATGCGGTTACATTGAACACAAATGGTGGTACTGCGGGCAGTATCGCAACGTTATATAAAATAACTGATGATACCAGATGGTTTAGTGATAATACCTGCACAACAGAATATACAGCAACCACAGATGTTATTCCAACACGCAGTGGATATACGTTTCGTGGTTTTCATGGGCAGGTCGTTAGAGATGTAAACATCGATACCGCAGCTAATATATTACAATACATAACCACAATTGGCGCAATCAGTACAAGTGGGGCCACATGGACGGTTAATGCACCAACAACAATATATGCGGCGTGGGCAAAAAATTGTGCTACGGTGTCACACGGGTCGTGTAGTTTGAATGTTAGTGAAAATGGTGCTGTTGATTATAGGACGGTATGTAATTTAGGATACACAATTATTAAGCCTGACACATACAAACCATCATGTGAAGCAAATTGTAATACAATTAGATTGAATTCCAATGGGGGTACTGCGGGCAGAATTACAACATTATATAAATTGACTGATAGTACCACATGGTACACTGACAGTGCCTGCACAACAGAATATACAACAACCACAGATGTTATTCCGACACGCAGTGGATATACCTTCCGCGGATTTTATAGTGCAACATTAGCTGATGCGACCAGTGATACAGACGATGGAACACAATATATAGATAAAAAAGGTGCAATAACTGCTGACGGTAATTTTGTTATGTCAGTAATGGTTCGTAATATATATGCGGCGTGGGCGCAGAATTGCACCAGTGTGACAAATGGATCGTGTAGTTTGGATGTATCCACAGGTGGTGTTGTAGATTATACAGATCGATGTGATATAGGGTACACCATAAGTGGTGATAACACATATAACCCCGTGTGTAATGCGAACACGATAACAATAAATTATAATAATGGTGGTCATGGCACAACACCGGCATCGACAACATGTGTATATGATCAAACCTTTGATTTGCCGGCGGCGTTAACAGAACCAGGTTATGCGTTTGATAACTGGACCGTTGCAAATAATGAGTTTGATGCCGAGGAAACAATAGCATGTACCGAAGCGAATCTTGGGGTGTCATCGGGTGCAACCACAATAACGGCAACGTGGAATTTTGATCCGAAATTTACGATTATAACTACGAACATGACGGCAAACGATACGTTCAGATTCTATACATACGCAAAGGGAACATTCATCGTTGATTGGGGGGATGGAACGGTTGATACATATACGGTATCAACTGTGTCGAAACGAGCAATAGAGCACACATACACAACCGCGGGTGTTCATAATATACGTGTTGGTGGAATTGCCACAGAATACAGCCCCGAAGGCAGTCAGGCCGGTAGCGCGCCATCTGTGGTAAATCCTGCGATATTCTTCTATAATGCGGGTGGTGGTAATATTGGAACACCAACCAAAGTTGCCCAGGTAACGGGTTCAATTGGCGCGGTATTTCCAACATTAGGGTCGGCGACAAACCAAATACCAAAATTCACCAGAATCTTTGATGGTGCGACAAATTTAACATCGGTTTCGTCAACACTGTTTAATGGGGCCACCGGTGCAATACCACGTATGTTTATGGGGGCATTTAAAAATTGTTCATCGTTGACGGAAATACCGTCCGGACTGTTTGATGGAGTTTCAGGTGCAGCATATAGTATGTTTGGTTCTACGTTCGAGGGATGCTCATCATTAACAAGTATACCATCCGGCTTGTTTGATGGTGTAACTGGTGCGGCGGAAAAATTGTTTGTTGATACGTTTTATAATTGTACAAATTTAACAACAATCCCCAGTGGCCTATTCCGTAATGTGTCTGGTGGTGCAACTGAAATGTTCATTTATACATTCAGTGATTGTCCACGTTTAGCATCGATACCGGCGGGGTTATTTAATGGCGTTACAACCGCGGCGGAAAATATATTTGCAGGAACATTTATGAACGATGTTGCGTTGACATCTGTGCCAAATGGGTTATTTGCAAATGTATCGGGTGGTGCACCGGGCGCATTCTGGGCGACGTTCTATGGGTGTTCCGGATTACAGTCTATCCCAAGTAATTTGTTCGCCGGTATTGATACCGCGGCGGAAAATATATTTGCATGGGTATTCTATGGTGCGACTAGTTTGGGTAGCATACCAAGTGGTTTGTTTGCAAATGTATCAGGTGGTGCGGTACATGCATTTACTGGTATATTCAGTGGTTGCACTGGTTTAACTGGGACTATACCGGGTGATTTATTTGAAAGTGTCACAGATGCAGAAGACGGTGAATTTGAAGAGGCGTTTGATGGTGCATCGGGCTTGTCCGGGTATGTGCCACCAGAATTATTTGCGGGATTGAATGGCGAAACGGCCGAAAGTTTGATGGAGAATGTATTTCGTGGAACCGGACTTGCGGAAACTTGTCCATGCGGAACCCATCAATTCATTACTGGATACGAAGATGATTGGTCCAACAAGGTATCATGCGAGATTGGCGTCAAAGATAATGAAGTTTGGTATAACAATCAGTGTGTAATATTGTGTGATACGGGTATTACAAGCTTGAAAACAAGTGGTGGTTTAAGCCTGGCTGTATTAAAAGAGCCACAGACAACACCAACACTAAGTATTAAATACAATAATCAGGTTTGTTATGTTCCAGTGGAAACAGGAAACATAAGTGGTACGATAAACTTCAAGCATAATAATTCAAGATATCATGCTGTTGGAGCAACCCAAACACCACCAGCGAATTGGAATCCACAGCCATAAAAATACCGACATAATTATTAGTGTCGGTATTTTAATTTTTGGTGTCGTATTAATGCGTTATCTAATACTATTTATAGGTTTCTAATGAGATCTATCAGCACGCAATACCCGGTATCCATTATAGTGTGGTGGAATCACAGATTTTAACGGTGCCCCCGACCGTCTAACCAAATAACCATGATCGGCAAACCATGCACTGTCGCATGCGGTCATGCCAAGTTTTGTCATTGTTAATGAGTCTTCGCATGGAATGCTGGCACCACCATAATCTTTGTTAACACGAATTAATCCGCCACCAAAAATTTTAGGTGATAATGCAAAGCGTATCTTTAGGTTTTCGCGCGGATAGATAAACGAACTTGGGGTCCATGAACACGTGCTGCCCGGGGAAATTCCCCATTTTATGAATATACTATCGCATCCTGGGTGTGCGGCATAATACTCTAATGAATCAATTGATGGGTAAATGTGATTGCTGGTATACGGATCTAATGTAACCCAAAACTCAACTTTGCGTCCTGGTATTGTATCGTATTCTGGGGTTGGAATAATTGTATCGTTTGGGGTTGGTGTTATTGTATCACCAGGGGTTGGAATAATTGTGTCTCCAATGGGTGTTATTGTATCAGTTGGCGTGGGCGGAACTGGTGTCGGTTCCGGAATTGGTGGTTTTTTGCAAGTGGTAACAAATGCCATAAGTCCCGCTAGTGCAAGTATCTTTTGTTTGTTATTCATTTAGAATCCTTTTGTAAAATAATGTGTTAAATCAAAAGGTTGTGCTTTATTTGTGCTCACCCATTTTTTTAGCAGCGCGCAACGCAGTGCGTAAAGACTCTTTGGCTATTTCGCATATGCGTCCCGAAAAAGTGCGCATGTTCATAGAATCAGCGAAGTTTTTACTAAAAACGCCGGCGATATAATCAAGCTGTGCCGGCGAAATGATGAAAACATCGCTAGTTATATTTATTGGATTAAGTTGTTTAACTGCTTCTTTCATGGCGTTACCCCCTCTTTTTATGTAAATTTTATTTTATTGTCTTGTTTATTCTTTCTAATGCATTATATCATAAAGTATCTTGACCGCAAGGCACAAAATTTGCTATACCAGTAAATAACACAAGGAAAAAGTTATGGGAAAAAATATTATTCAACGAATTTTAGGGTCTGCAAATGACCGTATTGTTAAATCTTATGATAAAACTGTTTCAATAATAAATGATTTGGAACCTAAATATCACGCAATGTCTGACGATGAATTGCGTGCACAAACTGATATTTTGCGGGCAAGATTGCGTGATGGTGAAAAAGAGAAAAATGTTTTGCCCGATGCGTTTGCTCTTGTGCGCGAGGCATCAATTAGAACTATCGGGTTGCGACACTTTAATGTTCAGATGATTGGTGGTATGGTTTTGAATAATGGGCAAATTGCCGAAATGAAAACCGGCGAAGGCAAAACCCTTGTCGCAACATTAGCACTGTACCTTAAGGCGCTGTATGGTAAGGGGGCGCATTTGATTACGGTTAATGATTATCTAGCATCGCGTGACGCAAAGTGGATGGGGCAAATTTATACGTTTTTAGGGTTGTCGGTTGGCATTATTCAACATGATATGACCGACGAAGAACGGCGTGCAGCGTATGCATGTGATATTACCTATGTTACCAATTCTGAACTGGGCTTTGATTATTTGCGCGATAATATGAAGTTTTCCAAAGAACAACAAGTATTGCGCCCGTTGTTTTATGGTATTGTTGACGAAGTTGATAGTATTTTAATTGACGAGGCACGCACGCCCCTTATTATCTCGGGACCATCCGAAGATATCAGTGAGCTTTATGCCAAAGTTGATGATGTTGTAAAAAAATTGAACCCTGATGATTATAAAAAAGACGAAAAAGATCGGCATGTTACATTGACTGAAACAGGTGTTGATTCTGTAACACATTTGCTATCGGATGCAGGGTTATTGGTTGGCGACAATTTGTACGCACCAGAAAACGCGGCACTGGTTATGCATATTCAACAATCTTTGCTAGCGCATCATTTGTTTCAAAAGAATGTAAATTATGTTGTGCGTGATGGCGAGGTTCTGATTGTAGATGAGTTTACTGGTCGTGTTATGACTGGGCGTCGTTTTGGACGCGGATTACACCAGGCGATTGAGGCCAAAGAACATGTGCGTGTTCAACCAGAAAATCAAACCGTATCAAGTATTTCATACCAAAATTTGTTCCGTTTATATCAGACACTGGCAGGTATGACAGGGACTGCAATGACCGAAGCCGCGGAATTCGAAGAAATTTACAAATTGCGCGTGGTTTCTATTCCTACTAATCGTCCGGTGGCACGTGCTGATCATCATGACGAGATATATCTTAATAAACAGGAAAAATATGCGGCTATTATTAAGCAAATAGATGAATGTCTTAAAAAGCAACAACCTGTTTTGGTTGGTACAGTTTCAATTGAAAAATCTGAAGAACTTGCAGAAATTGTTCGCAAGGAATTGAAAATCAATCCGGCTGTATTAAATGCCAAGCATCATGAATCCGAAGCAAAAATTGTTGCACAAGCCGGTGCACCGGGTTCTGTAACAATCGCGACAAATATGGCAGGACGTGGAACAGATATTAAATTGGGTGGAAATGCCGAAGATTTGATTGCTAATTTGGACAAGGATGCGCCAGATTTTGAAGAAAAAAAGAAAGAAATTTATGAAACCATAGAGCAAAATAGAAAGGTTGTACTTGATGCGGGTGGTTTGTATGTTATCGGAACCGAGCGTCATGAGTCACGTCGCATAGATAATCAGCTGCGTGGGCGCTCTGGACGCCAAGGAGATCCAGGCGATTCAAAGTTCTTTTTAGCATTAGATGATGATTTAATGCGTATATTTGGGGCTGCACGCCTTAGTAGTATGCTAACAACCCTTGGTTTAAAACCGGGCGAAGCAATTACACATCCATGGATAACCAAGGCGTTAGAGAAAGCACAAAAGCGCGTCGAGGCACGGTATTTCGAGGCACGTAAAGAATTGCTAAAGTATGATGACGTCATGAATGAGCAACGCGGCGTTGTGTATAAGCAACGTGATGACTTGATGGTAAGTACAGATTTGGGACCGTTAGCCAAGGAAATGATAGGTGACGTTGTGGAAATTATATGCGAAAATAATATTCCAGAAAAGGCACAGCCAGCAGATTGGAATATCAAGGGATTACATGACGCAATGGCGCGTATATTCGCTCTGGATATAACGGATATTGAAAACTGGAAGTCTGATGAAAATATAAATGAACGCAAGGCTTACAATGCACTTTATGAACTGGCAATGCAACGTTATCAAAGTCAGGCGAATAAATATGGTCCAGAAATGATGCAGATGGCAACACGGCAGATGATGTTAGGTGCATTAGATTCTGTGTGGAAACAGCATTTACAACAGATGGATTATTTGCAGACAGGTATAGGTTTGCGTGGATATGCCCAAAAGAATCCGTTATATGAATATAAGCGTGAGGCGCTTGGATTATTCAAAAACACGATAAATAATTTCAAGATAATGTCTGTTGCGTACATTTCTCGCATGGAATTGACGCGTGCGGATGTTGATGCCACCGAACAGCAACGTAACGAACATGACAGAAGTCTTAATGTTGCTGGTGAGGCGCGGCGTAATGCGCCCTGCCCATGCGGATCTGGTCTAAAATATAAGCACTGTCATGGGAAATTAAAATAGAAATTAAATCTGGGGCTGATTATTGCCCCAGATTTTTTCGGGTTTCTTTAATTTATTGTTTGTCTTTTTCAGATGCGGTTTTAGCGTGCTCTGCCATTTTTGACATTGCGATTACCATTTCCATACCGCGTTGCAATTGATAGTCTTTTGCATCTTTTTCTTCGTCGGTTAAATTTTCATCGTCGTCGTCAGTGTTTTTGACGTCTGTTTTATCAGCTTTCTTCTTAGCCTTTTTTTCTGCGGCTTCATTCTTTAAAGAGTTTCGAAACGACGCTTCGGAATAATTGCTTTCGCGTTTTTCAATTACTTCCAGTTTGCTTTGTAATACTTCTACATCTGGTGTGATTCCCGTATTTTGAATAGAAGTGCCACTTGGTGTGTAATAACGTGCAATTGTAATATGAATTGCAGTTCCGTCCCCCAAGGGTTTTTGTTGCTGTACACTGCCTTTACCAAAGCTTTGTGAACCCATTATGACACCACGACCATTATCTTGAATTGCGCCTGCAACAATTTCTGATGCTGATGCTGAGCCGTGGTTTATAAGTACAACAAGTGGCTTACCGTTGGTTAAATCTCCGGGATTTGCAAAACTATGCTCTATATCATTCTTATCTTTTCCGCGTGTCGAGACTATTTCGCCACCATCAAGAAAAGCATCCGCAACATCGATTGCGGCTGTTAAATATCCACCGGGATTGTTGCGCACATCAAGCAAGTATCCGGCAACATTCTTTTTTTCAAGTTTTGTAATTGCATCGCGTAAATCTTTAGCGGTTGTTGCCCCAAAGTCAGATATACGAATATACCCAATAACCGGGGTTTCGTCTTCAGCATCCGCAAGTTTTTTTTCACTAAACTTTACAGATTGAACTTTGATGATTGCGCGTTTAAGTGTGATTGTTTTTGGTTCTTTGTCTCCTGATATAACAGTTAGTTTGACTTTGGTCCCGGGGCGCCCTTTCATTTTCTTGACAGCTTGGTTCAGTGTTAAATCAAAGACAGGCTCATCGTCTATATGTGTTATGTAATCCCCTGCTTTGATACCAGCTTTTTGTGCAGGGGTGTCGTCTATTGGTGAAATAACACGGACGGCGCCACGATCTGATGTAATTTGTATCCCCAGACCACCAAATTCACCATGTGATTTATCATTAAAATCTTTAAATTCATCTTTGGATAAATATGAAGAGTGTGGATCCAAGGCGCCAAGCATACCGTTCATGGCTCCTTCAAGCATTTTACGTTCGTCTGCTTCTTCTACAAAATTGTCGCGTGATACCTCAAATACTAACGCCAATTTTTTTAATTCATCATAGATTTGCTCATCTGTTAAATGCTCTATTGGTTCAGTCTTTTTTTCTGCGCCGTTGACAACAAATGGAACAAATAATGCAACAAGTATTAATAATTTCTTAATCATTTCTTACCCCTGTGTTTTTTTTAGTGTATGGCATTTTATAATAAAAAAAATGCATCTGCAACTCGTTTTTGTGTTTTGGAAAGCCTGGGAATAAAACCTTGCTTTGATTTATATAATATTGTATAATTTTCCTGATGATATTACGAAATAAATTATGAGTAAAGTACCTTTCTATATCGGAAATTTTGTAGCGTGTTTTGTCCCTAATAACCGACGCAGGCAACGTGTTAGGGGTAATATAAATATAATGCTTTACCGTCCGCATATATTTTCGTTGGTTAGGCGCGTATATGGAATAAAACCGATTAGTATAAAATTTATACGTCAGATAACATTAAATAGGGTTGTGTGCGTTGTTAATGATGAATATTATGTCAAGATTTTTCGTAACATTACTGTAAAGCAATTACAAAACTATAAATTCTTACTAGATTTTATACGCCCACACCTTAATGTTGAAATTCCAAATATTACGGTTGACAACCGTATTCCAATGTACGTATGCAAAAAATTACCTGGGCGCGATATAAACGAATTTGATAAAGAATTTGTATTAAAACATGAAGATAATATATTGAAACAAGTATTTAAAATAATTTCTGACTTACAAAGTGTTCCGGTGAATTCTGTACCAAATAGCGAAAGATTTTTGTTAAGTATGCAACCAGAACGGACAAAGGAAAAGCCCTCTATTCCATGTCCAGTATTAGCGCACTTTGATATGAATGAAACAAACTTTTTGTTTGATGATAAATTGAATATAATAAGTGTCATAGACTGGGACACAATTGCAATTGCGCAGAATCCTGATACAGATCGTAATATCTTTCTAAAATACTGGTCTGCTTATAAAAAACGTCAACCGAAACGTATCAAGTAAATTTTTTCAAAATATCTGCTTTACACATATTCTATATTTTTGCTAGTGTTCAATACATGAACAAACAATTTATTCATCTTCATACACACAGCCGTCTTTCCATAGGTGCAAGTACTTTGCAGGTCAAGGAAATTCCTGAGTTGTGTAAACAGAATAATATGTTTGCATGTGCACTAACAGACACGAATATGATGTCTGGGTGTGCAGAGTTTTCTGATGTTATGCCAAATGCTAAACTTCAGCCTATTGTTGGGGTTGAAATCACCCTAAATCATCATAATGCTGATCCGAAAATATTGCGCCAATCATCTTTGGCAAAAATTGTTTTGTTGGCGCAAAATCACAACGGATACCTTAATTTGTGTGAACTTAGTCGAATAATGTACATGCGTGACGAGAATCATCACCTTGGACCATATATAACGTTTGATGAATTACAGGCGCACTCGGATGGAATAATATGTTTGTCGGGGGCTCACGTAGGTCCGTTGGGATTGGCGGTATTAAATAATCAAAACGGGCTTGCCCAGGAATATGCTAAAAAACTGGAAGATATTTTTCCAGAACGATTTTATATTGAAATTCAAAGGCATGGATTAGAAGATGAGATAAAAACGGAACCTGCCTTTCTTGATATTGCTAGTCGGTTAAATATACCAATTGTTGCCACAAATGATGTTTGCTTTGCTAGTGCATCTGGTTACGAGGCCATGGATGCATTGACCTGTGTATTGGGTCAAACAAAAGTGATTGATCCGGATAGATCAAGAAAATCTTCGGAACAATATTTTAAATCCCCAGAAGAAATGTGCGATTTGTTTTCAGATTTACCCGAGGCCATCGAGAATACCGTCCAAATTGCCAAACGATGTGCGTTTTTTGTAAATGTTAAAGAAAAACCATTGTTGCCACGTTTTGGGGATAATTTCGAAGCAGAATGCCAAATGTTGCGCGACAATACCATGCGGGGTTTAACCGCGCGATTAAAGCAATTCGATATAAAAGATACAGAACCTTATTTTGAACAAGCAAAATATGAGTTGGATGTTATTATTGGTATGGGTTTCCCAGGTTATTTTCTGATAGTTGCAGATTATATAGACTGGTGCCGTAAACATGATATTTTGACAGGTCCAGGACGCGGTTCTGGTGCAGGATCTATTGTGGCATGGGCCCTGGGGATAACACACGTCAACCCCCTGCAATATGGGCTGTTGTTTGAACGTTTCTTGAACCCTGATCGTATTTCTATGCCAGATTTTGATGTTGATTTTGAACCTAGTGGCATTGAACAAGTGTTGGCGTATATTTGTGATAAGTATGGTCATGATTCTGTGTGTCGAATAATAACATTTGGCAGTTTGCAGGCGCGTGGTGCTATTCGTGACGTAGGTCGTGTTTATGGAATACCGTATTCTAAGTCGGACAAGCTTTCTAAAATGATACCACAAGATGCCAAGAAGTTAAAACAAGCGGTTGATACATCGCAAGAAATTCAAAATGTATTAAATACTGATTCTGATATGAACAAAGTGGTATCAATTGCTGAAGAGCTAGAAGGTTCATTCAGAAATTTGGGACAACATGCGTGCGGTGTTGTCATAGGTGACCGACCAACAACCATGATAGCGCCCGTGTATCGTGATCCTGCAAACCCATTACCATCGTGCCAATTTGATGGACATTACTTGGAATCTGCCGGACTTATTAAATTTGACTTTTTAGGGCTGGAAACATTGGTGGTATTAAAGTACGCGACTAAATTGATTCAGAAAACCCAGCAAAAAAATATAAATTTAGATGATATCCCGACTGATGATCCAAAAACTTTAGAGCTTTGGCAATCCGGTATGACCGAAGGTATATTCCAATTCGATGCCCCGTTTGTTCAGCAAACTTTACGTAAAATGCATCCGACGAATTTCTTGGAAATTTCTGCGTTGAACGCGTTAAATCGTCCGGGGCCCATCGCCTTTATTCCACAGTTTATTGCACGTATGCATGGCGAAGAAAAAATAAAATATGTACACCCCAAGGCAGAGCCGATTTTAAAAGAAACATACGGTATCATAGTTTACCAAGAGCAAGTTATGCAATTAACGCGGGCTTTGGCAGGATTTACGCGCGGTGAATCTGATACTGTGCGCAAAGCAATGGGTAAAAAGAAGTTAGAGTTGTTGGCTAAACTAGAGGTAAAATTCCTAGAAGGGTGCAAAAAAGAAGGAACTTTGGACGAGGCAACCGCAAAAGATTTGTGGGAAAAGTTTAAAGAGTTTGCTAAGTATGCATTTAATAAGTCGCATGCTATTGCTTATTCTATCGTTGCTAACCAGTGTGCATATCTTAAGGCGCACTTCCCTGCGGAATTTCTGGCAGCATCGATGTCCAGTAATATGAGTGATACAGATCAACTAGCGTTATTTGTTGATGATGCGAAATCTAATTTTGGTATTCAAATTGTTCCGCCAGACATTAATCAAAGCGAATCGTTATTCACGGTAAAAAATGGTAAAATTATATATGCATTAGCAGCGATAAAGGGTGTGGGTGTTTCTGCAACAGACGCGTTGATTGCGGAGCGCGCCAAGGGACCGTTCAAGAATATAACTGATTTTGCAAAGCGTTGTGCACCGATCATAAACAAGAGGATTCTGGAAGCCTTTGCACGTGTCGGTGTTTTGGATTCAATAAATCCAAATCGTGCTGAAATATTTGTAAATGCAGATATGATTTTATCGTATGCCGCAAAATCCAAGGATAGCGCGAATACATTGTCACTTTTTGCAAATACTGTTGAAGATGATGTAAGTGAAGACAGACTCGCCAAGAATTTAGTCAAGACAGCACCGTGGACATTTGGTCAAAAACTGGAAAACGAACTTTCGGCACTTGGATTCTATATATCTGCACATCCATTGGATCAATACAAACACCTAATCACGCGTGAGCATTTGGCGACAAGTGCGACATTGATTGATATGCCTGACCGTGCAAGTGTACGTATCGCTGCAAATGTAAATTCTTTTTCGCATCGTAGGACCAAAGCCGGTAAAGATATGTTAACACTAAGCGCATCGGATAGTTTTGGTAATATTGATGCGGTTGCATTTGGTGATGCAGTATCAAATGCATCTGCAGTGCTTGCCACCGAAAATACTGTCGTGATGTCTGGGCGACTTTCAAATCGTGATGATAGGGTTTCTGTGTTTATTGATTCGGTTATACCACTTGCACAATGGGTGGCCCAGATTGCGAACAAGATTACATTGGATATTCGTAATAAAAACGTTTTGACCGATATTAAAAAGGCATTAAGCACCCTGCCCGTTGGTAAAACCAAGGTTGTTTTGAATCTTTATTCTGGTGATAAAAAAACAAGTCTTGAATTAAAGGGTGGTGTTGAACTTGGCAAAACAACTATTGCGGATTTCACAGGGCTAGGCATAAGGGTAAATATAGAATGATAAAGCATATTCCTGTTCTTGTTGATGCGGTTATGAATACAATCGGCAATATAAAAGATGCACGTGTTTTAGATGCGACTTTTGGTGCTGGTGGCTATACACGCAGATTTTTAGAGTCGGGCGCAAATGTGACCGCGTTTGATCGTGATCCAAACGTTGTTGCGGATGCGGATATTATAAAAAAAGAATTTGATAATAAATTTGATTTTATACCAAAAACTTTTTCGCATATGGCTGATTTAACCGAGAAATTTGATGCTATCGTTTTTGATTTGGGAATTTCATCGATGCAGATTGATAATCCAGAACGTGGTTTTTCTTTTCGGGCGGATGCGCCACTTGATATGCGCATGTCATTTGATGGACCAACGGTGTGTGATATGTTCGATAAATGGACAATTGCCGATATAACAAAAATTTTGCGTGACTTTGGTGATATAAAGCCTGCAGGGGCAATTGCTAATGCAATAAAACAATTTAAACCGCGCACCACATTCGAATTAAAAGATTTAATTCATAATCCGCGTGATATTGCGCCTGTGTTTCAGGCATTACGTATTGCGGTAAATGATGAAATGGGTGAATTGGTTCGAGCACTGGATGCGGTTCCAAATTTGTTGCAAATGGGCGGACGTTGCATTTGTGTTACGTTTCATTCTGTTGAAGATAGGATTGTTAAAAATACTTTTCGTAAATGGACCAGTATTGAAGGTGATCCAAGAATTCTTGTTAATACATCTGCGCCATTTAAATTGTTGCCTGCCAAGGTACCAACCCAAAAAGAAATTCAACAAAATCCACGCGCCCGAAGTGCGCATATGCGCGGTGTTGTAAAATCATGTTGACCTGCATAAAAAGATTTTTGTAGAATAAACGACAACTAAGGAAAAGGAAAGGAAAAAAATGAAAAACAAATTGTTTTTATTGACTTTTTTGGCAACGGCGTTGTTCGTGGGAACGGCTGATGCGGTGTGTCCGGTATGCACAATTGCTATCGGTGCGGGTCTTGAAGGCATGCGTATGATGGGTGTCAAAGATGTGATCAGTGGCATTTGGGCGGGGGGATTAACTTTCTCGCTGATTGGATGGACCGCGAACTATATGCATGCACATGGTATAAAAAGTAAATTTTGGTATTTCTTAAATCCTGTGGTTTACCTTGTATTGTTATGCAGTGTGTATTTTATACCGCATGGTCATCCTATTGTTCAGTGGTGGGAAAATTGTATGTGGGGTGTAGACCAATTTATGTTGGGTGCAATTGTTGGTGCAGTTGTATTTGTATTAATGGAATTGTGGTATATGCGCATCAAACGTAACCATGGTGGGCATGCGTTGTTCCCATTTCAAAAGGTTGTTATGCCGTTTGTGGGGTTGTTGGTGGCAACTGGAATATTTTGGTTGATAGTTAGTTATCTGCCAAAGTTCGGCATCATCTTGTGCTAAGGTTTTATCTATTGAAAGAAAGGAGAAAATAATGGAAAAAGGCAGTAAAAAAATGTCTTTGGAAGAAATGATAAAAAAGGTGGATGATTCCAAGAAAGTAAATCCACTTGATTTGTCGTCTGATCAAGATTTATCTATCGCCCTTATGAATTTAGTGTCACTTGAAGAGCATTTCTTTTTTAGCGGTGCAAAAACAAAAAAGCCAGGATTTTATGATCTGATAAATGTCGTTCGCGAAATGCGCAAAGAATTGATGGAAAGAATTGTTGATAAAAATGCGGCCCAGGGTGGCGAAGTTTGGTGTATATCTAAACATTTGTTGGCGGCATCAATGCGCTTATACGAGGTGGGCACCAAGGCAATGGGCGCCGGAAATAAAAAAGATGCGTACAAGATGTTTGAAAAAGCATATGAGCTGTATTCTTTGTTCTGGGGTCTGAATATGAAGATGATAGATTTGGCAGGGGTAAAGCAGATGGAGCCCGAGCTTTATGGGGTCGCTGTAACAAGTTCCGACAAAAAGGAAAAAGATGTTAAAACCCAAATGTCTGAATCTAAATCTACAGTACGAAAACTGGGCGAATGGGTAAGGAATGCGGTTAATTGTTGTATAGAATAAAAATCGGTGAAATTTGATGTTGACTCAAATTATTGAAAAATATTATAATCGCAACAGAAGGGAGAAAGTTTGAGCACACAAGAAAGATTTTTTTCTTGTTTTCTTGGCGTATTAGCAATATTAAGCCTTGGGTTTGGCGCGCATGGGGCGTCGCCAACTAACCCGCGTGCATCCGATTCGGACACCGCCCCCAGACAAATAGAAAATGAAAATATTGTACGTCGTGCAATGGTTGGCACTACGCGTATTCGTTCGGGTCAAACCCGCACAGGAACTGCGGTTGTTGGACGTGGTGCGATGATTAATTCTGCGGCAAGATTGGCGTCACCGGCAACACGCGTACGCGTGCGTACCGCCACTGTGCCTGCGGATACATCACGTGTTGCACGCAGTGCAAAGCCAAATGCACGTTCTGGTAAGAATTCCGTACTTAGTACATCAAACATATCGCGCAGTGCGGTGGTACGTGCAACTGCCCTTTTCAATGACGTTAGCAAGATTGGCTCGGGGTATGCCGGTTGTCGCGAATCGTACGCAACTTGTATGGATCAGATATGTGGTCAGGCAAACGATACATATCGTCGCTGTTTCTGCAGTGACCGTTTTACACAGTTCCGCAAGACCGAGGATGCATTAGACAAGGCGGTATTGTTACTGCAACAATTCCAAGATAATAATTTAAATGCAGTTGATAAAACCGCGGCGGAAGTAAATGCGATGTATTCCGCAACGGTTGGTGAACAGGCTATTAAAAAAGATACCAGTGCGTCTGCAAAATTATTGAACGAGATAAATGATTTGTTGTCTGGGAAATCATCTTCGGTTACGACATCAAAGTCTACTTCATTAGGTGTATTAGATTTGGATTTCTCTACGGATATGGGTGATATATGGTCTGGTGATGGTGGTGGGTCGTTATTTTCATCTTCTGGCCAAGATTTATCGGGGCTAGAGGGTGCCGCATTGTTTAATGCGGCGCAAAAGCAATGTTCACGGTTAACACAAAGTATGTGCGAGAATGATGCGGTGTTTTCAATGTCCAAATCTTCGTATAACATATTGATATCCCAAGATTGCAATGCATATGAAAAGTCTTTAAGTAAAAAGCGCGAATCTGTGGCTCAGTCTGTTCGTACCGCTGAAAAATATTTGCGCGAGGCACGTTTAGAGGAATATCGTTCACATAATTCCCAGGATGTTAATGAATGTATTGCCAAGGTTCGTTCGGCTGTATTGGCTGACACCGCGTGTGGTGAAAATTACAAACGTTGTTTGGATCCGACTGGCGCGTACATTAATGGTGCCACGGGCGAGGCAATTTACTCACCGCGTCTGTTCAAATTGGAACAAACTATTGACATTTCCGGTGATATTTCTGGCGATGTATTAAAAGATAATAAAGATTATGATAAATTCTTGGATGTTTATCGCAAGTATGTGACGCGTGAATTAGACACTTGTCGGGACATTGCTGATTTTGTTTGGACCGAATTCAAACGTAATGCAATTATTGAAATTGCACAGGCACAAACAAATAAAATCGAAGAAGTTAAAATGTCCTGTGTTAGTACCATGGCAGAGTGCTATGATACACAGACCCAGGCATTGATAGATTTCGACAAGAATACTGCAACCGCGGCGGGTGCATTGGGTCGTTATACGGCGCGCGATATGTGTCGCGAGAAGGTTATTGCCTGTGCTGCACTATACGGTAATAATGATGGTAATAAATGTTCGTTTGATCAACGCGGACATCTGGTCGGTGATAATGCAACCTGTGGTTTACAGGGATTAATTAATTACGTTTCAACTGTCGATTCATTAAATGTTGTTGAGAAGTGCAACGCGGCCATAGATGAATATGTCGAAAAACTTTGCACACCTGATGATGGCAAGTATGAATATCCATATAAGTGCAAAGGAATGTCACCTGTTTACCAAAAAGACAATAATATGAGTCTGCCATATGTTATTCAGCAATATGCGGCGGCAAACTGTTCTGATATTTCGACCAAT
This sequence comes from Alphaproteobacteria bacterium, assembly GCA_017615655.1. Lineage (GTDB taxonomy): Bacteria > Pseudomonadota > Alphaproteobacteria > Rs-D84 > Rs-D84 > Enterousia. The sequence continues at coordinate 16,858 of JAFZZS010000003.1, forward strand.
CCGGACAAAAAGTATGACTTACTTGACGCACAGATAAAAACACGTATTGATTCGGCAGTTGCAGATATAAATAATGGTGTGCGTATGGCCTTGCGTGAGGTCTGCGAGGAGATGGAGGGTCACTGGTATAGTTCTGATGCGAATGGTACCCCACCAAATGATAGTACTATTGGGGCAAACAGACTTGGTGCGTTTTATAATGCAGTTTCTGGTCGTGGGGTACAAGATTCCACACTTGAAAAGTGGGGTGTCTGCTATGAAAACAGCAGGATGCTTGCGTGTCTTGCATATAATTCCAACGAAGGTGCTGATGGCGAAGTAACCACCACCAACGTTGCAACATGGGATTCCACACGTGAACAATGTACGTTTACGGAATCCTGGTACGAAAACAAATGTCAGGAGCTTGGCGGATATTACGCGAATAGCAACTGTTATATCGGAGATTAAAAAACAAAAAAAACAAAAAACAACCAAAGGACGAAACCATGTTTGATAAAAAAGCATTTATTGGAATAGTTGCGGTAACACTTTGTGCGCAAAGCGCACTGGGTGCGGCAAGTGTGCGGACAGTTGGCGGTCAGAATGCCACCACAAGTACCGCTGCGCGTGCGGGCAGCCTGCGGGCTAATCCGACCAAGACGGCGTCTTCGGCAACGTCGCAGCCGTCATTGTCGCAAAGTTATTCATCTAGCAGTGCAGACACATCGCGTTTGGCGACCGCATATGCCCCAAGCATCGGAATTAAAACGAACAAGCTTGTAAGCAGTACGTCAAGCACAGGTTTAGCCCTGGACGAATTGGAACGTCGTATTAATGAATTGTCCGGCGAAGTCGAAGAAAAGTTGGATACCGGTGAATTCGAAAGCGCGTTTGATACACGTGCCGAACAAAGACAATTGGCCGACCAACCATACGTTCGTGACTACGTTGATACCAGTTCACCTGACCTTAGTAGTTATGCTACAAAAGAATTTGCTACTGAAAAGGCAACAACAGCGCAAAGATCTGCGGAAACGACCGCAAAGTCTTATACCGATGAAAAATCGGCAACTGTTCAGCGTGCCGCCGAGGCAAATGCAAAATCTTATGCTGATACAACCTTTGCAACCAAGACAAACACATATACCAAGGCCGAGGTTGATGCAAAAATTCCAGACGAAGTGGATTTATCAAATTACTATACAAAGTCCCAGGTTTATAACAAAGGCGAAGTAGAGGCAATGATTCCGGACGATGTAGATTTATCGAATTACTATACAAAATCTCAGTCTGATGGCAGATATGCCGCCGCGGGTTCATCATATACCAAGTCTGAATCTGATGCGAAATACCCTGCTGCAAGTAATGTTTATACAAAATCACAAGTTTATACCAAGGCCGAAGTTGATAGTTTGACACCAAATGTTGATTTATCAAACTATTATAACAAGTCCGAAGTTGACGACAAAATTGATGACGCTATTACCGGTGGTCAGGTTGACTTGTCTAATTACTACAAGAAATCTGAAACTTACAGTAAGACAGAAGCAAATAACTTGCTTAGTTCAAAGTTAGATTCTACAACAGCGGCAAGCACATATGAAACCAAAGGAACCGCATACAGCAAATCCCAAACAGATAATTTGTTAAGCGGTAAACTTTGCGCGAATCCGGACTTTTCAGTTCAACATACCGAAGGTGCAACTACCGCGACAGTTACCGTTAAATGTAACAATGTAACCCAGGGTTCATTTGTTGTTCCGGTTGGTTCTGGCACCGGTGGTGGCGAGGCATGTGGTGTTACAATGACCAAGACCGCGTTGAAACAAGATACAACAGATCCAACCAAGATTACTGGTTACAGATTACAATTCAAAGATTGCAATGGCCAATCAGTTGGCGATCCAATCGATATAAATCATGGTGTTGACGGTGCAGATGGTCAAGATGCCGAGGCCCCAGATCCATGCGAACCTGTATTTACGACTGCCCAGATTACAGAAGGCACCAGAACAGGTTTCCAAATCACGATGAAGAGTTCTTGTAATCCAAGTGCCACAGGCAAAACGTTCAAGATTTATAATGGTGAACAAGGTGCGGCAGGAACGGGTATAGAATACCAAGGTATCGTTGCTAATTGTACTGAATTAAAGACCCATAATGGTGCACCACAGGGTCATGCATGGTATAAAGCAGATAACAAATTGATGTATATATCTGATGGAACATCCACATCGTTTAATGACTGTCCGAATGGTGGTGTAGACTTCCAGGGTCAGCCAGGAACCGACGGATGCAGTCCGACATTGGATATTAGCGATAAAGTTTCCGGTTGCTATACCGTAACATTAACTCCATTCTCGCTGAATTCGTCTGGTGTATGCGCGCCGGGAACCGCAATCACAAGACAACTTTGTGATTCTGATCCGTCATGCGCCCCGGTTGCTCAGATGGTTACAAACCGCGATGCGACCAAAAAGTGCAAGACATTATCAATACAAAAGATGAAATGGAACAAAACCGCACAACGTTGTGATGAAGATGGTGATCCGACAAGTACACCTGTCTGTGAACCATGTCCTGCAACCAAGATTGTAGATAGTGCACCAAAGACAAATGGCTGTATCGACAGAACGACGACACAGTATACGTTTAATGAAACAACGCAACAGTGTGACGAAAGTTCGACAACAGTTGAACGTTGCCCGATTCCATCATGTCCGGCAGTTGCGCAAATGGTTCAAGATCGTGCTTTGTCACAGTGTACTATATTCAGAGTGCAGAAACAAAAATTGAATGCAAGCAAGCAATGTGTTGACGATGGTGATCCAACAGATACACCAATCTGTGATCCATGTCCGGCACCGGTTATTACAAAAAATCTAAAGACCAATGGGTGCTATGACTTGGTAACAACCAGTTATACCTTGAATTCAACAACACATCAATGTGATGCCAGTACATCAACAGTTGAACATTGTCCGTGTCCGACGGTTGCTCAGATTGTTACGAACCGCGATTCAACAAAGTGTCGTGTTCTTAAAGTAACTCCACAGAAATTGAATTCTAGCAACCAGTGTGTTGACGATGAAAGTGCATCAACAGAAACTCAAATCTGTGATTCATGTCCGGCACCGGAAATCACATATAGTGAACCGAATGCGACTACAGGATGCCGTACCCGTACAACAAAAACGTACACGCTTAATGCAACAACGCACCAGTGTGATGCATCAACATCGACATTCCAGGAATGCCCAATACAACCATTGCATGCATGTGCTGCATCGGTTGCAATTGAAAATGTTCGCGCAGGCGGAACGGTGTGTAAGCAGTTGAGTGTCCAGGAAAGAACATATAATCCGACCACCCAAAAGTGTGAAGATGCTGATACAGATCCACAGGTGACAACACTTTGTGATTCATGTCCGGCCTCGACTACAACACAAGGCAATCTGAAATCGAATGGCTGTTATGATATTACAACGACGAATTACGCATATAATTCTTCGACCAATCAGTGTGATGCGACTACTTCTACCAAGGAAGTGTGTAATGGTCATGCGATTGCATGTGCGACAGCTATAAGTGCAGTGGAAACGACACGCGGTGACGCTGGTCAAACAAGAACCAAATGCTATCAGATAACCACACAGGCCCAAAAGGTTAATAGCGCGGGAACCGCATGCGTACCTGATGGTGATGAGGTGGTGACAAACATTTGTGATGGTCAGGATGGTGTAACCCCAACAGTATCATTTAGAACTGAAACAGATTCTGAGGGTAAGGTTCACATAATTTCTTCTGTTAATAATGTTGAACAGGAAATTGGAACTATAGAAAAACCGACATTGGCATCTGCGTGTCCAGCAGGAACACATCTGGCAACTGAAACCCGCCAAGAAAGTGGCTCAACCAGAGCAAATATTACTCTTGTCTGCGTTGAGGATTAATCTCGGGGAATAAAAGATAAAATACAATAAGGGGTAGGAATATGTATAAAAAAATATCTTTTGGAGTAATGTTAGCGACGGTGGCGACGTTGATGGCACCACGGGTTGTATCCGCAGATGATACGGTAACGCTTGCTCAATTTGACCTGGATTTGTCGGGACTTGTGGGACCTGCTGGTCCCCAGGGGCCCGCCGGAACCGGTATTAATTACAAGGGCGAAGTTGAAAACTGTACTGAATTGGCGGCGTTAACAGGTATGGCTGATGGCGATGCCTGGTATAATAGACAGGATACCCTGCTCTATATTTACGAAGGTAAATTTCCATCATGCCCGGACGGTGGTGTGCCATTTCGTGGTCCCGAAGGACCCCAGGGTAAACCCGGTGATGATGGTAAACCGGCTTGTGCGCCAAAGGCTTCTAGCACTCAGTCCCTGGATCTAAGCGCTGGTGTAAGATGTGTTACAACGACACTAACCCCGATGGTTTGGTCGTCACAATCAAGATCTTGTATCGTTGACCTAAAACAAGAAGTGGTTGAATCAAAAGTTTGTGATGGTGCAAAGGGACTAACAACATGCCCACCGACAACTGTTGAAACAACAGAAACGACCAAAGAAGTAAATGGTCAAACGCTTACCTGCTCGCTTGTGCGTGAATATGCAATGGAATTAGATTCCAAGGGCAAGTGTTCCAAAGTTGACCCATCAACCCCGACAAAAGAATCTGAAATCTGCCAGGGGTTAAAGGGACAGGACGCCGAGAAAGTTTGTGCACCGAAACTTGTAATGTCGTCCAAGGATGCGAATGGTTGTGTTATGATAACACGGACTGAAACATCGGCGATTGGCGATAATTGTATTGATGGTGCGACAACAACCGAAACGGTCTGCGATGCCGAAGAAAAATGTCCGGTAAAGGTTACAAAGACCGAATCTACGGAACGCGTAAACGGCCAAGATGTTGACTGTGCAACGATAACTACGCGGAACCAGGTGTTTTCAAAAACATCAAACAAGTGTGTTGACGATCCAAACAGCACCGCGGAAAGCACAAAAATGTGCGCCGGCGCAAACGGTACAAATGGTGGCGACGGTACTTCCTGCAGCACAACGCAAAAAGAACTTGCCGAAGGTGTGTTCAAAATTGGAACCAAGTGTGGTAATAACCCAGTGGAAGAAACCATAATTAAAACACCGTGCGATAATGCGGTTAAAGTTACTGATACAACAGTCGAAGGTAAAACATGCAAATTCACCCAAGTGTTACCGCAAACCAGAGATGATAAGGGTACTTGTGCGGTAGAGGTTGGGGCAAACCCAATCACCAGTTACACGACATGTAATGGCACTGATGGTAAGGACCCAGAATGTCCGAACAGTATTACAACATCGACCGTTACACAAAGTGGTAAACAGTGTACCAAAGTTACAGAAGTGGCTCAGAAAATTGGTAAAAATGGTTGTGCCATAGATAGCAGTGCTACCGCCAAAGAATCTGTAATCTGCCCGGGTGACAATGGTGAAGATGCACCATGTCCGAACGAGACCGCGGTAACCGAATCCAGCAAGGAAGTTGATGGCAAAACAGTAACCTGTGCTAATTTGACTACGTATCGTGCATCGCGTGTAAATGGATCGTGCGTAGCTGATTACACTCAGCAAGTTAGTGCTAAACAGGTTTGCGACGGTAAAGATGCACCTGACACAATATTCACTGCTGAAACTGATTCTGATGGCTCGGTAAAGTTCTATGCCAAGACAGGTAACGCAGAAAAGGTTCTGATGGGTTCATCGGCACCACAAACGACCTGCCCGGCAACGTATCCATATGGACCGTATACAGCCGCAAGACAGAGTGTTGACAGCGAGGCTGATACTAATACAGTCCATGTAGAAGTGTACTGTTCGAAAACCGCGCAATAATAAAACAACGAGATTCAAGAAAAAATAATTAAAACGAAAGGAGAAAACACATGATCAAAAAACTATCACTTGGGGTAATGCTGGCGACCGTGGCCACATTGACGACATCCCATGTGTCTTGGGCGGCTGATACGTTCACGCTTGCTCAATTTGACCTGGATTTGTCGGGACTGCAAGGTCCGGCGGGAACCGGTATTAATTACAAGGGCGAGGTTGAAAATTGTACCGAATTGGCGGCAAAGACGGGCATGGTCGATGGCGATGCATGGTATAACCGCGATGATACCCTGCTCTATATTTACGAAACCGAACGTGGTGGTTTCCCATCCTGTCCAAATGGTGGTGTTCCGTTCCGCGGTCCCCAGGGTGAACAAGGCCCAACAGGACCAGCCGGTCCGACGGGGCCCACTGGCCCGCAGGGACCTAAGGATTGTGCAAAGAAAATTGTTGCAACCGCAACAACAGTTGACACAACGAGGGGCACTCAAATCATTCAGAAAAACTGCACTCAAATTGAAACATATGCTATGAGATATAATAACTCTACCAAAGAGTGCGAACAGGTAAGTCAAAAACCAGAAGACACCCAAACTGTATGTGATGGTGACCAAGGTAATGATGGTAATGACGGTACAAATGGTTGTGGTGATATCGTAGAGATACAAGAAACTTCAAAAACTGTTAGTGGTAAAACAGTTGCTTGCAAGAAAGCGAATTACTTCAAGGCAAAAATGAACACTGCAGGTACAGCGTGTGAGAAAGCCGCCACAACAGCATATACATCCGCAGAAACTTGTGATGGTCCCGCAGGTACTGATGGTAATGACGGTTTAACCAAATGTTCGCATGCGGTTATACCAACTGCTACAACACAATCTGTTGAAAGAGATGGTAAAGCAGAAACACTAGATTGTGTGAGACTTGATGAATTTGAAGCAGATTATGATGACAATTCCAAAAAGTGCGTCGTCAAATCAGGTGCCACAGCAATAAGTTCAAATACTGTATGTAGTGGTAAACAAGGACAAGATGGTAATAATGGTACAAATGGTTGTGGTGATATCGTAGAGATACAAGAAACTTCAAAAACTGTTAGTGGTAAAACAGTTGCTTGTAAGAAAGCGAATTACTTCAAGGCGAAGATGAACACTGCAGGTACCGCATGTGTAAAAGCCGCCACGACAGCGTATACATCTGCAGAAACTTGTGATGGTCCCGCAGGTAATGATGGTAATGACGGTACAAATGGTTGTGGTGATATCACAGAAGTAACGAACACCACAAAAACTGTTAGTGGTAAAACTGTGAATTGTAAAAAAGCTAGCTACTTCAAGGCGAAGATGAACAGCGCAGGTACAGCATGTGAGAAAGCCGCCACAACAGCATATACATATGCAGAAACTTGTGATGGTCTAGCAGGTAATGATGGTAGAGATGGTTGTGCTCCTAGGGTTACTCAAGGTGAGATAGATCCAAAAACTGGGTGCTATGATATAACAACACAGAATATGGCCCTTGTAAATGGTGTTTGTGTGGCAGATGGAGACCCGATAGTCAAAAAAATGTGCAGTTCATGTCCTGCATTGCTAACAACCGCACAAGTTCAAGTTACAGATCGTGCAGATTCAAATGTAAAACTAAATTGTACAAGAATTACAAGCACTCCACAAGTGATGACCAGCGATGGTTGCGCCACTGATGCCAATGCAGATTCAATCGTAACGGACGTTTGTGAAGGTAAACCTGGTACTGATGGTAATAACGGTACAAATGGTTGTGGTGATATCGTAGAGATACAAGAAACTTCAAAAACTGTTAGTGGTAAAACAGTTGCTTGTAAGAAAGCGAATTACTTCAAGGCGAAGATGAACACTGCAGGTACCGCATGTGTAAAAGCCGCCACAACAGCATATACATCCGCAGAAACTTGTGATGGTCCCGCAGGTACTGATGGTAATGACGGTACAAATGGTTGTGCGGATATCACGGAAGTAACAAATACAACACAAACTGTCGATGGTAAGACGGTAAATTGTAAGAGAGCTAACTACTTCAAGGCTAAGATGAACACCGCAGGTACCGCATGTGAGAAAGCCGCCACAACAGCATATACATATGCAGAAACTTGCGACGGTAAACCGGGTGACACCGGACCGGCATGTCCGTTGACATTCACAACAACAACTGGATCTGACAGCACTGGTGCGTACACCAAGGTCACTTTGAAAGATTGCAATGGCACAACTGCCGGCCAAGACTTCAAAGTGTATGATGGTCAACCTGGTACTGCTGGCGAGGGGTGCAATACCTTCACGGGTCAGAAAGTTGATCCAACTGGCTCGGTTACATTAAGTGCTGCCGGATTGACATCTAGTGATATTAATAATCAGTCAACGTTGTATGCAGCGCCTGGTGGATTTAAAACAACAAAAAATGACACCTGCAACAACGTAACGACAACAGAATATGCTCCGGATGCCTGTGCATTGATAAAGGTATCAAGAAAGAATGCATCCAGCAACGCATATTCGTTGTATGAATGTACAAGTCATAAACAATGCACTGGCACAACATGTACCGCCGAAAAATATTATGTTGCAACGCAGAACGCAGTTGCGACCAAGGTATTGACCGCAGATGCCAAAGCGGATGCAGCACAATCCGCAGCCGATGCAGCACAAGAAACTGCGAACGGTGCATTGCAAGCAGACAGTAATGGTAAATTGCCATCCAGTAAGTTACCAGCGAACACCGTGGTAGACGCAGATTACGCAACGGTTAAAGCTAATGCGAATTCTGCATTGCAGTCTTTGCCATCAAATGTTGTTACAACAGAAACTAGTGGTACGATAGCATTAAGTAAGATACCAACACTCACATCTGCTAAGTTACCGAGTGGAACTGTAATTGACAGCACATATTCAAGTGTTAAGACAAAGGCGAATAATTCGTTGCAGAAAGATAGCACTACTGGAAAGTTGTCTGCCAGTGATTTACCAGCAAACACCGTAGTAGATGCAGATTATGCAACGGTTAAAGCTAATGCAAATTCTGCATTGCAGTCTTTGCCATCAAATGTTGTTACAACAGAAACTAGTGGTACGATAGCATTAAGTAAGATACCAACACTTACATCTGCTAAGTTACCGAGTGGAACTGTAATTGACAGCACATATTCAAGTGTTAAGACAAAGGCGAATAATTCGTTGCAGAAAGATAGCACTACTGGAAAGTTGTCTGCCAGTGATTTACCAGCAAATACTGTAATTGATGCAGATTACGCAACGGTTAAAGCTAATGCGAATTCTGCATTGCAATCTATACCGTCTACGTATGTTCAGACAACCAATGGTAAGATTGCGGATAGTTTGATATCTGATACTATCAAGAATGGCGCTGCGGCTGGTGCAACAGCGTTACAACCAGACAGCAGTGGTAAATTGCCAGCCAATAAATTGCCATCAACTGCGGTTACAACAAGCACATTTGGTACTCAGTTGACTAATAATTCAACATTTACAACTGTACAGGCCAATGCGGCAAAAGCAGCGGATGATGCAGCAGAGGCGTTAGAAGAAGCGACAAGCGCATCATCCTTGGCAAGTCAAGCAAAGGCTACGGCGGATACAGCGTTGCAACCAGATAGCAATGGTAAATTGCCAGCTGCTAAATTGCCGGCAAACACCGTAGTAGACAGCTCATACTCAACTGTCAAAACTAATGCAAATAATGCATTGCAACCGGATAGCAGTGGTAAATTGCCAGCCAATAAATTGCCATCAACTGCGGTTACAACAAGCACATTTGGTACTCAGTTGACTAATAATTCAACATTTACAACTGTACAGACCACAGCAAATGGTGCAGTACAGAGTTCAGGACTTGAAAATGCTATTATTGCTCTCTTGAACGCTGATACATGTAACCCGCAGGTTAGTTCAAGTGAAGGTGGTGGAAGTGGATTGGGGACTTCTGGTAAGACAACGTATGACCCAAATTGCGGTGACGGATTGTTAAACGCAATTGCTGAAAAGTTGGCACCACTGTTTGACCAAGCTGCGTCTAACGTACACCCGGCAGAAAGATAATTATATGTCGGTCTAAACAAAAAAACACCGGTCGTTTGATCGGTGTTTTTATTGTTTTACTTTATTATACAAACGGTATGGTAAATAAAAAAAGACACCCCGGCGTTTGCCGGGATGCTATATTACTATTCACTTACCAATTACACTACCAACTAATCACTTACTGTAAAACTTTTTAATATGTTCATAATCGCCTCGCGCTGTGCATCGTTTGGCAATTTCCAATACAGTTTTATTAACTCAAGACTTTCTGTGCGTGTCAATGGGTCATCATCGCTTGGTTGATGCGCACGCATTGAACGGGTCGCCTTGGTCTCGTCCGGTAAATTTCCTGGTAGCCCAGTAAAGAAAAACGATACCGGTGTCTGCAGCGCCAAGCCTATTTCAAATAAACGTGACGCAGATACACGATTGTCCGCGGTCTCGTATTTTTGGACCTGTTGAAACGTAACACCGCACGCCACCGCCAAATCTTTCAGCGACATGCCCATCATCGTGCGCCGTAACTGCATGCGGTGACCAATGTGTTGATCAATTGCATTTGGAAGAACTGCTTTGCCTGACATTTCATTTCCCCTTTTATGTTTTGTGTCCTATGATTTGTTTTATACTATTTTTCTTTTTGCTTTGCAATTAAAAAAGCCATGTGCTATCGTTTGTGCAACAAAGTTATAAAATGGAGAAAAAGAAATGGGAAAACCAATCGTTTTGTGTATTCTTGATGGCGTCGGATATCGCCCAGAACGTGCGCATAATGCCGTTCAATTGGCAAAAATGCCGTTTTTTAATAAACTAATACGGCAATATCCGAATTCATTCCTGCGCGCCAGTGGAACCGCCGTTGGTTTGCCCGGAAACCTGATGGGAAATTCCGAAGTCGGACATATTTGCATCGGTGCCGGACGCGTCGTGATGCAATATCTGTTGCGGTTCGCACGCGAAGATTGGACGCAAAACAAGCCGTTAAATAATTTTATCGCCGCAGTAAAACATGATGGCGGTATTGTGCATTTCGCAGGTCTGATGTCTGATGGGCGGGTGCATTCTGATGTGTGCGATGAAATGAAAATTGCAAAGTATATTCTGGATTCAGGGCTGCGCGTTTGTATTCACTTTATTGGCGATGGGCGCGATACACCGCCAAAGTCCGCAATGAAATATGTCCGCACAATTAAGCGAATATTGGCACCCTATTTCGCAAATGGTCGCGCATTTTTTGGAACACTGTCGGGACGGTATTGGACCATGGATCGTAACAAAAATATGGATCGGACAGAACTGGCGTTTGATGCATTGGCGCATGCAAAATCTGATCAGACGGCGGCAACAATCGAAGATGCAATCAAAGAATCCTATGCAAAGGGTGTAACCGATGAATTCTTTAAACCGACCGTCATTAAACCAACCCCAATAACAAAACGTGATGGGTTCATATTCGGAAACTATCGCAGTGATCGCGCCCGTCAAATTGTTCGCGCAATGCTGAATACAGGGGCGCATATGCTGTGTTTTTCACAATATGGCGAAGGATTAAACGAACACTGTCCGGCACTGTTGTCCGATATTCCTGTAAATAATACATTGGGTGATGTTATCGCGGAATCTGGTCTTTCACAGTTACGAATTGCCGAAACTGAAAAATATAATCATGTAACCTATTTCATGGATGCAGAACGTACAATCGATTTCAAAAACGAAGAAAAAGTCTTGATCGATTCTCCGGCGGTTGCCACATTTGATATGAAGCCTGAAATGTCCGCAAATGAAATTACAGCGGCATTGTTACCACGACTTTCAAAATTTGATGTCGTGATGATGAACTTTGCCAATGGTGATATGGTCGGACATACTGGAAATGAATCCGCGGCAATTCGTGCCATGGAATGTTTAGATAAACAGTTGGGAACAATCGTCCCCGAGGTATTAAAACTTGGTGGTGAAATGCTGATTATTGCCGATCATGGTAATGCAGAAACCATGTGGGACGACAAACACAACACACCATGGACCGCCCACACAAATAACAAGGTACGGGCAATTCTGGTATCAAAACCAAAATATAAAAAAATTAAAAATGGCGGTCTGGCGGACGTTGCACCGACAATTTTAAAGATGCTGGGTGTCAACCAACCCGTTGATATGACAGGTAAATCGTTAATTTAATTGTTAGTGTAAGTGGTTAGTAAAAATCCCGCAACCGCGGGATTTGTTTTTAGTGTTGTCTTTGTGAGTTAAAGAATTCGGCTATCTGTTTTTCTATTGTAAAATTACGCAGAATCTTATAATCATTGTTCTTGTTGTCTGGGCCAACGTCCGGTCTAACCAAAACGGTATGGTTTAATTTTGTAGGATAAAACTTCCATTGCCATGCGCATTCAATATCGTTGGCCAGGTCCAAGGTTTGCAGACCAAACTTTTTACCCATAACCCGCAATTGTTTTACACTGTTATTATCGAAAACATCTTCGCCGATGACCAACATTATATCACATTTGCGCATGTCATATTTAACCGGTTTTATGGTGCCTTTGCGGCTAAGCCACACCAGGTCACCTATAGAAAGCGGTGTCCAGTTGTGTGAACCCTTAAAGGTCAGAGTTTTGGGTTCATAGTCCAATGTTGGAACCAATGTTATTTGCTGTGTGGATTGGTTCGGGTATTTTTTATCCGCAATTATGTATTCGTTATACAGCATATATTCTTCTTTTGATGTGAATGTGTCCATTTTATATCCTTTATTTTTTATTTTCACGGCGTTCGGCAAAGAATTCACGCAGTAATTCGGCGGACTCTTCGGCGTATTCTGGAATTTGTATGATATTTGGGCGCCACAAGTGCTTGTCATTTTCAAAAACACGCGCATTTGCCGTTATTCCCCCACCCTTTTCGTCCACTGCGGCAAAATAAATGTTGCGAATGCGCGCAAAAGATATCGCCGTTGCACACATTGCACATGGTTCCAATGATACATATATATCACAATCATCCAGGAATTTTGTCCCCAGTTTTTTGCACGCCCGATTTATTGCGACTATTTCCGCGTGCAATGTCGGATTTTGCCTGCGTTGAACCATATTTGCACCACGTGCAACGATTTTTCCATTACGAACAATCGCCGCCGCAATGGGAACATCACCGGCTATACCGGTCCGCTTTGCCAAATTTAAAACTTGCTTCATTACATTCATCGTTGTAAAATTACTATATGAATTCCAATTTGCAAGTTATTTCTGGGGCATATCATGGTCGGAAATTGTTTCTGCCAGATGGTGCACGTCCAACGCAAAATCGTGCACGCGCAGCGGTATTTAATATGCTGGCTGGAATTTTAACCCCTGGGGATGAAATATTCGCGTGGGATGCCTTTGGTGGCAGTGGCGCAATGGGAATTGAAACCCTGTCTCGCTATGATAATTCCAGGGTTATTTTTACTGATACCTCTGATAAATCAATTAAAAGTATCCAAAAGAACACAACTGGTATTGCGGCAAATCGTATCTGTATTACCAAGACTGACGCGACAAAGGTAATTAAAAATCATGTCAATACAGTGAATTTGATCTTTGTCGATCCGCCTTATGAAGACGCAAATGTTGGTATTAGTTTTGTTGCCACTTTGGGACGTCTTGCTGTGCCGGGGACCATCGTTGTCCAAGAAATTGAAAACACAAATCAATATACCCCCGATGGTAATAAATGGGATATTTTGCGCGATAAAGTTTACGGGCGTGCACGCTTTATAATATTACGTAAGAAAAAGTAATAAATAACTTGCTTTTTTATTAGATTTGATAAATAATACCGCCTGCACAACACCCTTGGAGGTTGTGTACAAATCAAAATTGCAAATAAAAAGGATTGAAAATGGCAATTGAATTAAAAGCAGAAATTCGCAATGTTGCTGGCAAGGGGGCCGCACGTGCAATTCGTAAAAACAAAAATATCCCTGCCGTTATCTATGGTGAAAAGAAAGATCCAATCGCAATTGAAATTGCAGGTCGTGATTTTGCACCGATTGTTCAGATTCCGGCATTACGAACAAAACTTTTTCATATTACAACCAAAAATGGCACAGAAGACGCGATGTTAATGGATGTCCAATATCATCCTGTCTCTGACAAAATTGTCCATGTCGACTTTAAGCGTATCGATGTTAAAAAACCGGTATGCGTTTCGGTTCCGGTCGAAGTTATCAATGCAGATACGTCCAAGGGGTTGAAATTGGGCGGTGTTTTGAACTTTGCGGTTCGTAAAGTCGCATTGGTCGCATTGGTTGATAAATTACCAGAAAAGATCATATTAGACTTGCAGGATTTAACCATCGGCGATACCGTACACGGTTCTGATTTGGTGTTGCCAGACGGTGTATCTTTGGGCTTGCACCAGGCAGAATTAGCATTTGCAACCATTGGTGGTAAGATGCCAGAAGAAGCCGATGCAAAGAAACCTGCCGCTGATGCTGCCGCTGCTGCCGCACCGGCTAAGAAATAGTAGTAATTGTAAGTTATTAGTAATTAGTGAAACGGCGCATAATGCGCCGTTTTTATTTTTCTCCGTCCTAAAACAACTAACCACTAATTTTTATTCCTATGGTCTTGAAATGGTTTTTTAGGTAACTATATTTGTGTCATACAAGAAGAATTCAAATAGGAGTGAATTATGTCAAAAGTATTAGGTATCGATTTGGGTACAACAAATTCCGCCATGGCTTTTATGGACGGATCCGATCCAAAAATTATTGAAAATGCCGAAGGTGGTCGTACAACACCGTCCGTGGTGGCGATTACATCAAATGGTGAACAGTTAGTTGGTATAACCGCCAAGAATCAGGCGGTCACAAATCCTGAAAATACCATCTATGAAATTAAACGTTTAATGGGGTTGCGTTTTGACAGCCCTGCGGTCAAAGAAATTATGGGTCGTGTGCCATATAAAGTTGTTGCCGGTGATAATGGCGACGCATGGGTCGAGATAGGAGATAAAAAGTATGCCCCGTCACAGATTTCCGCAATGATTTTGGCAAAATTAAAGAAAGATGCCGAAAGTTATTTGGGTGAAACTGTCACTGATGCTGTTATTACAGTACCGGCGTATTTTAATGATTCACAACGTCAGGCAACCAAAGATGCCGGACGTATTGCTGGATTAAATGTGTTACGTATCGTTAATGAACCTACGGCGGCCGCATTGGCATATGGTTTGGACAAGAACAAAGATGGAACAATCATTGTGTATGACCTTGGTGGTGGAACATTTGATGTTTCCGTTTTGGAAATTGTTGACAGCGTGTTCGAAGTTAAATCAACTAATGGTGATACCGCACTTGGTGGTTCCGACTTTGATGCCCGTGTTTTGAAATATTTAATTGAAGAATTCAAATCGCAAACTGGCATCGACCTCTCGGGCGACAAATTGGCGTTACAACGTTTAAAAGAAGCTGCCGAGAAAGCGAAAATTGAATTATCATCTAAAACATCTACGGACATTAACCTGCCGTTCTTGACCGCGGATGCATCCGGTCCAAAGCATTTCAATACAACATTGACACGTGCGAAACTGGAATCGTTGGTCGATGATCTGATTCAACGCACTATTGAACCATGTCGCAAGGCATTAAAGGACGCAGGCATTGAAAAATCTCAAATTAGCGAAGTTATTTTGGTTGGTGGTCAAACCCGTATGCCAAAGGTCGTAGAAACCGTCAAAGAATTCTTTGGTCGCGAACCTCACAAGGGTGTTAACCCGGACGAAGTGGTCGCAATGGGTGCGGCAATTCAGGGCGGTGTATTAAAGGGTGACGTGAAAGACGTGCTGTTGTTGGACGTTACGCCATTGTCACTGGGAATTGAAACATTGGGTGGCGTGTTTACGCGTCTTATCGATCGGAATACGACAATTCCAACCAAAAAGTCCCAAGTTTTCTCAACCGCCGAAGATAACCAATCGGCTGTGACCATCCGCGTATTCCAAGGCGAACGCGATATGGCCGCCGATAACAAATTGCTCGGTCAGTTTAACTTGGAAGGTATCGCACCTGCCCCACGTGGTATGCCACAAATCGAAGTATCATTTGATATCGATGCAAATGGTATTGTTCATGTGTCAGCCAAAGACAAAGGAACCGGCAAAGAACAGGCAATTTCTATTAAATCTGATGGCGGTTTATCCGAAGATGAAATCAAACGCATGGTTGACGAAGCCGCTGCCAATGCCGAGGCCGATAAAAAGAAACGAGAATTGGCCGAAGCAAGAAATACCGGTGAATCAGCAATAAATGCAATTGAAAAGTCATTAAAGGAACATGGCGACAAAATCAGCGCTGCTGATCGTGATGCTATCGAAGCTGCCAAGAAAGAATTGGCAGATGAATTGGCAAAATCTGACGCAACAGCTGAAAGTCTTAAGGCAAAAACAGATGCACTTACCGAAAAAGCCATGAAACTTGGCGAGGCGGTTTACAAAGCGCAACAAGAGGCACAAAATGCCGCTGGTGCAAACACAGAATCATCTGATAACACGTCAGATAACACACGTGATGCCGACTTTTCGGAAAAATAATCATTAATGGGTTAGTTATGCGGGGCATCTGCCCCGCATTTTTTATGCCAAATAAAAAATTTGAAAAAAATCGTAAAAATTTACTTGCCCCGCCTTTGTCGATTTTGCTAGGCTTAAAGTATGAAAGGAAGTGAAATTCAACACAACCCGCGCAAATCAGGCCGTTTTTGCGGGTTTTGGCGTTTGATTTTACCGACACATTTCATAACACAGGTCTTCGGAGGGACACTATGAGACGGTTTTTAGGTATATTGTCATTTGGTTTGATTGCGTTATTTGCGAATGCAACTTATGCTACAAACTATAGCATCAGTTACGTATATAACGATCCCAAGTTTACTGGATATTCTTATGTTAGCTATATCAGAGGTACCGGTACACAATATATAAACACCGGGTATAATCCAACCGCGACCACAAGAACAGAAATTGATTTACGTTTTTCATCGGACACATATAAATCAAGTGGTGGCAATACGATATTCGGCGTGACCGGTACCAGTGATAGCTATTATGTAAATTTTGGTAATGATTCAAATCAAGGACTCATAATTTTTCCATGGACCTGTAAGTATCAGGTAAATGGATGCGCAGCAAATAATTTTAGTATCGCGTCAAACTTAAAAACCTCTAAACAAACATTGGTATTGGATGCTAAAAATAAGATCGCATTGTATGGATCAACAACGAAGTCTTTAACACAAACACCTGTTGTGCCGACGAATGCACCAATATACTTATTCGCCTTGAACCATGCAGACAATAACTCAGCCACTATCTATGCTCGCAATAATTCGATGGATGTATATGGTACAAGAATTATTGAAAATGGAACATTAAGACACAACTTCGTTCCTATGATGCGCAATTCAGATGGGGTCTGCGGTTTGTATGACATGATAGATCAAGAATTTTTCCCAAGCGAGACATCAACTGATTTCATTTGTGGTGACGCGCTAGATGGTTTCCCAACCAGTTATATATCTGGCAATGGCGTGCATATAACGGGGCAACCAACACGCGCAGGATACGCCTTTGCGGGTTGGTGCACAGATTCGGCATTAACCGATTGTGCAATGACACAAACTATTTCAACAAGTGCCACCGGGAATAAAGTATTTTATGCTAAATGGGCGCAGTTAAACGACGTTGGTTATGTTTTGGGATACGGAAACCATACTACACCAGAATATTTATACTCTGGTGATGTTGTTCCAAGTGACTATTCACCGACCGCATATATTCAAAACATATCATCAACCAGAAATGATACAAACACCATAGATCTTGGGTTTACGGGATATGGCCGCTGGTTGATTGATGCCCAGGGTATGACCGCACCATCAGGTTATAATTCAGTGCTGTTTGGCTATAATACCAGCAGTCCGATTGGATGGTTTGGGGCAAACCCCGATGGTTTCTGGGCGGCACCAAACGTGCTAGTATTTTCAACTTTATTTACAACACGTACCACAATTGATGCGACATATTCATCAGGTTCGGCCACTATTACCATTGGTGATCAAACAAAAACTCAAACTTTGTCCGCACTATCCCAGGGAACATGGCGATTCTTTAATTACGAAGGTAATAATCCAACACTTGCCAAAATGTTCAGTGCAAAGTTTTATCAAAATAATGAATTGAAATTTAATGGTATACCCGTTCGACGCAATAGTGATAATGTTTGTGGTATATATGATACAGTATCCAAGGCGTTCTTTACCAGCAGTGCAAAAACCAATTTTGTTTGCCCCGAATCGCGTACCCCCGACCAGTATGCCAGTGGCATTGCCAAAACAATTACATATATTCCACAAAGCGAAAACCAAAATCTTGAATTTGCGGGATGGTGTACGGATGCGACATTGACAGATTGTTCAATGAACCCAACAATTCCGACAAATGCAACCGGTCCACAAATATTTTATGCAAAATGGTCATCTGGTGTGATAACTTATGTCACCAACGGGGGCAGCGTTTATAACACATCTGTTGTTCCCACCGCAGATTATACGCCAGTTGAATATTTGCAGAGTAACAGTTATTCATATATAAACACTGGTATTACCGGGCTTAACAGTGGAACATGGGAAATATATATCAAATGGATGATGACAAATGTTCCGCGCACAACTAATGCATGGATTGTTGGTGAATATTATAATAATGGCAATACTTCGTCGTATCGTGTTGCCGCTATGAACAAACGGACAGATTATTATTATATTGATGCGGGTAACCGGTATAATCAAGCAAAGGGCATTACACTTTATCCAAATAAAATTCACGAGGTAACGTTAAAAAATAGATCATTTGTTGCGGACGGTGTAACAACATCAGCGTCAACCGATTCAGCAAATGCTATATCGGCCAGTACACCAATCATGATATTTGCAAGTACGTCCAGTGGTGGCGATGCCGGCGTATATGGTCGTTTGTATGCATCATGGGCCAAGAAAGGTGGTGTATTACAATATAACTATGTTCCTGTGCGTCGTAACAGTGATGGTGTTTGCGGTATGTATGATACGGTTACCGCAACATTTAAACCAAGTTCAAACGGAATTAATTTTTCATGTCCAAACACCGCTGTGTCTACGCCAGCAACATATACATACGGCGTTGCAACGACAATATCGGGTGGTGCAACAAACTTGCATGGAACATTGGATGGATGGTGCACCGATGCGGCATTAACTAATTGTGCAGCCAGTCAAACAATTCCTGCAAATTCGACCGAAAACCAAACATTCTATGCAAAATGGATTTGTGATGATGGGTATCATATGGATTCTGTAACCCACGAATGTGTTCCGAACACAATTACCATGACATTTGCAAATGGTGGACATGGAACTGCACCTGCATCAATGACATGCACATATGGTTCATCGGTTACTTTGCCGGCGGCGATTGATGATGCAACCGGGTATAATTTCCGCGGATGGAAGATTAATGGTAAATGGTTTACGGCAAATACCGCATATATTTGCAGTTATGAAAATTTTGGGGTTTATGATACAACTGCTAACTTTGTTGCCGATTGGTATGAATGTATGGATCCGGGCGATGGTTCATGCGTTGACACTAAATTTAGTGTCACAACAACGCCACTGGGGGCAGACACAACATTTAGTTTCAAGATAGGTGCCAAAGGTACGTTTTATATTGATTGGGGCGACGGCAGCCAGGTTGAAACCATAACTCGTACTGGAACAACCCCGACATTATATTCACACGTTTATAATGAAAATGGTGATGCCGAAGATGATCCAGTTTCCTATACCGTCCGATTTGGTGGTGTTGCAACCGGATACGCAACTGTTGCCAAAGGCGCAAATACTGATGCACGTCTGGCCGCATCCGCGATAAATTTTTATAGTGGCACCCCTGCACTTGTGAAAAATATATCTGGCTCGCTGGGTAAATTGTTTCCAACCATTAGTAATAGTGCAACAGATGGTCAACAACCAAGATTCTATTATACATTTCTAAACTGTACAAATTTGGAATCTATTCCTGCGGGATTGTTTAATGGTGTTTATGGCGCACCACACAGATATATGTTTCAATCAACATTTAACGGGTGCAGCAAAATTACATCAATTCCCGAAGATTTATTTGCAACACTATATGGCACCATAAATACAGATCATGTGGCTGTTTTTGTGGGAACATTTGCAAACATGCCCGCATTAACCACAATACCGGCTGGATTATTCAGAACCATTACCTCGGATCCAGTTGAAAGTTTGTTCTATCAAACATTCTATAACGATACAGGGTTAACAAGTATTCCTGCGGATTTGTTTAACAGTATTTCGGGCGCGCCCGCAGCCAGTATGTTCTATCAAACATTTTATGGTTGTACCGGATTAACCAGTATTCCAGGAACGTTGTTTAGTAATATCCGTGGCGCACCTGCCGGGTCCATGTTCGCAGGTACATTCCAGGGTTGTACAGGCCTGACCGGACCAATCCCAGCAAACTTGTTTAGTGGTATCTCGGGCGCATCAACGGCCAATATGTTTGAAAACACATTTAATGGATGTTCAAATTTGTCAGGTTATGTGCCAACTAGCTTGTTCAAAAATATTACCAGCAGTGCGGCAACAAATATTATGAAAGATATTTTTGTGGGAACAAACTTGGATACCACCTGCCCCACCGGGACATCGCAATATACGACCGGATTCGAATCATGGTGGTCGGGCAAAGTTGCCTGTGGACCCGAGGTTGATACATCAAACCTTGGCAATGAAAAATTCACCATTACCACAACGAATTTAGCCGCCAATACCACATTTAAATTTAGTTTGTCCGCCGCCGGTACATTCGCAGTTGATTGGGGCGATGGCATAACCGAAGAAATTGTGCGCAGTGGTGTCGCCGCAAATACCTATCAACATACATATACAACCGCCGGTTCATATCAGATTAAATTCTATGGAACTGGAACCGCCTATGCGACCTCGGCTACAGTTCCCGCAATCGGTTTCTTTAATGGAACACGTGCAAATCAATCCAGTGCGATCACCGCACGCGGTACTGAACAATACATTGCTGGAATTTCTGGATCATTGGGTGCATTATTCCCAACAATCGGTGACGGCGTTGCATCTGGAACGCAACCACGATTCTATCAGACCTTTGCCGGTGCAATAAACATGACCAGTTCGATACCTGAAACATTGTTTAGTGGTATAACCGGAAAACCAGCAAGTTATATGTTCGATAACACATTCTATGGATGCACGGGATTAACTGGTTCAATACCTGCAACATTATTTAGCGGTCTATCTGGAACGCCGGCAGATTATCTGTTCTATTATACGTTCTATGGATGCGCGGGATTAACCGGTTCAATTCCTGCAACGTTGTTTAGTGGTGTCCAAGGCGCCCCAGGGGCACAGATGTTTGCAAACACATTTTATGGATGCACCGGGTTAAGTGGCTCTATACCGGCGACATTGTTTAGTAGTATACGTGGTGCACCAACAAACTATTTATTTGCAGGCACATTCGAGGGCTGTACAGGCCTGACTGGATCAATTCCCGAAGACTTATTCAGTGGTATTTCCGGGGCAACCGCAGATTATATGTTCAGTCAAACATTTATGGGATGTACGGGGCTAACTGGTTCGATACCGGCTGGGTTGTTTAGAAATATTACTGGGAACTCTAATACCAGTACTGGTATGTTCTATAGAACATTCAAAGGATGTTCAGGGCTAACTGGATCGGTTCCGTCACGTTTGTTTAGATACAGCACGGGATTTAGACGTTCATATGTGTTCTATGAAACATTCAATGGATGTTCAGGCTTGACCGGATATATTCCGTATGATGTATGGCCATTAGATCCAACGGGGCAATTGAATTGGTCTACGCTAAGCAATACATCAGATTTCTATACAAACATGTTTGCTGGTGCGACCAGTTTAGCAACCGAATGTCCAACTGGAATGTTGCGGTATAATGCAGGAATTGATTCCAGTATTTCACCATACGTTATGTGCATTGACCCAAGCAATTGGGGTGATGCCAAGTTCACCGTTACCACAACCGAAATGGCGGCAAACACAACATTCTCGGTAACATTTGCGTTTGCAGGAACTATTTATATTGATTGGGGTGATGGATCCGGATCGCGTTACTATTATGCGACATCGAATACAAGTTTCAGCGCCTATACCATGAGTCATAAATATACAACCGCGGGTTCGTATCAGATTAAATTCTATGGTGCAGGAACCAAATATCGCAGTAATGGGTACGCAATATCATTCAAAAATAATACAAATGTTGCGGGAATATCTGGCAACTTGGGCGCATTGTTGCCGGCTGCAAACGGCACAACGCCATGGTTCCAAGAAGTGTTCAGTGGCTGTACCAGCCTTACTGGCACAATCCCAGATTACTTGTTTGGCAATCCGGCATCATCCTCGGCACCAAATAAGTTTAATGCGGCGTTCCAGGGATGCACCGCATTGAACACGTTCATCCCACCGACCTTGTTCAAGGGTTATAGTGGAACCTATAGTAATCAATTTACCAATGTGTTTGCGGATTCTGCGGTGCTAACGGAATGCCCCACCGGCTATGTACAGTATACGACCGGGCTGGAATCATATTTTTCAGGTCGTGTTGCGTGCGTTCCAGAACGGACTGCGGTTGAATTGGGCGATGCAAAGTTTACCGTCACCACAACGGAATTAGCGGCAGATACAATATTCAGTTTCAAACTGTCTGCGGCAGGTACATTCTATGTTGATTGGGGCGATGGCAGCGATATTCAAACTATATCTGACGCGCGCACAACCGAACGTACATATTCACATACATATGCAAATGCCGGTTCATATCAAATTAAATTCTGGGGCGAGGCAACCGCGTATTCCACAACAGATATGGTCGCCGCAATAAGATTCTTTACTGGGTCGTATAACAATAATTCCACATTTAACAGTATAACCACACGTGGCAGTGAACAATATATTGCCGGAATTTCTGGGTCTTTGGGCGCCCTATTCCCGACGATTGGTACTGGCGCGGTCAATGGTCAACAACCACGATTCACAGAAACATTTTCTGGTGCAATTAATTTAACAAGTTCAATACCAGTGAATCTGTTTAACGGTATTGTTGGAAAACCCGTATCAAATATGTTCTTCTTGCTGTTTGATGCGTGCACAAATTTATCGGGAACAATTCCGGCACATATGCTGGGAAACCTTTCTGGTGCGCCGGCAGAAAATGCATTTAATGGTATATTCAGAAATTGCAGCAGCCTAACTGGCACCATACCTGCAGATATGTTTAGTGGGGTATCTGGTGCGCCACAAAATTATACATTTGCGAATATATTCTCGGGTTGTACGGGACTTTCTGGTTCAATACCGGCGACGCTGTTTAGTGGCGTAACTGGTGCTGTCAAAGAAGGGGCATTTGAAAACACATTTGGCGGATGCACAGGTTTGTCTGGGTATGTGTCCCCCACATTGTTCGCAGGTATTACTGGGACGGCGACTAAATTTATGAACAATGTATTTGTTAATTCTGGTCTGTCCACGACATGTCCAGATAATATGGTGCAATATATAACCGGATTGGAATCTTACTGGTCCAGCAAGGTTGCCTGTGTTGAACCATTTATAACACCTGTGGTCTTGAATTATGGTACCGCGACAACTGCAGGTGTGCCCGCTGCGGTCTATTTGAAATACGGTACAGGATTTTATTCTGATTCAAATGCGACAACCCAATTTACACAAATGTCTACATTGCCGGCGCAATCTGGAATGGGATTCAATGGATATTGGACTGGCGATGCTGGCACTGGGACCCAGGTTATTGATGCAAACGGCAACATCATCAGCAACGCAACAACGTTAAGATTGGCAAAACTGGGCGATGAAAGCATAACGCTGTATGCAGATATGCCAGATCGATATACTGTGACATACAATTGTGGCGAAGGAACCGGAACCGCACCAGCAAATGACTATATATTAGATGGGCACTCATTTACCCCCGCCGGCAGTACATGTTCACGTGATGGATACGTATTTAAGGGCTGGGCGGTTAGTGGCACCAACGATATTGTTTTTGGTGCATTTACATGGAATTATAACGAAAGCAAGGCATTTATGGCGCAATGGACAGAAGAAAAATTTGCTGTCACCACAACAAATTTATCAGCAAATACGGCATTTAGTTTCAAACTATCTGCAGCGGGTACATTCTATGTTGATTGGGGTGATGGCACGATGCAGAAAATAACTCGCACCAATACAACCGAAACCACATACACACATACATATGAAAATGCCGGAACATACCAGATTAAATTCGGCGGTGTTGCAACGGGATATTCAACAGATTCGTCATCTGCTGTAATAAATTTCAGTGGCAACACCAAGATTGCCGAAATTTCTGGATCTTTGGGGGCCTTGTTTCCAACCATTTTACCGGCAACAACTAATGGAAATCAACCAAGGTTTACTAACACATTCTCTAATTGCACCAACCTTACTGGAACAATCCCTGCAACCCTGTTCAGTGGTATTTCCGGCGCACCAGTAACAGGTATGTTCAATTCAACATTCTATGGATGCACGGGATTAACTGGTTCAATACCTGCAACATTATTTAGCGGTCTGTCTGGAACGCCGGCAGATTATCTGTTCAGTTACACATTTTATGGATGCACGGGATTGACTGGCTCTATACCGGCCACATTATTTAGTGGTATTTCAGGTACACCGGCACGCGCTATGTTCGCTTACACGTTTCAGGCTTGTACTGGGCTAAGCGGTTCAATACCGGCCACATTATTTAGTGGTATTTCAGGTACACCGGCACAAGGTATGTTCCAGGGCACCTTCAGTAATTGTACTGGGCTAAGCGGTTCAATACCGGCCACATTGTTTAGTGGTATTTCAGGTACACCGGCATCACATATGTTCCGTGAGACATTCACGGGTTGCAGTGGATTAAGCGATTCAATACCGGCCACATTATTTAGTGGTATCTCAGGTGCTGCGGCAGAATATATGTTCAAAGAAACATTCCGGGGGTGTACCGGGCTGACCAGTTATATTTCACCAAAATTGTTCGCAAGAATTACCGGGACCGCCGACAGCATGATGGACAGGATATTCAATAACACGGGACTGGCGACGTCATGCGGTAATTATGCCAAGATGCAATATATAACCGGTTTTGAATCATCATGGGATTCTAAGGTTTCATGTGGCGATTTTGTTACACCAATTGATTTGAATAACGAAAATGCCGATACCGGTTCGGATCCAACAAGAATATATTTAAGATGGGGCCTTAGGTTCACTACTGATGAGCATGCAAATCTACAGGATTTTCTGCGAATGACCACCCTGCCCACAAAATCTGGCAAAAGATTTAATGGATATTGGACTGGCGAAAATGCCACGGGAACCAAGATTATTGATGCAAATGGTGAACTTATCAATACAGCCGAAAACAAAAAAATAACAAAGGTAACCGACGAAACTTTCACCCTGTATGCCGGATTTAGTGATTCATATAATGTTACATACAGTTGTGGCGATGGCACCGGAGATGCGCCTGCGGCAGATATCGCGGCTGAACATTTCTCATTTACACCAGCAGAAAACACATGTGTGCGCGATGGATATTCATTTAATGGTTGGGCCATCAGTGGCACCAATACGGTTGTTTCAGATACATTTGAATGGACATATACCGAGGATAAAACCCTTACTGCCCAATGGCGCGAAGGTAAATTTATCATCACTACAACAAATTTATCAAGCAATAGTACTTTTAGTTTCAAACTAAGTGCCAAGGGAACCTTTACGGTTGATTGGGGTGATGGTTCAGCGGTTCAAACAATTACACGCGACTCTACTAGCGTTGGTACCTATTCACGTAAATATACAAGTGCCGGGGTTCGAACAATTATATTTAATGGTGTCGCAACGGGATATTCAACAAACTCTGCGGCAATTAGTTTTTCTGGTAACACTTACATTGCTGGAATTTTGGGGTCTTTGGGTGCGTTGTTCCCGACAATTTCACCGGCGTCTACTGCTGGGAACCAACCAAGATTCAACAGCACATTCTATAATTGCACTAACCTTGCCGGAACAATACCTGTAAATCTGTTTAGTGGTATTTCGGGTGCACCAGTACAGTATATGTTCGGTGGCACGTTCTATGGTTGCAGTAAGTTAACAGGTTCAATCCCTGCGAACTTGTTCAGTGGTATTTCTGGCACACCAGCAAACAATATGTTCTATCAAACATTCTATGGTTGCAGTAAGTTAACAGGTTCAATCCCTGCGAACTTGTTCAGTGGTATTTCGGGTGCACCAGCATCATATATGTTCCAAGAAACATTCCGGGGTTGTACCGGGCTGACCAGCATACCTGCAACCCTGTTCAGTGGTATTTCCGGCACACCAGCAGACAGTATGTTCTATGAGACATTCTATGGTTGTACTGGGTTAACAGGTGAAATCCCGGCAACATTGTTTAGTCGTATTTCTGGCGCACCAGCAGGCAGTATGTTCTATCAGACGTTCAAGGGGTGCACTGGGCTAAGCGGTTCAATACCAGCAACATTATTTAGTGGTATCTCGGGCGCACCAGGATATTCTATGTTCTTTGAAACATTCTATGGTTGTACTGGGCTAAGCGGTTCAATCCCAGGAAACCTGTTTGGTGGCATTTATGGACCGGCGGCAACAAATATGTTTTATCAAACGTTCAGGGATTGCACTGGGCTGTCCAGTTATGTTCCACCGCAACTGTTTGCAAGGATTACCGGATCTGCGGCCAGCATGATGTCCAATGTGTTTTATAACACTGGGTTGGCGACATCATGTGATGATTATGATTTAACACAATATATTACCGGGTTTGAATCATTATGGAATTCCAAGGTATCATGTGTCGAACCATATGTTACACCAATTACATTGAATGATATGGATGCAACAACATCATCCGCACCGGGAACAATCTATGTTAAATATCGTGACGGATTCTATTCTAATGTTGGTGCGACAAGTGTCCTGGCCGCGTTAAGCACATTACCGACCAAAACCGATAGATTCTTTAATGGATACTGGACCGCAACCGAGGGTTCCGGAACACAAATCATTGATGCCAACGGTGATATTATCAGCAACGATACCACAACCCAGGTTGCCAAGATCAATGATGAAAGTGTAACCCTGTATGCAGACTGGTTAATCAACTATAATGTTACATACAACTGTGGCGGTGGCACCGGGGACGCACCCACCGCAACAACGGTATTAACACGTGAAAAGTTTGTTCCGGCGACAAATACATGTACCAAAGATGGATACTTCTTTGCCGGATGGGCGGTCAGTAATACTGATGATGTTATCCGAGAACCCAGCATCCAGTGGAAATATACCGAAGATAAAACACTGACGGCGCAATGGATCGAAGATAAGTTTACCGTTACCACAACAAATCTATCAGCGAATGATAGTTTCAGTTTCAACATGAGTGCCATAGGTACATTCTATGTTAACTGGGGCGATGGTAATATTCAGGTAATTACACGCAACAGCACCAGTAATAATACATATTCACACACCTATACCGATGCCGGTACATATCAGATTAAATTTGGTGGTATCGCGACAGGATATTTAACAAGCTATGCGGCAATTAGTTTTTCTGGTAACACCAAAGTTGCCGGAATTTCTGGATCTTTGGGTGCATTGTTCCCGACAATTTCACCGGCATCAACCAGTGGCAATCAACCAAGATTCAGCAGCACATTCTATAATTGCACGAACCTTGCCGGAACAATACCGGAAAATCTGTTTAGTGGTATTTCGGGACAGCCAATATCGTATATGTTTTCTCAAACATTCTTTGGTTGTTCAAATTTAACAGGCTCAATCCCTGAAAATCTGTTTGGCAATTTATCAGGCGCACCAGCAAGCTATATGTTCGATAGCACATTCTATAATTGCAGTAAGTTGACCGGTTCAATCCCTGCGAACTTGTTTGCCAATTTATCGGGTGAATGGAGTTATTATGGATTTTATCGGATGTTCTATGGGTGCAGTCGATTATCAGGTTATATTTACCCGCAATTATTTGCAAATATTAAAAACCAGAGTTCACAATATAGACCTATGACCGATATATTCTATAATTCAGGCATATCGACATCTTGTCCAAGCAACATGGTACAATATTTGACCGGTTTTGAATCATACTGGAATGGCAAGGTTTCATGTATTGAACCAAAAGATGTTTCGGATATGGGTGATGCGAAATTTACCGTAACAACAACAAATATGCCGGCAGATTCGAATTTCAATTTCAATTTGTCCGCGGCGGGTGAATTCTTGGTTGATTGCGGAAATACGATAACCGAAATTGACGAATATATAGATAAAGAAACCGGTCAAATGGTTACCGAGGAACACACATATCCCCAGACGATATATATCGCACGTAACACAATATCAAATCAAACATATTCTTGCTATTACGAAGACGCAGGTGTGCACCAGATAACATTCTATGGAACGGGAACCGGGTATTCGGCATCATACGACAACATCGCCGCAATCAGTTTTGCAAATAATTCGTATCTTGCCGGAATTTCCGGATCGTTGGGTGCACTGTTCCCGACCATTTCACCGGCATCAACCATGGGTAATCAACCGCGATTCTATCAAACATTCTATAATTGCACGAACCTTGCCGGTTCAATTCCCGAAAATCTGTTTAGTGGAATTTGGGGTTACCCAACATATCGTATGTTCGTCAGCACATTCCAAAGTTGTTCAAAGTTAACAGGTTCAATCCCTGAAAATCTGTTTGGTAATATTGCTGGAAATATGGATTACGAGACATTCACCTCAACATTCGGTGATTGCAGTGGCTTGTCCGGGTATGTTCCAAAGTCATTGTTCGAAAATATCACTGGCAATAGTTATTATATGAATGGTATATTCTACCATACGAATTTGTTAACCAAATGTCCGGTCGGAACCAAGCAATATACAACCGGATTTGAATCACGCTGGAATTCCAAGGTTGCATGTGAACCAGGTATATCAGATGATGATGCAGAATTCAGTGTTTATATTGAAACCCCACAACCAGAAAAACCCGAAAATCTCGAGGATGAACCTATCAGCGCCGTAATGTCGTTTACCTTGTCGGCGGCGGGAACATTCTGGGTTGATTGGGGCGATGGCACAGTTGACAAGATTGAACGTACCAATGTAACCCCAACCGTATATTCACATACGTATTATTGGGGGGGCGAACATCGTATTAACTTTATCCATGAATCTATCACAGGATACAGCACTAATATGATAACCCCGGCGATCAGTTTTGCAAATAATGAATACATGTATGAGTTCTCGGGATCTTTGGGTGCATTGTTCCCAACAGTCCAGGTTGCAAACACCGTACAGCAGCCACGATTCTATCAGACGTTCAAGGGTTGCACAAATCTTGACATGAGAATCCCAGAAGGTCTGTTTAGTGGAATATATGGCGCACCAGTATCCCACATGTTCGAAGGGTTATTCCAGGGCTGTACCGGATTGGTCAGTCGAATTCCGGGTGATTTGTTTGCCGGTTTATCCGGTGCGCCGACAATCGGTCTGTTTGCAAACACATTTAACGGATGCAACCGATTAGATGGGTATATACCATCCGGGTTATTCGCCGGCATCAATGGTACCCCGGCAATCAGTATGTTCGAAGGCACATTCAAAGGGTGCAGTCAGTTGTCCGATGAAATCCCAGAAGATTTATTCAGTGGAATCCAGGGTGCACCGGCGGAACGCATGTTCTTTGAAACATTTGATGGGTGCAGCAGCCTGTCCGGATATATCTATCCACAAACATTTGCCGGCATTGCACGTGTGAATGTTCAAAACATGATGACAAACATATTTAACAACAGTGGTCTGGATACATCCTGTCCGAGTGGCACGACAATATTCCTGACCGGGTTCGAAGATTACTTTGGTGGCAAGGTTTCATGCAAGGCGCAAAATTGGCCGGACAGCACGAGCCTATACATTCTTACCGATGTGCTGGGTGTGGGTGATACGGTTACATTCGCGCTGTCGGCGGTTGGAACATTCTCAGTTGATTGGGGTGACGGTAGCAGCGATTTGATAGAACGCACCAATACGACACCAACCACCTATTCCCACACATATGCGGGTGGCGACGAATACACAATTCAAATCGGCAGTACGAATGTCACCGCATATTCAACCGATGAAACAACCGCCGCGATTAGTTTTGAAAACAATACGCATATTGTCGGTGTTTTTGGGGCATTATTCAGACTGATGCCGATTTTAGGTAATGGAAATAGCAACATACCGCGATTCTATCGCACATTCCGCAACTGCACCGCATTAGAATCGTTTAATAGGGAATTACTGAGTCCTGGTGAACTCGCATACCCTGATGGGTTAACCAGCACATATGTATCGCATATGTTTGACGGCATGTTCGAAGGGTGCACATCGTTGGATATGTCCAAGGATGGTTCTGGGTCGCCGTTTATAGATCCGTACCTGTTCGATTACCTGGGTGGAACACCGGCGGCATATACATTTGCCAATATGTTCAAGGGCTGCACAAGCCTGGCCGGATATATACCACCAGATTTATTCAAGAATGCACATATGGATGGAACGGCAAGCAACCTGATGACCGATATATTCGCAAATTCTGGGTTGGATACAACCTGTCCAAATGATATGTCACAATTTACAACCGGGTTTGAATCATCATTCTCGGGCAAGGTATCATGTATGTCTGCATGGGATATGCCACACATTAGTTTTCAAACAATTGATTTGGGACCAAACGAAAGTATGACGTTTAGTTTCAAACTGTCCGCCAAGGGAACATTTATGGTCGATTGGGGCGATGGCACAACCCAGGAAATAGACCGCAACAGCACAACCGAAACTACATACACACATACGTATACGAATGACAGCGAGAAGGAAGATCGGGAATATACAATTACACTTTATGGAACGGCAACCGAATATTCAACCAGTGAAACAACCGCCGCAATCAGTTTCGCGGGCAATGAAAATCTGGCGTTGGTATGGGGCACATTCAGTAATGTATTCCCAACAATCGGTAACGGAACAGTTGCGGGTCAACAACCACGATTCTATCAGACATTCAAAGATTGTGTAAATATGGATAATGATGGAATATCCTTTAGTACTCTGCGTGGCGCACCGGTATCGCATATGTTTGATGGAACATTCGAAAACACCAGTCTTTCATGGATTGATTCTTATATGTTTACCAATGAATGGATTAATGATAGTGGTGACCAAGATGTCCTGGTAATTGATGGTGGTATATCGGGCGCACCGGCGGCATATGTATTTGCGAATACATTTGCCGGAACGCGTATTAGCGACATTCCAGAAAATCTGTTCTGGGGGCTTTCCGGCGCACCGGCGGCACATATGTTTGAAAACACGTTCGCCGGAACTCCTGTAACCGGGGTATCAAGTTATCTGTTTACCCGTCCATTATACAGATATTCTGATGATAGCCAAATCGGCGTTGTGGGTATATCGGGCGCACCGGCGGCATACATGTTTGCCGGAACATTCGCAGATACCCGGTTATATAGTCTGCCAGATGGAATATTCGACGGTATATCGGGCGCACCGGCACCATATATGTATTACGGAACATTTTCTGGGTGTGGGAATCATTGGAGTGGTTTAAACGATGGATTCTTTGGTAATATATCTGGCGCCGCCGCCGAGGGTATGTTCAAGGAAACATTTACCAAGAACACAGGTCTGGGTGGTTATGTTCCACCATATCTGTTCAAGAATATTACCGGAACCGCAACCGATATGATGACCCAGATATTCCATGACACCAGTTTGACCGAAGATTGTACAAAATGGGACAGCGCCCTGGCACAATATATAACCGGATTTGAATCTTGGTGGGAAGGTAAAGTTGCGTGTTTTGACGGTGGTGATATGCCATGGATACAATTTGGAACAGTCAGTGTAGAACCCGAAGAAAGTATGACATTTAGTTTCAAACTGTCCGCCAAGGGTAACTTTGTGATTACTTGGGGTGATGGCACGATGCAGGAAATAACCCGCACCAATACAACCGAAACTACATACACACATACGTATACGAATGACGACGAGAAGGAAGACCGGGAATATACAATTACACTTTATGGAACGGCAACCGAATATTCAACCAGTGAAACAACCGCCGCAATCAGTTTCACCGGGAACGAGGGACTGGCATGGGCGTGGGGTGTATTTGGTAATGTATTCCCGGTAATTGGTAATGGCACAGTTGCGGGTCAACAACCACGATACTATCAGACATTTAAGAATTGCGTTAATATGACGTATAGTGGTGTGTTCTTCCGGGGTGACGATAGAAATACGTGGCATGCTGCACCGGTATCGCATATGTTTGATGGGACATTCGAAAACACCGGTATAACAGGCGTATTCAGTGATATGTTTAGCAGTGACATATATGGGGATGATATTATTGGTATTTCGGGCGCACCGGCACCATATATGTTCGCAAATACGTTCAAAAGTTCTGCATTGCAATCTGTGTCAAGTGACCTATTCCGTGGAATATCGGGCGCACCGGCGGCACATATGTTTGAAAACACATTCGCCGGATGCGAAGATTTGAATATGGAATTAGATAGCAATCTGTTTAGTGGTATTTCGGGCGCACCCGCCGAATATATGTTCGCCGGAACATTTGCTGGATGCGAAAGTTTGTATAACAGTATCCCAGAAAACATGTTCAGCGGTATTGATGGCGCACCGGCGGCACATATGTTTGAAAGAACATTTGCCGGATGCAGTCTCCTTGGTGGTGAAATCCCTGCAGACCTGTTCAGCGGTGTTGCCGGAACCGCCGCCGCCGATATGTTCCATGAAACCTTTGCGGGATGCAGTGGGTTGTATGGCAGCCTGCCTGCGAACCTGTTTATCGGTATTACCGGTTCCGCCGCCGAGATGTTCGCCGGAACATTTGATGGTTGTAGCAATTTATCTGGGTACATACCACCGACCATGTTCCAAAATATAACCGGAACCGCAACCGATATGATGACCGATATATTTGCAAATACTAATTTGGTCGAAGATTGCGCGGAATATGACAGCGAATTGACCGAATATACAACCGGGTTTGAATCATATTGGGATGGCAAGGTTTCATGTGTACCAGATGAAATTGAAGAATTAAATAATGCAAAACTTTATTTAAGTACCACCGGATTGGGAATTGGCGACACGTTTAGTTTCAAACTGTCCGCCAAAGGTGAATTTATGGTTGATTGGGGCGATGGAACGCCAATTCAAGTAATTATCCGCAACAATACAACCGAAACCACATATTCGCACACATATGAAAATGAACCCGCATGGTGCAGTGACAGTGGTGGTGGCAAGAAAGGCGGATGCGAAGAAGGTGCAGACTATTGGTTGGCGTTTGATGGGTTGGCAACCGGATATTCAACAAATGAAACAACCGCCGCAATCAGTTTTGCAAACAATCCGTACATCGCCGATACCGAAGGATTGGCTTTGGGCAGAATGTTCCCAACAATTGGCAAAGGAACTCTCAGCGGTCAACAGCCACGATTCTACCAAACATTCAAGAATTGTACGAACTTTAAAATAGATGCCAGAAGATCGGTGTTTGGCGAATGCAATGTATCTGCTGGTGGCATAATTGTGGACGAGAAAAAAGGTGTTTCAGATAATTGCATGGGTATATTCACCGGCGTCTTTGGTCAACCGGTATCACATATGTTTGATGCCACCTTCGAAGGAACCAAGATATATGGCACACTGCCACTGGGATTGTTCATTGATATATATGGAACACCGGTTCCATATGTATTCGCAAACACGTTCAAAGGGTGCACAAACCTGGGGTTAGATGAGAATGGTGATGTCCTAGACAGTTCTGCATTGCCATCTGGACTGTTTGCGGGGTTGGTCGGCGCACCGGCGGCACACATGTTCGAAAGTACATTTGAAAACTGTTCCAACATGCGTGGCAGCATACCGCACCTGTTCAATGTTGCGAAATACGGATTATCATCGGGCAGTAGCATTAGCATTGGTGATATATCTGAAGTGGCGGCACGTAAGTCCAGTGTGCAGAGGACAACAAGTGTGGCACGTAATGCAACCGGTGCACGTGGCGCATTGAATGCACGTGGTGCGGTGGCACGTAATGCAATAAATGCACGTGGCGCATCCGCGATATCACGCAGTCCAAGTGTCCGCGGGGGTGCTGAGGAGGTGGTTGAAGAAATTGTAAATGTGCCCGGATCTTCGTCTATATCTTCGTCTATATCGGCGGATATGTTTAGTGGTATTTCCGGCGCACCGGCGGCATATATGTTCTCGAAAACATTCAAGGGGTGCAGTAATTTAACCGGTGGTATACCACAAACGCTGTTTGCGGGCGTTGCCGGCGCACCGGCGGCATATATGTTCGAAGAAACATTCGCCGGATGCAGCGGTCTGGAAAGCATACCGTCGTGCCTGTTTAGTGGTATATCGGGTGCACCTGCCGAAGGTATGTACAGTGGAACATTCGATGGATGCAGCAATGTCGTTTGGGAATACAACCCAACCACAAATCTATCATCGGGCGGTTCGATAAGTAGCGGTGATGGTCCAATCAAAGATGTGATAAAATCTGCAACGAACAGAAAGATACGTGGTGCATCGATACGTGGTGCAATGATAAAGGCCACCGAGCGTAAAGCATCCAGTCTGCGCGAGGCGGTAATGAAAGGTCTTACCCGCGGTGGTTCGTCAATATCGGTACGTGGTGTTGGCGATGGGGACGAAGAAGAATATACCATTACATACGCAATGCCATCACTGTTTGGTAAATTCACTGGCAGCGCCCAACCATATATGTTCGCGAATACTTTCCGCGACTGTGCGAAACTTGACGGATTTATACCACCGTTAATGTTCGATGGTATAACCGGTGTCGCAAACAGTATGATGCAGAATGAATTCCAAAATTCTGGCATCGCAACCAGTTGCCCGGTCGGATACAGAAACGCCACAACCGGATTTGAATCATGGTGGGATGGTCGCGTGGCATGCACAACCAGCAATATGATTTGCTTCTATGACGAAGAATCTCAGTCTGATAATCCGTACACCTGTGCCGAAGGATGTGAATTTACCAGCAAACTGATGATGAACAGTCCGTCATGGGATGAATTCGGTGGATTCCCAGGATATCCATTGATGGCGACCAAGGAAACTGAACGCGCACTGTGCATCAGTAATGGTTCAACGACATGTTATCTGCCACTGGGGTCGGGAACGAATTGGGGATTACATGCGACTGTTGCCGGCGATATATATCACGCAATATTCGCCCAATCTGAATCCAGTGACGCCCAGTGGGCTTACTGTGATGGTACGTATGGCGGGTCATCGGCTGCGCAGTGTAATACTGATTCTGATTGTAATAGCAGTGGTGG
Source organism: Alphaproteobacteria bacterium (assembly GCA_017615655.1). Lineage (GTDB taxonomy): Bacteria > Pseudomonadota > Alphaproteobacteria > Rs-D84 > Rs-D84 > Enterousia. Next base: position 52,472 of record JAFZZS010000003.1, read on the forward strand.
CTTTGACGTCATCAAAGGTAATCGCGATACCATATATTCATGCGTGAATCATATGTGTGTTGCATCGGGAATGAGTAGTGACAGAGGGGTTCAAAGTAAATAAAAAAATGGGGCAAAATGCCCCATTTTTTATATTTTATAATTGCTATTTTATATCACCAATATATATATTCATTGCAATTGCAACATCCAATAATGGATCATCCGGTTCAATGTACGCGTTCGATGTGCACAATTCACGAATGTTAGGATCACGTGACAAATCACCCGCCGCATAAAATTCTGATAACGGAACCGTAACACATGAATTACCCCGCAATGCCGTCATAACATTTGTTTCGCGGTTTTCAATTGCATCCAATGCACATGTCGCCATTTTTGCCGCCAAAATTCTGTCTGCGGCGGTTGTATCGCCAGCACGTTGAATATAATCAGGAAAAGCCGCACGATTTTGTATGCCTGATGCCGACAATTTACGTGATATCATATCCGCTGGACGTCCCGAATGCCCGCGCAATGTAACACCTTCGGATACCATAATAATTCCATAATCACGCCCCACCCTGTTAATATGGCGAACTAAATCATCAACATTAAATTTTATTTCGGGAACAATTATCGCATCGGCACCTACCGCAACACCCGCACTTAGTGCCAGACGACCACAATCGCGACCCATTGTCTGGACAACAAACCAACGATGATGACTGCGCGCAGTTAATAATAACTGGTCGCAATAACGTGTTAATTCATTCACCGCCGTATCAAAACCAATCGTCTTGTCCGTCAAGGGTATATCAAAATCAATCGTCTTTGGAATACAAACAAGTGACAGCCCACTATAAATCGCCGCATTTTTGTACGATAATGAAAAACTGCCGTTACCACCAATCAATACTAATGCATCAAGTTTCAATGCCGCCAGTGAATCTTTTAGCATCTTGTTAAAACGCGTCAAATGCCCAGTTTCTGCGGCATTTTCAAAATTCATCATATGTGCATTACCATTGTGCAGGAAACTGCCCGCGATACGCGCAATTTCTACCGGTAATGTGGCTGGTGTCATCTCAATAACATTTGGTGGACATGTGCAAAGACCGTCTGTACCATCAACAATGCCAAAAACCTGCCATCCGCGGTTCGTCGCGCCCAAAACAACGCGATTAATCACACTATTCAGGCCGCTGCAATCGCCACCTGTGGTCATAATTCCTATCTTTTTCATAATTTCCCCCAATTACAGCCAAATTATATCATAAATAAGTTGACAAAGAAAACTTTTTTATGCTATTTTGTCTAGTGATAAAATAATCCTCGATCCAAGGAGATACAAATATGGCAAATAATAACACCATGGTTATCGGCAAGACAAAACGCTCGACTGATAATATGATAGATGACGCAATCGCGCAACAGGACAGTTGGCTTGCACGCAGACGCAGTTTTACACGTCGCTTTTTGCGGTCACGTAATGCGGCAGTAGCGGAAAAACCCGCACCACAAAAAACACAGCCAGTGCAACCACGTCAGACAGATGGCAAATCAGATAATCGTTCTGTGTTGCGTGATTACTGGTTTCCAATACTCTGTGCGTTCATTGTATTGTTGGTAACAATTTGGGTTATATTTGCACGAACATCGGCACCACAAAAAATTGTCGTATTAAATGGTGCAAAATCTGTTCCAGTAGAAACTGTATCCAAGGGTACAGTGAAGAAAATTTCTGAACCAAGCGACATACCAACATTTGATATTGTTCGGGTTAGCCAAGATGGTCTTGTCGTTATCGGTGGTCGTTGGTTACCAAATAAAACTATTTCATTGGTTGTGAATGATAAAATTGTTTCTACTCAAAGCACAGATAAAAATGGTGAGTTTGTTTATTCGCCAAAATTTGCACCAGGTAATTATACGGTTTCTTTGTTAGGTGCAAAACCAGAAATGAAATCACAAGACAAAGTATTCTTGTATATTTCTGATACAGATTATCGCAATTCCGTATCATTGCTTTTAACCCCAGATGGCAGTCAAATTTTACAATCACCGTCTGTATTAAAAGACGGCGATTTGATAGTATCAAAAATAGACTATCTAGACACAGGTCGTATTGTGGTTACTGGTGACGCATTGCCACGTCTGCGTGTTTCATTATCACTGGATGATAAATACATTGGATACTCACGCGTGTCTGATCATAAACACTTTGGTGTTGGTGCAGATGTTGGTGAATTGAAACCAGGTACCGAATATAATTTGACAGTGCGTTTACACGATGACGCGGGACGCACAGTTGCAACCGTCAATCATAACTTCGTTATGCCTGAAATGACCGGCGACAACGATACATTTTATACCGTTCGTCGTGGCGATTGCCTGTGGGTGATTGCACGTAACTTTTTACGCAAAGGTGTTTTGTTTAGTATTATCGCAGAACGTAACAATATTGAAAATCCTGATTTAATTTATCCAAAACAATTATTGCAAATTCCAACAAAAAAGTAATTGTAAGGCGGACATAGTTATGACAGAAGCAGAAATAAAAACGATTTTAATTGGGATATCTCATTTTTGGAACACCCTGACTCCGAATGAAGTTAAAAGTTTATTACGCATTCTTGCATCACATGGCGAATTTCCGACATGTTCTGCATGCGGTAAACCGATTACAGATTTTAAAGAATTTTCATGGGATCATATTGTCGCAAAATCCCAGGGTGGTCCAAACGAAATTGGAAATATGACACCAATGCATGTGAAATGCAACGGTGCCAAAGGTTCCAAAATGGATGAAGCGGTTCTTTGCCATGTTGATCCAGAATTATTAAAAACGATGGAACCTATTTGTAAAAGTTCACCAAAAAAACCGAAGAAAAAACATTACGAAGATGTGCATAAACATCGCAATCACCTGCGCATCAAAGGATGGACTGATTTTAACGGTTACAGAAGATAGAGTTTTAATTTATCTGAAATACAACCGGCATTATGCCGGTTTAATTTTTGGTGCGGGCGAAGGGAATGTAATTCCCACTCACTGTGTTTCGTGGGCCCCTTTCACTGCGCTGCGCTTGTTCCGAACCCTCGTCGCTGCGCGACTTCTCGGGTTCGCTTCCGTCATCGCAATCCAACAATTAAATCGGCACAAGGCCGATTAAATTTTTGGTGCGGGCGAAGGGAATCGAACCCTCGTCTAAAGCTTGGGAAGCTTTCGTGCTGCCATTATACCACGCCCGCAAATTTTGTGTTTGCATTCTAGACGCTGTACATGTCTTTGTCCAGCAGAAAAATTTCTATTTGATTTTTTACGCGTATGGGCGTATACATTTGTTGTTCAATGCATAGGAGAATATAAATGGCAAATGAAAATACTAATCCATTGGTTGCCGCACAGGCACGTGTAAAGTCTGCGTGCGAAAAGTTAGGCATGGATAAAAATATTTACGAAATTCTTAAGAACCCGGCACGTATTGTAGAAGTTCAGATTCCTGTAAAGATGGATGATGGTTCAATTAAGACGTTTACTGGATTTCGCGCGCAACATAATACCGCACTTGGTCCCAGCAAAGGGGGTATTCGATTTCACCCAATGGTATCACGTGACGAAGTGTCCGCGCTTTCTATTTGGATGACATTTAAGTGCGCGGTAACCGGCCTGCCCTATGGTGGTGGCAAAGGCGGAATAATTGTTGATCCGAAAACATTGTCTGATGGGGAATTAGAACGTCTATGTCGCGGTTACGTGGATGCAATATACCCTATTTTAGGCGAAAAATGTGATGTCCCGGCTCCTGACGTTAATACTAATGGTCAGATTATGTCATGGATGATTGATGAATACATCAAATTATCAGGCGAAAATTCGTTTGGAACATTTACTGGTAAGCCAGTGGAATTAAATGGTTCATTGGGGCGCACCAAAGCCACAGGTCTTGGTATTTCTATTACCATTGCATCTGCATTAAAAACAATGGGCAAAGATATTAATGGTGCAAAAATTGCCATCCAAGGTTTTGGTAATGTAGGCAGTTTTACCGCCAAATGCAGCCATGATATGGGCGGGAAAATTATTGCTATTGCCGAATGGAATACAATTTTGTTTAATGAACAAGGTATTGATATTGATATATTGATGCAATATAAAAACGACAACAAGGGCAGCATCAAAGATTTTCCCGGCGCAAAAGAAATATCTGCAGATGAATTTTGGGGATTAGATGTAGATGTTTTGGCACCATGTGCAATGGAAAACACTATTAACAAAGATACTGCGCCATTGATCAAGACAAAACTTATTGTCGAAGGTGCCAATGGGCCAACCACACTGGATGGCGAAGAAATGTTGTTGCACAATGGCGTTATGATTGTACCCGATATTTTGGCAAATGCAGGTGGTGTAACTGTTTCGTACTTTGAATGGGTTCAAAATCGTTACGGATATTACTGGACCGAGGCCGAAGTTGAAGACAAAGAACGCAACGCGATGATTACCGCATTTGACGCAATATATAAAATCAAATGTGAATACAATGTTAGCATGCGTGAAGCCGCATATATGTATTCAATTAAACGTGTCGCAACCGCAATGAAATTACGTGGTTGGTGCTAATGCTTATTATGGGGGTGTTTACCCCCATTTTTATTTGACCATCTGCTTGACTTTCCAATATTTTTATTACATAATACCCCATGCAAATCCCAAAGATTGCCATTTGAATCAACCCTGTATGCGGTATGCATAAGGAACATCATCCGTTGAGTTTCAACCTTGATGTAGGTTTTCTTTGTGGATTAAACAGTTCTATAACAAAGGAGTAAAAACATGGCAACTGTTATTCGTTTGGCGCGCTTTGGTGCAAAAAAACGTCCGTATTATCATATTGTCGTCACAGATTCACGTAATGCACGTAATTCTGGGAACATCCTTGGGGTTGTTGGAAAATACGATCCAATGTTGGCCAAGACAAATGAAAAACGCGTAATCTTGAAAATTGATGAAATCAAAGAATGGATGGCCAAAGGTGCAAAACCATCTGACCGCGTATATCGTTTCTTGGCGAATGCAGGCGTAGTTGCAAAACGTGAAATTCCAAACCAAACCAAGAAAAATCAAAAGTCTGAAAAAACACTGCAAAAAATCAAAGACAAAGAAGATAAGTTGGCTAAATTAGCCGAAGAAAAAGCCGCTGCAGAAGCTGCCGCAAAGGCTGCAACAGAAGCCCCAGCCGAAGCACCTGCTGAAGCCCCGGCCGCAGAAACAGCAACCGAAGCAACCGCTGAATAACACCCGAAAACGATACAGCAATGCAACACAAAAACAAGACATTTAGCCCATATCCAAACTACTTGTGTCGAAAGGCACTGCGATTTGTATTCAATACAGTAAAGTTTGATGATCCATATATGGCCTGCCTTGTATACGATAGCTATTTGTGGAATCTGGGAATTATGCGTGAATATGCCCGTGACCACAATATTGATGAAATGGCGTATATACTAAGCATACGCGATACGTTGCTGAAATCGTTCAATGTTCACGACTATGAATACAAATAAACGCATTTTGGTTGGAAAAATTGTCGCCCCACAAGGTATTCGTGGCGAGGTGCGTGTACAGACATTTACCGCGCACCCTATTGATATGAAAAACTTGGCGATATTTGGTGAAAATGTTCCTCAAAATGCGTTTCATTTTGTACGCACCGTGCCACACAGTAATGTTATTATTGCACGAATTGACGGTGTTGATAATCGCAATACTGCGGAAATATTGCGCGGGGTTGAATTGTTTGTTGAACGCTATAATCTGCCACCAGTACAAAACGGTGAATACTACCAGGCAGATTTGCTTGGTATGAAAGTTGTACGTAATGATGACATTCTTGGTATTGTCGCATGTTTTCAAAATTTTGGTGCAGGCGATATTATCGAATTGGATAATGGTGAAATGGTATCATTTAATGGCGCACTGGTAGATTTTGAAACAAATACTATAAAGGTAAAGTAATTATGGTAAAAAAATGGTACATGTACGCAGGCAAAGAATTTATAACGCAATCTAATGAATGTGGTGTTCGAATGCAAGATTGCCCGGCAATTGAATATGTCGACAGTATTGATATCAAGGTTGTATATGAACCGGTTATAAATCGTGGATTTAATGTCTATTTTAAATCTATCGAAGAACCAATAGCATTAAAAAATAAAATTTTAAGTATCTGTAATACTTGTCCGAACAAATCAAAATAAAATGCATTTTCATATACTGACCGTTTTTCCAGAAATGTTTCCCGGAACCCTTGGTGCCGGGGTTGTTGGTCGCGCACTTGCTGATGGAATCTGGTCATATGATGTAATAAACATTCGTGATTTTGCAATCAATGATTATGGCAGTGTAGATGATGCCCAATTTGGCGGTGGCGCCGGGATGGTTATGCGTCCAGATGTATTGGGGAATGCGTTAGATTCTATTAAAAATCCGGGGCAAATTATATACTTTTCGCCACGCGGTCCTCGTTTAAACCAAAAAATGGTACGCGAATTTGTATCTGCACCAGAAAACAAAGTATTTACCCTGCTCTGTGGTCGATACGAAGGCATCGACCAACGCGTCATTGATGTATACAATATTATGGAATTATCTGTTGGTGATTATATATTATCTGGTGGCGAAATTGCCGCGCAAGTTTTTGTTGACAGTTGCGTTCGCTTGATAGATAATGTACTCGGCGGTGGTGCAGAATCCACCAACGAAGAAAGTTTTGAAATCGGGGGGTTAGAATGGCCATTATATACCCGCCCGTCAGTATGGCGTGGACAAAGTGTCCCAGAAGTCCTGCTGTCCGGTCACCATGGCAACATTGAACGGTGGCGGAAAGAACAATCGGACGAAATAACAAGACAAAGGCGTCCAGATTTAATAAAGGAAAATAAAAAATGAATATTATTAAGAAAATAGAACAACAAAATGTTGAAAAAATGAAAGCTGGTAAAAAAATTCCTGCGTTCAAAGCGGGGGATACTTTACGCGTTCATGTTAAAATTAAAGATGGCGACAAATTCCGTATTCAATTGTTTGAAGGCGTCGTTATTGCTCGTGATGGTGGCGAAGGCAACACAGCTTCTTTCACCGTCCGTCGTGAATCATATGGTGTCGGCGTAGAACGCAAGTTTCCACTTTACAGCCCAGCAATTGAGAAAATTGAAAAGGTTCGTATTGGTCGCGTTCGCCGTGCAAAATTATTCTTTTTGCGCAAACTTTCGGGTAAAAAGGCACGTATTGTTGAAGATTTGTCTGCAACATCAGCAGAGAAAAACGCAAAATAAGAACCACTTCTTGGTTAAGATCCCGCATCAGCGGGATTTTTTCTTTTTAAAAATATTAATAGTTTGACTTGTATCAAATATGACATTATCATATCTTATATGAAAAAGTTAATTTATATTTTAACACTCGTTTATTTCACCATTCTTGGTTCATCTGGCGCGATGGCATATACAGAACGCAGAACCGCAACTCTGCGCGTGATGGACAAGGCCGCTGGAAAGACACAGACTTTGGTGGCATCAGTGGGAACCCCCATAGAATTTGAAAAAATATCTATTCTTGTACGTTCCTGTCGGCAAACTGATCCTTTTAAAGCAGAAAATTTTTATGCATTCACAGAAATAACAAAATCCGATGGCGAAATAATTTTTAGTAACTGGATGGATCGTAACAACCCAGGAAATAATCCCGTACAAAACCCGGACTATGATGTATGGGTGGTTGGATGTGAGTAAACTTTTTATGGGGGGCAATATGAAAAAATTCATAAAAAAATATCTGAAATTTATAATTGGTATTTGTGTACTGTTGCTGGCTGTATTCTTGTTTGCCACCATGTCACGCAAATCAACGTCATTGGAAACGGGAACATTGAAAGATTGGCGTGATGCGTCTGTGGAACGCCGGATTGCCGCCGCTAAAATTTTAACAGCATCTGAAAATGATCTTAATTTATTGGTTTCGTGCGTAGATAAAATGGCAACGTTGCCTGAATCGTCCAATATGCCCGTGCGTGATGCAACCGAACTTTGTTTTGTTGGTATCAAATTAAAAGAAAATATTTAATGTGGCGCATATTATTATTTACAATTCTTGTTGGGTGTTCATACCACGGCACAGGCGAGTATTTTGGTGCGAACTATTTAGGTGTCCCGTATGTGCTAGATCCACTTGGTGAAGAGGTGTCTCCGGATACTGATCCACTTATACGCTATGATGCCTTTGACTGTACCACTTTCGTAGAAACAGTATTAGCCAATAACGATGTTAACAAATTAAATAAAATCAGATATGTTGGTGGTGTACCGAACATATTAAATCGTAATCATTTTATTGAAACAGACTGGTTAGAAAACAATTCCAATTTGGTTGTCAATGTTAGTGCCAATTATGCTCCGACAAAAATACGAACTGTTACAGTTGACAAGAAAAAATGGTTTAAAACTGTTTATGATCTTGACACAGATTTTACAACACGCACAATTGATCTGGAATATATTCCTTATACGTACGCGCATAATATTAAAATATCAAAACCGATGATTGTATTGTTTATTATCGACAACCCCAAAATCCGCCGAAAACTTGGTACAGATTTGGCAGTTCGGCATATGGGGTTCTTGTTGCCTGATGGGCGATTGCGCCATGCATCACGCAGCAAAAAACAGGTACTTGATACAAATTTTGATAAATATGTCAATAGATTAGTGGAAAATAAAAATAATTTGGGTATAATGCTGCTGGAAATAAAAAAATGATAACGAATGATGCGATCATTAAGATGGATATGGGCCCAGTCAGCAGTGATATAAACTCACAACCTGGGACTGCAACTATTTGTCTGGGCATTGAATCTTCGTGTGATGAAACAAGTGCCGCAATTGTTGATTCAAATAAAAACATTTTATCGCATATAATTTATTCACAAATTCCTGAACATCAAAAATATGGTGGGGTTGTGCCTGAACTGGCCGCACGCGCACATATTCTTGCCATAGATGCTGTTATAAAACAAACACTGGAACGCGCAAACCTTACCATTGACGATATTGACGTTATCGCGGCAACCGCGGGACCAGGGCTTATTGGTGGCGTTTTGATTGGGTGGATGGCTGCAACTGGGATTGCACAATCAACCAAGAAACCATTGATTGCAGTAAATCACCTTGAGGGTCATGCGTTGGTTCCGCGCCTTGCGGCGACTGCTGCTGATAATTCTAATGCGCCAACTGATGTTAAGTTTCCGTATTTGCTGATGTTGGCATCAGGCGGTCATTGTCAGATTTTGTTGGTACGCGGTGTTGGCAAATATGAAATGATTGGTCAAACATTGGATGACAGCGCAGGCGAAGCTTTTGACAAGGTATCAAAAATGTTAGGACTTGGGTATCCTGGGGGTCCGATTGTCGATAAACGCGCGGCCACGGGTAATCCAAAGGCATTCAGTTTTCCACGACCATTGACAGATAAACCTGGATGTGATTTCAGTTTTAGTGGTATTAAAACTGCCGCGCGAACATTCTTGTCAAAATATACACCGCCCTATTCTGATGGGTTTATAAATGATTTTTGCGCATCGTTTCAGGCGTCTGTAGTTGATTGTATAACAAACCGCCTGGGGAATGCGTTAAAAAGTCAAATTGTGCGCGCCACACAACCAAAAACATTGGTTGTGGCTGGTGGTGTTGCAAAAAACAGTGCCATACGCGCAGCAATGGAAAAACTTGCGAAACAACATGATATGATTTTTGCCGCCCCACCAATGAGTTTGTGTACCGATAACGGCGCCATGATTGCGTGGGCGGGATTGGAAAACTATAAAATTGGAAATATTGTCCATGAACCTATTGCGCCACGTCCACGTTGGCCGTTGACAGAATTATAATGTAGGCTTTTGTTGATTTTTTGCGTATTCTGTATTATAATTTCACACATGAAAAACCAAAAACAATTTTATGAAAATGCAACCAAAAACCTGTTATCAAAATTAAATGATATGGGGCTTTCTGATACAGATAAAAAAAAGGCCATATTTTATACCAAGCTTTTACGTGAATCATTTAAATATGATGAAATCAAGAAATTTACCTTTCTTAGCGGGGAAAATGACATATGGGATTTTGGATACGATTCCGCAGGATTTTGCCGTATTGCTAGTATAACATTCTCACTGGCTATGGGTTTTCAAGATTGGCGACTGATGTGTATTGATAAAATGAAATGGCCAGGTAAAATGGATCATCATTATCTGCAGCATGTCCCCAGTGGCACATTTTTTGATATAACGTATGACCAATTTGAAGTATATGGTGAAAAGGTTCCTTATGAAATTGGGACCCCCACTACGTTTGGTCTTGTGCCTGGTGATTCTGTATTACGATTTGCCAAGGCCATGGATATAGATATTTTTGGAATGTTAAAAGGTAAAACCAAGACAGTATAAATATGCAAAAACCAGAACCGTTTGTTAAGCCTGATATGATTTTTAGCGTAAGTGACGCATCTGCATTACTTAAAAATGTTGTAGAAACCGCATTTCCGGTAATCAAAATTCGTGGTGAATTATCACAGATTACGCGTGCAACATCTGGTCATATGTATATGACTATCAAAGATTCAGGGGCTGCGATGTCTGTAATAATATGGCGTGGAACCCCGATTAATTTTGCACTGGTCGATGGACTAGAAGTTATAATCACGGGTCGCCTGACCACGTATCCTGCACGCAGTAATTATCAAATTGTGGCAAATGAAATTGAAATGGCAGGGGTTGGCGCAATTCTTAAAATGCTGGAAGAACGCAAACAAAAACTTGCCGCAGAAGGCTTGTTTGATGCATCACGCAAGAAACCTATACCCAAATTACCAACAACTATTGGGGTTGTCACTAGCCCAACTGGTGCCGCATTTCAGGATATTCAAAATCGTTTACGTGAACGGTTTCCGGTTCATGTTATACTCTATCCTGCCACCGTCCAAGGTCAAACTGCTGCCGCAGAAGTTGCCGCAGGTGTTGAATATTTTAATCGTGCAAAAAATGTTGATGTAATTATTGTTGCACGTGGTGGCGGATCACTTGAAGACTTGTTGCCTTTTTCCGAAGAAATTGTTGTACGTGCCGTCGCAAATAGCAAAATACCGGTAATAACCGGTGTTGGACACGAACCCGATTGGATGTTAGTTGATTTTGCTGCAGATTGTCGTGCACCTACACCAACTGGGGCCGCCGAAGCCGTCGTTCCGACAAAAATCTCGCTGATTCAAGAAATTGATAATTTGGCGCATCGCATGACGGCAAATATTACAACACGACTTCAACATGCGCACAAACACATTGAAACAATAAGTATTAAAAGCCCACGTCAAATGGTTATGGAACACACACAACGCATAGATGATATAACACGAACACTGGGTATTATCATCAATGCGAAGATATCTGATGCGCGGCATAAAATGGAAATTGTCTCTAAAATGCCAGATATATTAAATAACAAAATGGTGAATTTGAAACGTGGCCTTGAATACAACGGTAATATGCTAGATTCTTTAAGTTATAAAAAGGTATTAAATCGCGGCTATGCAATCGCACGTGACACAGATAATAAAATTATTTCTTCAACTGCATCTGCACATCAAATTGCCTCCATTGAATTTGCAGACGGAATCGCTAAACTGTAATCTGAAAATTTATTTTAATAGCGTTTTTGCGGTTGCTAATGATTCAGGAGTTATTTTTGCGCCACTGATTATACGCGCAATTTCATTTAACCTGTCATCGCCGGTTATTTCATAAACATTAGTCGTTGTGGTTGCACCGTTTGATTTTTTTTCAATCTTGAAATGTTTATCAGCAAAACCAGCAACCTGCGCCGAATGAGTTATAACAAGCGCCTGAGATCCATTAGCAAGACGATTTAATCTGCTGCCAACAGCACTGGCGGTTGCGCCACTAATACCGGTATCAACCTCATCAAAAACAAATGTATGCGCGGCATTTTCACCAGCAAGCACCACACGTAATGCTAGCATTAAACGCGCCAATTCACCCCCGGATGCAGATTTGTGTAACGGTGCAAACGGCATTCCTGGATTTGTTTTTATCATAAATACAATATCGTCATGACCAAACACACTGGGTGTGGTCTTACTAAGTTCTACATTAAAATCGGCATTTGCTAATTTTAAATCTGGTAATTCACGCAAAATTCTATCTCGCAATTCTTTGGCGGCGACAGTACGCGCTCCAGTCATCTTACTAGCAAATTCATCATATTTGTGTTTTGCGTTTTCGGTTGCAGACTTTATCTTTTGTAACTCTAAATCAGAATTATTTATGATATTTAATTGTTTTTCCATCTCGGTCAATTTATTTGGTAACTCATCAGCAGAGACCCTGTGCTTTCTAGCTGCTGCACGTATTGCAAACAAACGTTCCTCGATAGAATCAACAGCGTCTGTATCTATATCATCAGCAGTTATCTGTTCAGAAACTTTAGCAACCATTTCTGCGGCATTGTAAAGCGTATCTATTTGTTCAGAATATGGATTAGGATCTGTTTTAATACGTTCTAAAATGTGCGCTACGGCGAATATTTGGGCATCTAATGTATCGCCACCGCGTCCCATAGCCGCAGATGCATCATTTAAAATTGCGATGTTTTTTTGTGCATTTATAATATCATTGCGACGACTTGATAATTCTTCTTCTTCGCCAATTTGTACATTCAACGCACGTAATTCGGCAACATTATGCTCAAGATATTCTTGCTCGGCTGCGGATTTTGCTAAAAAATCTTCTATTTCGTGTAATTTGGTCAGTGTAGTTGTATATTCATGGTATGAATCATGTATATTCCTACTTAGTTCGTCAAAACCATCAATATTTTTGGACGCAAAATCATCCAATGCCACCCTATGCATAACTGGGTTTAAAAGTGCATGATTTGCAAACTGACCATGAACCTCGACCAATTCATCGCCAATAGATTTTAGGGTTTTTACAGATACCGGGACATCATTAACCCATGCACGACTTTTACCATCTGTACCAATTGTGCGCCGTAATATTAATAAATCATCGTTAATATCTATATCAAATTCATTTAATATATTTTTGATAGAATCATTTACAGAATCAAATTCGGCAATAACCGATGCAGTATCTGTGCCATTACGTATTAAACCAGTATCCGCACGACCACCAAGCGCCAAAGAAAGCGCATCCAATAAAATACTTTTACCTGCCCCGGTTTCACCAGTCAAAATATTTAGCCCCGCACCAAACTCAAGATTTAGTTTATCTATTAAAACGATATTAGAAATATGTAGACTTGTTAACATGCCTGTATTATATAACCTTTTATATCACAGTTTCCAGTGTAAAATCATTCAACCAAAGTATCTTACATGTTATATTAAAATATGGATAAATGTCCATTAACAGTGAACGATATTCCCGTAATTGTTCGGTATATTTATCACGAAAACAAACCTTATCAATATCGGTTTTATAATCTAATACAACAACAATTTTTTTACTGAGATTAACGTATAATCTATCAATACGACGGCTAACAAACCGCCCATTTATGTATCCTGCAATGGGTACCTCGGTTTTTGAATTTGGCCCCATGTATTCGACCAATTCCGGATTTTTTGAAATTTTTTTAATAATATCTGCATTGCCATCAGATGCCTTCCCCATACTATCAAAAAAAATATTTTGCATACGCGAATGCATGACCACCCCCGTAGATGTCGCATAATCTTGGTGCAACTTTTTTTGAAGTAATTCATTTAAGTTATTCGTCATAGTTAGTAACCCTAAGTTTATCGTCCGAAACCGTTACCCCAGGACAAGTAGATAACACATGCCAAAGCAGCCCATGCCATGACATTTCTGGGGCAGATGTATTTGGTGTAAAACCATAAATATACACTTCATCACACGCACGCGTCATTGCAACATACAATAAACGAAAATTTTCTTCGGTTGCTTTTCGATTGGCACAAGATTGAACCTCATCTAATTCAGGGCTTGTTTCGTTTGATTTGTGCGCAGTCCATAACCACGTTGGATATTCATTATCTGGCGTGGATTGTATAGCATAGAAATTATCAACTTTGGGCAGCGATGTAGTATCTATTAAAAATACGACCTTGGATTGCAGACCTTTACTGCCGTGAACAGTAACTATACGCACACCATCGCCCGAATCCATATCACGCTTAATCTCGCTGGCACTGGTAATAAACCACTTTAGAAAATGCTTTAGTGCCCCTGGACGCGTTCGTTCATACGCCAGACATATTGTTAAAAATTCTTCTAGTGGATCTATAATCTGGTTACCAAGAGCCGCTATCATACCCTCACGAATACCATAGTTATCTAGGACATATGTGAAAAACGTATATGGCCCCGTGACAGAATAGCGATTTATAAAATCTGTTAATATATTGTAGATTTCTGGATACATGACTTTTACAAAATCAAACAAAGGCACATTTTGAATTGGTGTACCCTGGTCCAAATTTGACCGACGACGCGCGTTTTTGGTATTTCTTGCCATGCATATTTTGTAAATTGCATCGTCAGTTAATGCGAACATAGGGCTTTTTAATACGCACCCCAAACTGTAATCGTCATAATTATTTATACAAAAACGTAACAAATTCATTAAATCCTTAATCACTGGGAAATTTGGTAAAACTATACGATCACTGCCTGCAACCATAATTCCACGCCGTTTTAGTTCATTTGTCATGGGCATAGCCAGTGGATTTCTTTGTTGAACAAGAATCATTATGTCACGTGGTAAATATCTCCCAGATTTAATCATTGTTTCAATTTTATCGGCGATTTCCTTGATATATTGACGGCGCGCGACTATCGTAGTTTCATCAGCCGCCGAAACCAATTTATATATTTCCACGTTTCCCTTTTGCCCAATACGAAAACACTTGTGATTATTGTTAATAAAACCAGTTTTAGAACGGACAATTTCGTTACCAAAAAACATATCCACTGTTTTTAGAATTGGTTCTGTGGATCTAAAACTTTGGGTTAATGGCGTATCACTGAATTGTCGCGCATTATTTTGAATAAACGATGCAATTTTATTCCGACTTTCTGCAAATGCTTTTGGGTCTGCACCTTGAAAACCATATATAGATTGCTTGGTATCACCGACCACAAACAAAGAACGTGGCAAATCCGTTCTATCACCTTCGGAAAAAAAATCACCCGCTAACATTTGCAGAATTTCCCATTGAAGTGGCCCTGTGTCTTGCGCTTCGTCCAGTAATATATGCGATAAAGACACATCCATTTGTGATAGAACCCACCCCATTGTTTTTGGATTTGAAAACAACCTGTGTGTATACAGAATCAAATCTTCAAAATCTAAAACACCATACGATTGTTTCATATCTTGATACGCCTTGGCAAAGGCTGCCGATATATCAAAAAGTGCGATTGTATCATCATAAATTTTTTTATTAACGGCATAAGTATTGTAATCATGAACGCGATTTTTTTCTGCTTCAAGATATTGGTAATTTAATCCTGGTTTTATATTCCCAGTTGATGTCAAGTATCCTAATTTATATTGCTCAAAATCTATTGTATTATCAAAGTATTGACTTATTAAATTAACAATATTTATTAATGCCTTGGTTGGTTTTTTTTCTGCAACAGCAAGTTGCAAGATGTTTTTCATAGATTCGGGGGCAAAAAACCACTCTTTTGTATTACTTATATTTAATTTTTTCTTAATCGTATCAATGAAATATTTCCTATATTTAACAAAATCATTTACGCGAAAAAAGTGTTTATATTGTGATTCTATATATTTCAATAAATCATCCAATTTATATTCGGATATCGTATTAAAAATATGCTCAAACGCATTCTTTGTATTTGTATCCAATGTTGCAGAATTAACCATGCGTTCAAGAGTCTCATTCAACAATACTTGTTGTGGCGCATCAGATATCAATGACCATGCCGGCGTAATACCTGCCTCGGTTGGAAAACGACGTAATATTTCTTCACAGAAACCGTGTATTGTTTTTATTTTTAATATATCAGGATTATCTATGTATTCAAAAAATATTTTTCGTGCATGTTTTATATCATCATCGGTTGGAATGGTATTTTCAGTTATATCACGCAACAATTCGCGCAATTCATCATCTGTTGCCATCGCCCAACCACGCAGGGCAGCTAAAATGCGATTCCGCATTTCTCCGGCTGCGGCATTTGTATAAGTTAGACATAAAATTCCACCTGTTTTATCTTCACTGCGGAATAAAATACGCAATAATCGCTCTGTTAAAACACTTGTTTTTCCGGTACCTGCATTAGCTTGGACCCAAACATTATGTGTTGGTTCCGCTGCTATTTCCTGTTCCGATGAAAGTTGCGATTTTTTTATCATTTATATCCTTGCTTTGTTCGACAAATTTTAGTATAAATTCATGGTGACTTCAAGCGATATGTCTTTAATGGTTTATGGGGGGTAAAAATGGATTCAAACAATACATTACTTATCGTTGCCGCAGGAATTGGCGGTGTTTTATTTATCATGCTGATTGTGCTTTACTTTATATCTCGCAAATCACAGCAGGTAATGCAATCTATGATTAATATTATAACCGATCCGAATCGCGCACGCATCCAAGATGCATCAAGAATTCTGCAAACCATTATGTCAGACGAAATTAAAAAGATTATTGCTTGTTTTCAGAACATGCACGAAACATTGCGCACACAAATTACGGCGGCTGATGAACTGCGCGAAAAACTTGGGGTTCAAAATGAAGAGTTGGTTAAAATTGCAAATGATGCGGTATCACGTGTTTCACAAATGTCTGGTCGTATAGATAATACAGTGTCTGGATTACGTGATGTTGTGAATTCAGAAAGTTGGAATGATGTAGTAAATGCGACCGACAAATTTGCAACGACTGTTGGAAACACACTTGAACAAATTACTAATGTAACACGTGATTCTGCAGACAAACTTACCAAGATAGATGCAAGTGTTGAAAAATGGTCAGAAACAGGCACAAATTTTAACGATATGCTGCAAAAGACACTTGATGACAATACGGAACGTTTTGAAAAAATGACAGATGAATCTGCTAAAATGCAGGAACAGGTATCTAGCCTAGCACAAACAGCGAACGATGGATTCACCGCAATCAAAGATTCTGCAACAAACTATGAAAACGTGTTAAAAGACAATAATAAAATAATCAGTACTTATCTCACAAAACTTGAGTCTTTCGACAAGCAAAGCAAAAAACAATTAAGTAATCAAGTTACAACGTTGACCAATACTGCTAACTTGGTTGGCGCACAAGTGCTATTAACTGAAACATCAGTTGAAAAACAGATACGAAAACTTACTGATGCGGTTGAAAACATTATTACCAGTGCAACCGAAACAGAAAGCGCAGTTCGTGGTATATCCACAGAATTATCTGGATTGACCAATCATTTTGAATCAGAAATTAAAGAATTTGCAACAGATGTTGTTGCAGAATTAAAACAGGTATCAGGGGTTGCCGATGCCACATTAAAAGATACCAAGACCGCAGCAAATGCGTTCTCGGAATCTGTTAAAACGATGGCGACAGGCGTGCGTGAAACTCTGATTGAAATGAACACCGCACACACACAACTTGCGGGTCAATCCGAAGGATTAATCAAGATGACAACCGATACTACCGCACAGTTGCGCCCGTTGTCTGATTTGATCGAGAAGTATTATGTTGCCCTGCCCGATTTAACAAAAACATCCGGAGATGCGGGTAAATCACTATCCAAAATTGTGAAAGATTTAGACGACAAAATCGCCAGTATACGCGAAACTGTTGAACAATCATCGGTATCTGTATCAGAATCTGCAGCAAAATTAGAAACACTGGCCGGACAGTCACGTCAACAGATGATAGATTTGATGTCCGATTATGCCAAGGCGGTTGAAACAATGCAAACACTTAACAAACAAATGATGGTCGCCCGCGCCGCAGCACCGATGGACGCTATTGGCACCGTTCCGGGTGCAAATGTTATGCCACGTGCCAGCAGTCGTGACTTTATAGAACAGTCTTCGCGTGAGTTTGACAAGATGTATGAGCAAACAATAGACCTAACACGTGCGATGGGGCCTGATATTCCTGATGTAGTGTGGAAAAAATATCATGATGGCGACAAAACCATATTCGCAAAATGGTTAGCCAAGATGATACGCGCCACAAATAAAAAGCAAATTCGCGATCTGATAAAGTCCGATTCAGTATTTAATTCTCAGGCGACACAGTTTGTTCGGGCGTTTGATAAGATTCTTGGTGCGGCAAAGCAAACTGACACACCCGATAAATTGATTGCGGCATTGACTAAGACAGACCTTGGGGTAATATATTCCGCATTATCAGCCCAGATATAATCATCAAAAAAGACACCAAAAAAAATTTAAAAATATATAATATTATATATTTTTAACCTTGCGCCATTTGGCGCATTTTTGCTACGATTTTTTATGTAAGGAAAGGAAGGTAAAATCAAGTAATTATAACATGTTGAATTTTGTGCGTTTTTTGCGTATGCTGATTGTCGTATTAATCGGCCTTTTTGGCTGTCTTGGTACAGTCCCTGCCCTTGCATGCACAAATGATGAAATAACCTTATCCAACAACGAATGTGTGCCCACAAAATTTTCAATACTCATAAATATTCCTAAAAAGAATTCTAGGTTCACTTTTTATCTAGCCGCAACTGGTACCTTCTATGTTGACTGGGGTGATGGCACTGTAGAAACAATAAATTCGACAAGTTTGACACGCGCAAACAAATCACACCAATATAAAAGTGACGGTGATTTTACAGTCCGTCTTGGTGGGTTGGCAACTGGGTACAGTTCTGTAACCAGTTATGCGGGTGCTAGTTTTAGTTTATATTCTGGTGGTTCATCAAGCATGGCATATGTAAAAAAAATCGAGGGCAGTTTAGGCGCAATATTTCCAACATTAAATGGTGGTAACACCCCCGAAACTCAACCGCATTTTAATTCGGTATTTCGCGGTTGCACAAATCTGAGTGATGTTATACCCGACACTTTGTTTTCCGGTATTAATGGTCCGGCCACAGTAAGCATGTTTGAATACGCATTTTATGACACTGCATTTACAGGATATATCCCGTATAATTTGTTCAGTGGTATAACCGGCACACCAACAAATATGATGTATTACATATTCAACAATAACTCTACATTAGCAACAACATGCCCGACCGGGACAACACAATTTATCACAGGTTATGAAAGTTATTGGAACAACAAGGTTGCATGTAAGCCAGATTCTACATCATGTGACCACGCATATGGTGGCGCATGCCCAGATTTATGTTCATGGGCAACACAATTAAAGACCAGCACTGGTCTGTCATTTCCGCTGTACGCCACAAAAATCACAACACCAGCCATAAATGTTCGCAAAGATGGGGTTACATGTTATGCGCCACTTGAAACTGGTGTTGGGGGTACAGGCAGTTTGAATATAAAATACAGTGGCAATACCTATCATGCCGGTGTGATTGATAATTAATATAATTAAAAACAGGGCTTCTATACCCTGTTTTATGTTATTGTGTTATATTTACCTATCTTCTGCGTGCAATGTGTACGCCTGTTTCTGTTTTACGTTTGGTGTACATCATATCATCGTATAACGCACCAATATATTGCATCAGGCGCGCATCCATATGCCCAGTGATTGGACGCAAGATATAATCAGGACGCAGGTTATAATCAAGAAAATCACCCGCATCACATGTGTTTGCTTTGCGAACCGCGGTATCATTTGGCATCGTTGCACGTGCAGCGGCAATCTCAAAATTGTTTTTTGGTGGTATGAACCATGCAATTTTAAATCCGTATTCACGATCCAGTTTTTTTAATGTAAACCAGTCTATCATTTGGCGAATATATTTAGGTTCAATAACATCATATACAAAATTACGTCCAATGTTATTTAAAACCTCGCTTTCTGGGACACCATAGAGCCATTTGCGTTCACCCGGTTTCCAAAAGTTTTCATTAACCCAAAGATATGTAACCAAAGGTTCCGCCTTGAAGTATTCTTCATTCCGAAAGAAATACTTTTCACCTTCTTTTTCGCCGTCACGCATATCACGCGTCGTTGCCGAACGTAGATTATAAAACAGCCCTTCGGGCAGCGTCTTGTTAATAAAATAGGTTTTCCCAGAACCAGAAAAACCGGTACAGAACAAAACAGTGTTTTTCATGTGCGACTCCTTTGGTTAGTTTGTTAAAGAAAAGGGGGCGTTTGAAAACGTCCCCCTCGTTTAATCCTCTAAGAAACTGCGTAATTTACGTGCTCTTGTTGGATGTTTTAATTTATTTAGTGCCTTTTGTTCAATTTGGCGGATACGTTCACGCGTAACCCCAATATATTTGCCAACATCTTCCAAAGTGCTGGTCTTGTTTGTACTCATACCAAAGCGTTGACGCAGAACGGTTTCTTCCTTGGGATCCAATTCGGATAAAATCTGTGTCATAATTTTGCGCAGATTCTTTTGTGCCGCCGATGTAAATGGATTCTTAGCGGTTTCATCCGCAATTATCTCCATGCGTGAGCTATCATCTTCGGTTCCAACTGGTGCTTCTAGTGAAATTGGTTTAAGGTTAACCTTCATCGCCTTGTGTATTTTGTCCACTGGCAAATATATAATCTTGGACAGCTCTTCGGCGGTGGGTTGGCGACCATATTTGTGCATAAACTGACGCGATGCACGTTGTATTTTGTGTATATTATCAATCATATGCACTGGTATACGAATTGTACGCGCCTGGTCAGCGATACTACGCAATATAGCCTGTTGTATCCAATTGGTTGCATATGTCGAAAATTTATTACCTAAACGGTAGTCAAATTTATCGACCGCCTTCATCAAACCGATATTACCATCTTGGACCAAATCTGAAAAATCTAATCCCAAACCACGATTACTGCTTTTCTTGGCAAATTTAATTACAAGACGTAAATTAGCCTCAATCATTTCACGTTTTGCACGTGCAGCTTCGGTCTGACCACGACGAACAAGTTCTACAACCTTTTTATATTCTTCGGTTGGTTGTCCTGTTTCGCTGGCTATGGCTGTTATATCATTTTGTATTTTAATTATATCTGCACCGTGTTTCTTGGCAAAATTGACCCACGCGGAACTTTTATGCTTTAACAGTTTTTTAACCCAATTACGATTTAATTCGTTACCAACATATTCGGCCAAGAAATCTTCGCGTTTTATTTTGTTAGCCATCGCAAGACGCAATAATTTACCTTCTAGTCCCATCAGCAACTGGTCGCGTTCAGTTAATTTCTCCATAATTTCGGCTATGCGGTCATCATTAAGGCGTATTTTACTAACATTTTCGAACAATGTCAGTCGCATTTTATTGTATTTCGCCTCTAGCGCATTGTCAGGCTTGGACGATGTTAACAATTTTTCCATACGCTGTGCCTGAAGTTTTTGCATACTATTGAATGTGCGCTTTATCTTGGCAAATAATTCCATAACCATCGGCATAAGCGCTTCTTCCATTACTGGAATAGGAACACCTGATGTACTACGTGGCGTATCATCCTTTTTGACACCATCTTCATCCAATGATTCATCGTCATCTTCGTCATCGGTATCATCGCCACCTACAGATTCTTCCAGGTCATCCAAATCATCATCATCCAATTCATCAACCTGTTCAACCCCCTTGGATTTAAGTGTTTCGGAGATTGCAGCCAGCGACTTCTGCTCGGAATCAGATGAATACATCGCTTCTAGATTAACAATATAGCGTAAACGAATATCTTCGTTTAACAATTGTTGATACCAATCAAGCATAGCACGTATTGTCATTGGGCTTTCACAAAGTCCATATACCATTAAACGCGATGCGGCCTCGATACGTTGTGCAATAGCTACCTCGCCTGCAGCAGTAAGTAACTGAACCATACCGATTTGTTTAAGATACGATTGAACAGAATCCTGAACCCCCAAAACCAGTGTGCCTGTTTGGCTACGCTCTAATTGTTTTGCATAGTGTTCATAATCATCATCATTTACATCAACCTGCTCGGCATCTGCATTTAAAATATTACGGTATTTTTCAGCATTTTCATCAGCATCTTCGTCATAGTATTTTTCAAGATCCTTGGCGTAATTTTCGGTTTCAAGAATTTCTAATCCCAAATCTTGCTTGAAAAAATCGAGAACTTCTTGTTGTTCATCTTCGGGAACTTCGTCAGCATCAACCGCAGAGTTAAAATCCATCTGGGACAAATAGCCGGTATCCATCGAGGATGCAGCGAGCTTTTGCAAGTTTTCTGGCAGAGAATCTACCAATAATCTTGTTGCTTGGTCTATTTTTTTGGACATCAAAAACCCTTAGTTTATTGATTCTTATTTTTTCTTGCTGTTTTGTGCCTTGGCAACTGCATCACGCAACGCGGACTCAGACAATAACCCCAAAACAATCGGACTTTGAATTTGAATATCTGCATACGATTTATGAGTCTTGTTACGAACAGATGCAACCGTTGGATTTGTACTGCGCATTAAACGCGCAATCTGTCCATCTGACAATTCTGGACAATTTTTCAAAATCCACAAAATGCCACCAAGACGATTTTGGCGATGTAATTTCGGTGTATACCCAACACCCTTTTTATTTTGCGCGTTTTGTGCGTTAACTATACTTTCCAACAATGTTAGGCGTGCGTTAGGGTCGGCCTCACAGTTTTTGATATCTTCACGTGTAAGTTGACCATTCAAGATTGGATCAAGACCCTGCATCTTTTGAGTTTCGGCGTCTGCAATATTTTTAACTTCTAATTCATGCAGGCCGCAAAATTCGGCAATTTGTTCAAACGTCAAAGACGTGTTTTCAATTAACCACAACGCAGTGGATTTAGGCATGTATGGGTAGTTCATAAAAAATCCTCTTGTTCACTGGGGCTAAATATAGCACAAAATGTATCATATTCAAGCGGTTTTTTATAAAATATTTTACTGTTTTTTAACTAGTTTGAATCCGCCAGGAATATCTGTTACTGTCCACCCAGATGCATCTATTTTGGCGCGCAAATCATCAGCCATAGCAAAATCACGATTTTGCTTTGCCATCATTCTTTGTTCAGCCATCTTTTGAATGTCATCAGGTGCAGTTTCAGATTCCGTGGCCAATAATTTCTTGGCACGGTCAGCCAATTGCAAACCCAACAATTCATCAACAAAGTCCAACAACGACAATTTTGTTGCCGTATTTATCGTTTGATTTTTCAGCATATCTTGGACTGCGACCAAAGTTTCTGCAGTTTTCAAGTTATCAGAAATCGGGGTTAAAATCTTGTCATGCCATTCGTTATATATACCTTGGTCCACAGTATCGGTCCCCGGATTTGCCATTAAATCGGCAATTTTACGAACCATATTTTTATACCCTGCAGCTGCCGCATCCAAGGATTCAAACGAGAAATCCATTGGTTGACGATAGTGACCGGTAAGTAACAGGTAACGATATGCCATCGGGTCATAGCCCTTTTCTACCAAACCACGAACTGTAAAGAACGAACCTGAAGACTTAGACATTTTTCCATCTTTTAACATCAACCAAGCCCAATGCAACCAATAATGTACCCATGGTTTTCCCACAATCGGTTCAGATTGGGCAATTTCATTGGTATGGTGAACCTTGATATGTTCCTGTCCACCAGTGTGAATATCAAAATGGTCACCAAGGTATTTCATGCTCATCGCGCTGCATTCCAGATGCCAGCCTGGAAAACCAACGCCCCATGGGCTATCCCATTCCATTTGGCGTTTGGCATCAGTTGGGGAAAATTTCCATAGTGCGAAATCGGTAATATTGCGTTTATTATTATTTTCAATACGCGCACCGCCACGCAATTCAGATAATTTTTGACCCCCCAATGCACCATAATCGGCAAATTTTGATGTATCATAATAAATACCATCCCCAGGAATTTCATATGTAAACCCGAGTTTTTCCAATTTTTGGATAAGTTCAATTTGTTCTTTGATATGGTCGGTCGCGCGTGGCGTATGTGTTGGACGAATAATGTTCAACAAATCCATATCAATAAAGCAATTATCCATATATTTTTTTGCAACATCCCACACAGACATATTTTCACGTGCGGCACCCTTTTCCATTTTATCTTCACCGGTGTCTTCATCACTTGTTAAATGGCCCACGTCGGTGATATTCATAACATGTGTTACCGAATAGCCATTGGCTAAAAACATACGTTTTAACATATCGTTATTAAAGAATGCACGCATATTGCCAATATGTTGATCCCAATAAACGGTCGGACCACACCCATAAAAACCGACATGATTTGAGGTGATTGGCACAAAATCTTCAACTTTGCGGGTCATTGTATTAAATAATCTTATTTGCATGATAAAATCCTTATATCTTGGTGTTGGTTATAATAACAAAAGTATGAAAAATAAGCAAACGATATGTTTGCAAAAAGAACATTTTAACAACAACAATAAAAATTTATAAATGGTATAGTCATCGCGCATTATTGTGTCAGATTTATGTTTCCAAGTCAACCTAATTTTCTTCGTTTGCGCGGGGGTGACAATGTTCGTAAATATTCATAATTTCTGCGGTGTTTACCTTGGTATAAAGTTGCGTTGTGGACAATGATGAATGCCCCAATAATTCTTGCAGGCTGCGCAAATCGGCGCCATCCGCCAATAATGCCGTCGCAAATGTATGACGCAATGCGTGCGGAGTTACATAATCAGGCAATTGCAAGTAATAACGCAGTTTTTCAATAACCTTTTCCGCCATACGCGCTGACATAGGCAGCCCCCGAATACTGCGAAATAACTCGTCGGTTGTCGCATTTCCGAATGGGCGAATGGCGATATATTTTTCAATAGCATTATATACTGCTGGTAATACAGGGACAACACGTTCCTTGGACCCTTTGCCGACAATACGCAGGGTTTTTGGTTTACCCGCAATATCTGCGTTAGTCAAGGATAGCGCTTCGGATATACGCAGACCGCACCCAAATAGCAATGTTACCAGTGCCCAATCACGTGCCGCAATCCACGGTTCTGTATCATCAATTGATGAGATTGCGCCCCGCATATCTGCGACATCCGATATATCTAATGCCTTGGACAATTTTTTTGGAATCTTGGGCGAAGATATAAGCCCAATCGCATCATTTTTGATATTTTTATACTTTGCCAAAAATTTATAAAACGCGCGTAAAGACGACAGTGCGCGTGCCGTTGACTTAAATGCCAACCCACGTTTTTGGCGATCTGCAAGCCACGAACGAAACGCTATTGTATCGATACGTGCACAATCATTTATTTGTAAATCACTACCAGAAAACTTACCGTAGAACCGACAAAAATCTTCAATATCTGTCCGATAAGCATCCGCCGTATGCAATGAATATTTGCGTGCGTTTATTATGTATTCAATGAAATCATCTATAGCCTGGTTCATTATTACTTTATTTCAAATATTGCTGAAACGCCTACAGAAACATCCGTATCCTTGCCAGTAATAGCGCCACCAGTATATCCACTGCCCGAATCCATTGCCATTTCGGCCTTGGCCAAGCGGAAATTCGCCGTTGGATGCACGTTATATGATCCGCCTGTTGAATAAGACACAGCAAGCATTTTACCCGCACGTTTACCCACACCTGCAGCCAATGCATTAGCACGTTCACGCGCATTTTTAACCGCTTCTTCAAGGCAAGATTCCATCACTGGTTTCAATGTTTCCGCAGATGTAAACATACGCAAATTAGAGACGAAAACATCTGGCTGCCCGGCAAATTTTGTCAAAACTGTTTCTATGGTATCAATATTTTTTGCCGATACATCCAATGATATGTTTGTTTCTATTCCCACAAACTCAGATTTTTGAGTTGTGCGATTCCATTCATTTTTCTCGTAAGAATTGAATTCACTGGTTTGAACCTTGACATCTAATGTTTTAAGATATTCATTCATTTCCGCAACTTTTGCAGATGCCAATTTCATAGATTTTGCAGCACTTTTATCAACAACTGTAACCCGAATTGTAATTGCGGTTCTGTCTTTTGGGGCAGATGTTAAACATTCACCACCCACCGAAATTGTTCTTGGTTCGGCCAGCCGATTTACGCCCCATACCCCCAATACACATACACACAATGCAATTGCCAAAATACTAACTGTTTTTTCTTTCATGTCTTTTTCTCCATGTTTTTACGTCTGATTGGGATTATTATACACTTTTGTGCAAAAAAACAAAAGAAAAATCCGCCAGTGGCGGATTTGTAAATATGTGTAATATTTCCTATTAACGTGAATAAAATTCAACGACTAATTCAGGAAACATTTGAACCGGGTATGGAACGTCTGCAAATGACGGAACACGCGTAAATGTTGCAACGAAATTTGCACTGTCCAAATTGATATAGTCTGGAACATTACGCTCACCGGATTCCAATGCCAAAACAACCAACGGCATCTGTTTAGCCTTTTCGCCGACAGTAATAACATCACCTGGTTTGACCTGGTATGATGCGATTTTTACACGTTTGTCATTGACATAAATATGACCATGACTAATCAACTGACGTGAAGAAAATACCGTTGGCGCCAACTTTGCGCGGTAAACAACCGCGTCCAAACGGCGTTCCAACAAACCAATTAAGTTATCTGGGGTATCACCACGCATATTGTTTGCTTCCAAATAATACGCACGGAACTTTTTTTCACCAATGTTACCATAGTAACCTTTTAGTGTCTGTTTTGCACGCATCTGCTTTGCGTAATCGGTCATATTACCGCCACGCGATGTTGCACCGTGCTGACCTGGTTTATATTTACGTTTATTAAACGGTGACTTTGCCTGGCCCCAAAGGTTCACACCTAAACGGCGACCAATTTTCAATTTACGGGTACTACGTTTTGCCCCATCTCTTGCCATAATTTAATCCTTTTGGTTTTTAATTGTGCCGAACATTTGACAGAAACCTTATCATGAACGGGACCAAAACGCACCGACACTTAATCAGTTCTGAATTATTCAGCGAGGGTTATATTATATTATTTATTCCGGAAAATCAAGTATTTTTTATACTTGTTTGGGTGTGCTATTTATGATAAAATACCTATGTTAAGTACTTAACAATAAAAAGGAGAAAATATGAAAAAGTTATTGATAGCCGGATTGGCGTCTGTTATTGGGTTAAGCGCGGCAAATGCCCGCAGCATGACAATATATGATGTGTACGGCGGAATGGATCTAGGTTTAGGATCAATGTCGTATGTTGATTTAAACTCGGACGAATCAAAATATGTTGTGAATTCAACATTTCTTATGGGATTTGACCTGGGTGCAAAATTTCGCCCATTGGAATCTGTATGGAATCCCGGGGTTAGCTTGGGTGTAAACATGACCTTCCCTGCAGAACCAGAAAAATGGGGATATACAAAACAGAAACCATCTTACACCTTCTATACATGGGGTGCGGATTTTGATAACTATTTTGCAATTGCAAACCGCAGAAACGCGGCGGCTCGCACCGATTTGATTGCAGGTATCGGTGTTCATTCGGTTACAACATCATACGTCGGTGGGGGCTTGGGCAGCGGCAGTGACACGTACATGTCTGTTGCATTGAAGTTCGGTATTGATCAAGGAATTAGTGAAAGTTTGAAACTTACGGCAAAAATGCAACTCTTCATTTTACCAGGTAATGAAAAAGGTGAAGAAGATATGTTCTTTAAAATGTCTATTGGTTTCAAAACGATGTTCTAATCTGATATCAATAAAAATTAACCGCGCCATTTGGTGCGGTTTTTGTTTTATGATACTTCTACCTGTATAATCCAAAAAATTCGCACAAGGCGAATTTTTTAAGATTCTATTATGTGGCGGAGATGAGGGGATTCGAACCCCTGATACGGTTGCCCGTATACCACATTTCCAATGTGGCGCACTAGACCAACTATGCGACATCTCCCCAGTACTGGTTACTATTCGTCATCAGATGCGTCATCGTCGGCAACATCTTCCTCGACTAATTCAGCCGCATCGACGGGCTCTTCGGTCATTAAACTTTCTTCTAATTCCGCGTCTATTTCACGCAATGCAGGGTCAACACTGTTTACTTCTAGTGTTTCTTCGGCATTTTCAACCGTAGGTGTTTCCTTGTATGATTGAACAAATTCGTGTCTGATCGCCGGGATATCCAGCTTTCCACTTGCAATTTCACGCAACGCGGTTACTGTTGCTTTGTCACCGCCACGTTCTACCACCGGGGTTGCGCCACCATTTAAGTCACGAACACGTTGAGATGCCAACATCCCCAGTTCGTATCTGCTTTCCACAAATGGTAATGTGTCAGAATTAGTTGTGCGTGCCATATTAAATCCTTTGTTGAAATATCTTTTCGCCCCGCTATAATGACGCAAGGATGGTCAAAATGCAAGAAGAAAATAACAAAAATGATATAAAAACACTATCTTTTGGGTGCAGATTAAACGCACTTGAATGCGAAAAGATAAAAAATATGTTGCAACACCGCGGAATTTGTGCGGTTGTCGTTAACACTTGTTCAGTTACCGGCGAAGCGGAACGCCAATGTGGGCAAACGGTTCGCAAGATTGCACGCGAAAATCCAGGTGCGATTATCTTTGTAACGGGCTGTGGTGCAACAAGGAACCCAGATTTGTTCAATACTATTCCGGGGGTTATTGTTATTCCTAATTCTCGGAAAATGAACCCAGATGCATACATTGTACCCGGTGTCACGGATGACATATTGTGTAAATTGAATGTAAAAAATGCAGATTCAGAGATTTCTAAACAATTTATTCAAATTCAAAATGGGTGTAATCATGACTGCACCTATTGTATAACTCGTATTTTGCGTGGTCCATCGGTTTCTTTCAAGTATGAAGATATTCTGACAGATGTTCGTGCCGCTACGGCTGACGGATTTGGCGAGATAATACTTACCGGCGTTGACGCGGCATCATATGTACAAATTCGTGATGGAAAACCGTTTTTATTATCTGATTTATGCCGCAAAATCTTGGATGATGTCCCTACAGTTCGTCGTTTGCGATTGTCATCGGTTGATCCGGCCGTCCCGGCAATTCGTGATATCATTCAAATGATGAAACAGGACAAACGTTTTATGCCACATCTGCACCTTTCTATGCAATCAGGATCTGACACAATATTAAAAGCGATGCGACGCAGACATACCGCGGACACTGTGCGTAATCTTGTACACATTGCCGCAGGTGATATTAGTTTTAGTTGGGATATAATTTGCGGTTTTCCCGGTGAAACAGATGAATTTTTCCAAGAAACCTTAAATCTTGTCCAGGAATTAAAACCAATTAAAATTCATGCGTTCCCCTATTCTGTTCGCCCTGGGACAGTCGCCGCAGAAATGCCAAATCAAATTAACCACAACGTATCAAAACAACGGGTTAAAATTATAACTGAATTAGCCACAAAAAATATGCTTAATTTTATGAATACACAAATTGGCAAAACTGTGCAAGTTTTAGTAGAAACAAACAATAACGCCAGAACACCGGATGATATTCCTGTACATATTTTGGGCGATACTATCCAAGAGCGAACTATTTGTGATGTAAAAATTACCGGTATGTCCGGTGATTGTTTTATTGCTAAAATATAGTCTGACCAAGCCATTAAAAAATATTTAAAAAATCTGTTGGCATTGGCGATTGTTACTGTTATTATTCAACTCATGAAAAGGATAATTTTTGCTTTTGTATTAATAATTATGTCTGTTCCGGCATTTGCCGAATTCAAGACCAATGCAAAATCTGCTTTTTTGATTGATTATGATTCCGGTACGGAAATCGTTTCTAAAGAGGCAGATACACTGATGCCGCCATCATCAATGCTAAAACTTATGACACTAGCGGTGCTGTTTGATGAAATCAAGGCAGGGAACATTAAATTGGATGATCGTATACCCGTTAGCAAAAATGCCGACTATAATAATCCGCTGTGGTACCCAGCAAGCAAGATTTGCCTTGTTACTGGGCAAGAAATTACTGTGCGTGATGCGATTCTGGGGTTGATTGTGTTATCAGGCGGTGATGCATCTGTGGTTGTGGCGGAAAAAATTGCTGGCACTGAAAATGATTTTACCGCCGTAATGACACGCAAGGCACGTGAAATTGGTATGCCCATGTCTACGTTTGGAAATGCCAGTGGCCTGCCAAATGAAACAAATATGATGACAAGTCGTGAACTGGCAACACTTGCGTATCATCTAATTTCTGATTACCCGGATTTATATCCAATGTTTGCAACAAGACGCTTTGAATTTAACGAATATAAAACAGATTGGTGTCGCGATTGGGGACGGACACACACCGTAAATTATAATAAATTGCTATTTATTATGCCGGGGGCAGACGGTCTTAAGACCGGACATACCGACAAAGGCGGATATGGTATGGTTGCAAGCGCGGTTCTTGGTGGACGACGCCTGGTTGGTGTTATAAATGGTTTCAAGGGCAAAGGTCATGATGCATTGGCTGCCGAGATGAAAAAACTGTTGATGCATGGATTCACAACGACAACTTCGCGTGTATTTTATCACGCGGGTGACGAGGTCACAGCAGTACCGGTTTGGTACGGTCGCCATGATACTGTCATGGCTACGGTTGAAAAGACATTTGCCATCACTGTTGATAAAGATACCGGTATTACTGGTGTGCGGGTTCTGGCCCGATATAATGACCCAGTCGCAGCACCTGTTAATGTTGGTGACGTCATCGGCGAGATAATTGCCGAACAAAATGGACGCGTGATTGCGCGGGCCAATTTAGTCGCACGTGAACATGTTGGTAAAATACAATTATTTGCACGTGTCTGGAAAAACATTATGGTTATGATATTCGGAAAATAACAATGGCAAAAAAAGCTAGCAACCTTTACGAATTCCCACATCCAATGGATAACGATGTTTTAATCGGTCATGATTCAACGTTGCATGCATTCATGGATGCATGGAACAATCGCGCCCAATATCCATTGCATCCGGTTTGGATGTTAACAGGTCCACGTGGTATTGGCAAAGCGACACTAGCATACAAAATTGCCAAGATGGTCTATGGCAATGTTGGTGATTTTTTTATCATAGATATGGATCGTAACATTGATAAAGACGGCAAAATTAAATCTGACGGAAAATCTATTTCGGTATATACTGTTCGTGCCACAATTGATAAAATGCAAATGTCGTCTATGTCGGGCGAATGGCGTGTTATTTTAATTGATTCGGTTGATCAATTAACTGTGGCGGCGGCTAATGCTATATTAAAACTGCTAGAAGAACCGCCCGCCAAAACATTGTTTCTGTTAGTAACACATCAGTTATCCAACGTATTACCAACTGTGCGATCACGCGCACGCGTTGAAAAAATGCATCCACTTAGCATATCTGATTTAAGACGCTTGTGTGCATTGTTCATGCCAGATTGTGTAATTGATGATGAAACTTTGCGCCTTGCAAATGGTTCTTTTGGGCGAATCGCGAATCTAAAACAATCTGGTGGTGATGTAATTTATGATAACCTTATTAAATTGGTTCAAAATAAACGTTCTACTGCTGCGGATGCAATGAACCTGGCACGGCAAATTGCCCCATTCCCAGAGTTGTATGAAATTCTTTTAGATGCGATTGCGCACTTTGGCTTGGCGGAACTATACCCGGTTGCTACATCCACAATACATGACATTACGCGCGTCAATTTGGAACCGGAAATTGCGATATTCAAAGTTATACAAGAGATAAAAAAATGCTTATAGATACCCACTGTCATTTAACGTATGAAATAGACAAGGACGCGGGAATTAGTGGTATTATCACACGCGCAAAGAACGCCGGCGTTGGTATTATAATATGCCCAACCGCCGACCCCGAAGATATACCAGATGCCATAAAAATTGCCGAAACTTACGAGAATGTATTTGCAACAATTGGTATTCATCCTGAACACGCAGATTGTAACGCCGCAGATTTTATTAATGACAAGATACTTTCACATCCGCGGGTCTTGGGTGTTGGTGAAATTGGTCTTGATTACCACGGTGATGATATAAAACCCCACGCAATGCAAATTGAACTTTTTGAACGCCAATTAGATATGGCAACCAAGCATGGATTGCCGGTTGCAATTCATACACGTGATGCTGAATCTGATACCACAGAAATATTGGCAAAATATCCAAATGTTAATGGGGTTATGCACTGCTTTACATCCAGTTATGATTTAGCAAAAAAAATGCTGGATCGTGGATTCTTTTTTTCCGCCAGTGGAATATTAACATTTAAAAACGCCACCGATATTCGTGAAACATTTGCAAAAATACCATTGGACAGATTGGTTGTTGAAACCGACAGTCCGTATTGTGCCCCCGTACCATATCGTGGCAAAGCGTGTGAACCTGCATTTGTTGTAGAAACCGCAAAAATGTTGGCAGAAATAAAAAATATACCATTTGAAAAATTGTCTGATATAATGGTAGAGAACGTAAAAAAACTCTATCCAAAGATAAAGATTTAAAATGCCAAGGCAAATGATAAAGTTCGGTGCAGTGTCTGAAAACCGCAAAGCGCGGTTCAGTTATACTATTGAAGACACCATCGAAGCCGGAATATCATTGACTGGTGCCGAAATTAAATCTGTGCGGTATGGATTGGTTACAATTGTTGATGGTTTTGTACAAAAACGTGGCGGTGATTTGTTTCTGGCGGGTATTGAAATTCAAAAATTACCCACGGCGGCGCGCTATATCAACTTTGATGAACGCCGACCACGCCAGTTGTTACTGCACAGGGCGCAAATAAACCGATTGATTGGAAAATTAACCGAGAAAGGCGCGACCATATTTCCATTAAAACTTTATTTTAATAATCGTGGCAAATTGAAAGTGTTGCTTGGGATTGGATATGGCAAGAATCGTGCAGATAAACGCGAAACCATAAAACGTCGCGAATGGGAAAAGTCAAAGGCCCGTTTACTTAAGGGCTAAGGGTAAAAATCCTATATTTTCTAGATATTTAATAAGAAATCTGTCTTGGGGAAATTGAACACATGCTGTGTTATGATTGTCTCAACGATGGAGGTCAAAATGAACGATTTTTTACACGAATGCGATTGCAATGAATGTACGCGAATCCCATTGATTGGCGAAATGGCACCAGAATTTGGCGCAAATACAACTAATGGGTATATACACTTTCCACATGATTACCGTGGCAAATGGGTTATATTATTTTCTCACCCGGGAGACTTTACCCCGGTATGCACCACAGAATTTATAACATTTCAATCTATGCTGGACGAATTTCATGCATTGAATACAGAACTTATTGGGTTGTCTGTTGATTCAAATTCATCGCATATTGCATGGATTCAGACAATAAAAAACGATATAAATTTCCAAGGATGGAAAAATGTTGATATTACATTTCCAATAATTGCCGATACTGCGGGTGTTATTGCACATTTATACGGTATGATTCACGATGCCACTGGTAATACCGACACTGTGCGCGCGGTATTTATCATTGATCCACGTGGAATTATCAGGACAATACTTTATTACCCAAAGGCTATCGGACGTAATATTACCGAAATTAAACGCATTCTTGTTGCATTACAAACATCTGATGCATTTCATGTTGCAACGCCTGCGGAATGGGTTCCTGGCGAAGATGTCGTTATTCCGGCACCAAATACGGCATCTGGGGCACTATTGCACGCCAAGGGGCGTAATTGGTTTTTGCGTTTCAAATCCATAAGTCCCGAAATGATTTTAAATAAAATAACCAACCGAAAAATGATTGGTCATGAAAAAAAGAAAACCAAAAAGAAATAGTACCGACAATCAGTCTAATCGGTTAATAAAAACGGTTGCATCTGCAACCGTTTTTTAACTTGCAGTTCCACAGTACCCCTCTGCCTCGCACATTCCCTGATGACAACCTACACAATATCCACTGCAGCATGCAGAATCACCCATACAGGTTGCTCCGTTAGGCTGACACATAGGTTGTTCCCCATATACATCTTGATCTGCTACTGTCCATAATGTGCAACTGGGACTGTCCGCACAGGTCAATTTTGATGTTGTAACCGTTGGTAAGTTATTTTGAACACCGTTCAATCCATCAGTTAAAGCCGCCGCTGTAACAAGTTTATCTGCATCAGTTGATGAATCATAATCATCGGACCCATCATATATTCCACGTTCACCAATTGTTCCCGCGGTATCGGTATATGTAACAACTGTGTCACCTGGTGTTGATGCATTTGTACCGGTTGCTGGAATTTTTTCCTGGCGTGTGCCAATTTGTGTATCAACATAGTTCTTGGATGTTACAGTTTTATCATTATCTGCGTTCACTATTGTTGTTCCGACAATAACCGCAAGTATTGATGTTAGTAATATCTTTTTCATGGAAATTTTCCCCCTTCGTTTGTTCATAAGAATTATATCAAACAAGCGGGCGGAAATCAAGGGCAAAAAAAAAAAAAAACAGTAGTATCAATCAGATATTCAACATTATTTATCGCATACGAATCGTTATTTTACAAAAAAGCACCCTGACATACGCCCCAGGATGGTTGGTATAGGGTATTAAAACTTTAATGGCCAATCACGAATGTCATCTGGCATAGATTCAGATCCCGGGCGCCACTGGAACTGTGACATTATAACCTTTTTATCCTTGGTGAATTTTACACCTTCGGCTTTTAATGCTTTATAGGCCAGGTCAAAAAATGTTCCACTGCACAACGTTCCATCTTTGAACACGACACGATGCCACGGCAAATGCCAACTAGCCTTGTTATTCGATGCATAACCAACAAATCGTGCCATTTTCGGCCGACCAATTATTTGGGCAATTTGCCCAAACGTCGCCACCCGCCCAGGTGGTATTTGGGCAACAACGTCATAAACCTGATCATAAAAACCTTTTTGTGACATTGGTTTCATCCTTTGGCAATGCATATCAATCTATTAACGCCCTAACCCGCGCAATCCCATATTCAAAAAATTCATATTCTGCACGCGATTTTGATTTATTGTCTGCATGACTAACATTGCTTCGATATACTGCTTATATTCTTGGCGTTTTGTATTGGCGTTTAATTCCAGCGGATTATTCTTGTAAAGTTCACTGTTTTCCTTGGCATTAACATAGAACATAACAGACTTTTCACGGACATCTTTATCCAACGGGCTAAGTTCTGGGATAAACATATCTATGACATGCGTCAGTTCATGCCGCAAATCCGCCAAAAATTCCGCAGGCGATTGTTTGTAAACCGGGTGGTTTATATTTATGCATAAATCTTTGTTGTTCGAAACGTACATCATAGAAGTACCATCTGCCTTGTCATTGGGCATCGGCTTTATCGATATTGTCGGTATTTCCGGCATATTCGCATCAACCCCTTTGGACGATGCTTCGTTGGTTTTAAAGGATTCGCCCGCGTCTTGTTCATAAAATGGAACACGATGTCCGGCAATATCAGATTTAATATTTTGCAGGAATATCCGCACAATATCTGACGCCAATTTTAATTTTTCTGAATCTGATTTTTGTTCCCAGTTTTTAAAGCGCCCTGCTATTTCTTTATCGTTGCAGGTATTAATAAACTGATCTGTCATATAGTCTGAAAACTTTTCACACTTTGCACGATTTATATCACCCGCAACATCTGCAATTTGTTCTTGTCTAAATGCCTTCCATTTTTCTGGTGATTCAAGGGATCTGTATAATTTTTCAAAATTTATTTTCTTTTGTGTCATGGCGGCCTCCTTTGATTTGACGGGTTCCCCCACACATTGATATATAGGTAAAAAAATGTGGTCGTCAAGTATCACAGAGAGCTGTATTCCACAAACAAAATCGTCCCATTTGGGACGCTTTTATTTGAATGGCGGAGATAGGGGGATTGTAATTCCCACTCAATTTCTTTCGTGGGCCCCTTTCACTGCGCTACGCTTGTTCCGAACCCTTGCAACTGCGTTGCGGATGCTTCTCAACCGACCATATCTTCCGTTCAAACAAAATCGTCCCATTTGGGACGCTTTTATTTGAATGGCGGAGATAGGGGGATTCGAACCCTCGATACAGTTTCCTGTATACACGATTTCGAGTCGTGCGCATTCAACCAGCTCTGCCATATCTCCGGTGGAGGCATTATAAATAACACATCTGCTTTTTGCAAGGGCTTTATACTTCAAAATCGTAATTTTTTACAGATTTAACAATCGCAGAAACCAATTTATCCTGATGCGATGATGTTTTTAATAATTTTTCCTCGGCCGCATTGGATAAATGTCCACACTCTATTAATGCCCCAGGAACCGTAGAACGTAATACTGCTAATGGCGCATGACGAACCGCCGGCCCGGGTTGCTGTTCTATGCCACCACGATTAAAGGCACGCGCGCACCCGTTTGCATATTCTTCGGACATTTCAGCAACCGCATGTTGTTGCAACGCGGACAGTGCAATCCGTATATCTTTTGAA
This sequence comes from Alphaproteobacteria bacterium, assembly GCA_017615655.1. Classification (GTDB taxonomy): domain Bacteria; phylum Pseudomonadota; class Alphaproteobacteria; order Rs-D84; family Rs-D84; genus Enterousia. The sequence continues at coordinate 89,215 of JAFZZS010000003.1, forward strand.
AAGTTTTCAAATCCATCTACATCAATTTTATCGGCAGCATTTTCGGCATCAGCCAATTTTTGCGCCTCTTCGTCAGATGCTTTCTCAGATAATGTGTAAATTGAAAAACCTTTGACAGAACGGCTTGGGTTCGCATTTGCATGGATAGAAAGAAATAAATCTGCCTTTTTCTTTTCTGCAATTGCCGCACGATCACCTAATTTTAGATATGTATCATCACTACGCGTCATATATACCGTAAACCCAGCATCACGCAAAGCCGACCGTAATTTTTGGGCTATGGACAACACAACTGTTTTTTCTTTGGTTCCGCCCTTGCCTATGCATCCAGGATCTTTGCCACCGTGACCAGCATCCAGAACAATTACATGTTTTTTCTCGGACTTTGATGCAGAATCATCCCCAGCTGTCGTGGTTGCCTTGGCAGACGAAGTTGCAGCCGTAAAATCTATAACCAATCGATAATCATTATCGCCATTCGGTTCAAGTATCATTATTTGATTTTTTGGAATCTCGGCAATTGGGCGTTTTAATGTTGCCACAATATTCAATGCGTCACCAATTTGGGTTTGGTTAATTGATTTAACCAATGTTCCTGATGCTAATTTTGCAGATACAGAATCATTTGCCGGTGTATTCGATAACTTTATCGTCAGCGTGTTTTCACCATAAACAAGAGTATATGATGGACGCGATGCAGTTTCAATAACTATACGTGTTTTTCCCCCTGGCTGAACCCCAGTTCGCATTGAATTCAATGCATTACGTGCCGCAAAAGCCATACGTGGCAAAAGCCCCGCAATTACTATACTAACACCAGTAATTTGCAAAAGATTCCTACGTGATACCTTCATAACAGGGGATATTATATCAAAAAATGCACCATTTTTCAAAAAGAAAATGAAAAACAAAAACCGGCATCCGCCGGTCTAAGAAAATTATGAACAATTTTACTTATACATACACGTCGAAAATTGTTTTGCCATCATACTTTGTTCAGCGGATGTCATATCAGCAACCTGAACCATATAGCAACGGGTTGAATCACGCAAAATAAACAGTTTGGTTCCTTGCTTATACGCCTTTTGCATGTCATCCATTTGCGCCGATGTAAAAAACGAATTTTGCGTTAACACCGAATTTGTAAGCCCGGCCTGAACAACCTGACTGGCTGTTGCATAGTCATATATATCGGTTCGTGATTTTATTTCCTTGTACAACTCTACGGCTGGAGTATCAGTTTTTTTTTGTGCAGATGGAAAGGCAACGGTCGCAGCAACCACCGCCGCTGTTTGTAACGCGCTTGTCCCAGAGGATGTTTCACGCTGGGGCAAATTCAATTGCATATCTTCACCACATGCCAAATTCATACGATTTGTGTAAGAGGCTAATACTGCATCTACGGCGACTTCCCAATCACTTGCTTTTTTATTCAAATCTAAACTAACAATCTTTTCTGCCCATCCCCAAATATTAGCACCAACATTACCAGCATTTGCAAAACGAGAAACCATTTCTGCAGATCCACCTTGAACCCCGGCACCACAAAAATCGGTCAATTGCGACATTAGCATACTGGATGTTTCATTCCCATACGCCAACGCCACCGCATGACACGACAGCGCAGCTTCTAATTCTTGACGGCGCTGTAAACACTGTGGTGAATGTGACTTGGTTAATTCATTTGCCATATTGGACATGGAAAGCCACGCCATTAATTCTTGCTGGACATATGACGGACAAAGGTGTGCCGCAGTATTCAAACCACCAATGCCCATTTTGGTTCCTGCTGAATAATTCGGCAACAGAACCGATGTATCATTACGCAGACACAATAAAGCATAGTTATACAACTCGCTTTCCGTAGCATATGCACAACGACCGGAAACCTGACCTGGCACAACAGTAATATCGCCACAATAATCAGTAAAACACTTGTTTATTCTTTCACGACACGCGGTATCGACATCTGGCACATTTATCATATAATACGTGTTGCGTTGATTAAGTTTATACGTATTCGCCAGCCCCTGATTTCCACGCAATGTATTTGCGGTATTTGTCGTATTAGTCGTCATTCCGCGTGCAATTCCAGTGGTATTTGTCGCAGTCGATCCTGCGGAAACCCCATACGCCTGACTAGTCAAAGCACAAACACAGACTGCACCAATCATATTGAATAAGTGTTTCATAGAAATCCCCTCTCTTGCAGAATATTTTATCATATATAAACCCAAAACGCAACACCTCATTTATAGTTGATTTCAATTTTTTTACTGATAGAATTAGAGTATGATGTTGATGAACGAAACATTGGATAAAATCTCTGAAAACCTGAATACACTTCGGGGGTTTCTTTGACATCGATAAATTACAGGCACAAATTGCCGAACTTTCACAACAATCATTGAATCCAGATTTATGGAATAATCCAGATGATGCACGAACCTTATTAAAGCGGAAATCTGCGCTTGAACGTGAATTGAACGGTTTTTTAGACATGTCACATGAATATGTAAGTCTGAAAGACCTTTATGAAATGGCACCGGATGATACTGATGTGATTGAGGCAATTCAAAAACTTGCCGAAAAAACCAATCGTGCCCAATATATTACCCTGTTTAATAATCCCGCAGATAGTAATAACGCATTTTTATTTATCCAGGCGGGTGCAGGTGGTACCGAGGCACAAGATTGGGCACAAATGCTGACCAGAATGTACACGCGTTGGGCTGAACGTCATGATTTTGATGTAGAAATTATCGAAGAACACATCGGTGATACCGCAGGTATAAAAAGTATAACTATGCGAATTATCGGTGAACGTGCGTATGGTTGGCTAAGGAATGAAATAGGTGTCCATCGCCTGGTTCGTATTTCGCCATTTAATGCAAACGGTAAACGTCAGACAAGTTTCGCATCTGTAAATGTATGGCCAGATATTGACGATTCAATCCAAATTGATATAAACGAAAAAGATCTGCGAATTGATACGTATCGGTCATCTGGGGCGGGCGGTCAACACGTTAACAAGACGGATAGCGCCGTTCGTATTACTCACATTCCAACAGGCATTGTTGTTACATGTCAAAATGAACGCAGCCAATTTCAAAACAAAGATATGGCAATGAAAATTCTGCGCTCACGACTGTATGAATTAGAAATGGAAAAACGTGCCGCCGAAGAAGACGCAGCCAAGGCCGCTCAAAAGAAGATTGAATGGGGCAGCCAAATCAGAAATTATGTTCTGTACCCGTATCAACTGGTCAAAGACGTACGAACAGGAATTGAAAATACTGATTCAAATGCCGTCCTTGATGGTGATTTGGATGCATTTATGTTAAGTTTGTTACAACGGGGTTAACTACCCTATTTCGTCTTGCTTTTTGAGCTGAAATAACTATAATAGCCCTTGGTACACGCACCCATAGCACAACTGGATAATGCGCTGCCCTCCGAAGGCAGAGATTGTGGGTTCGAATCCCGCTGGGTGCGCCATTTAGTGTTACGGGGTTAACATGAATAGATTGTTTATCTTGTTTGCTTTATGTTTTTTCGTTACCGCATGTAACAGTGTTTATGTAAAACCTGGGACAATGGAAACCGGTTCAATTGTTTATGCCAAATCTAATGGCTATTCCATGAAACGCAGTATCAAAGAAAACTTATCAAACCGTGGATATGATGTTCGTGTCGGCAAACTACGCAAAACCTATGGTGATGACACCGACAAAGAATCTTTGGAATTACCAACAAACGTAAAATATGTTGTCCGGGTAACTGAACGTGAAGAAATATTTATGCCATGGTGCATATTTAATGGATTCTGGTGGTGGAATTTTAATGTGTCCATTGCGGATCAAAAAAATGGTCAGGAAATATTATCTTGGCGCGGGCGCGGTTGCCAAAACAGTTCATTACGTAAATTAGATGATATCTTAGACAAATTAGAAGGTAAAGAATAAAGAGGTTAGATATGACAAATAGTACAATAAGCCGATCAGGGAAAAATAAATTTCCAGGATACATTGCAGATCAAGAAAGACGTATAAAACAAGGACAAGAACGACTTGCAAGAAACCAGGAATGTGCAGATAAAGCACGCGCCAAAAGAAAGGCAAAAGAAGAAAAACTTAAAAATTCTTTGCCCCCATTTTTATTGGTGCGTTCAGGGTGGCTTAATCAATGGGTATGGACACTAATTGCCCTGGCCGCTTTTACGGGATTTGGCGTCAATCACAATTATGAAAAATTGGAACATCCAGAACTAGCCGCAGGAACCGTTGCCTTTTTCCTTTGCCTTGGTTTTTCGTGGGGGGCCTTTGTTACCCCAAAAATTAAGCAACGGCTGAATCATGATATTTCAACAATTCGCGAAGCCACCACAAAATATATGTCTGAACCAGATTACAAATTGGATTTAACAGATTCACTTAACAGTGACAAACTAGCCAGAATTTTATTACAACATATTTCAAAATACAATCCAGGAATTTTTGATAAAATGTTAAAAAATCCAGAATCTGTTAATGATATAGATACGGCACAAGATATTATCTTGGGGTATTTGAAAAAACACCCCAGCGATGCCCAAAAAGTTTTAGATACGTTTGATATTGAAACCATGCCAAAGAAAGTACAACGCAAAACTAAAAGGTATGCAAATAATTTACGTAAGTTTATGAAAACAAGTAAATCAAAATAAAAATGGTGCATTTAGCACCATTTTTATTTTGACATCTGTTTGGATAGGCCTTTTATTTCATGTTCCAATTGGCGAACTTTCTTTGCATAATTCTCTAGAATCATCTCGGCAAATTCCGCCATTGGTAACATTCTTTTAGGCTTGCAAGACTTTTGTTCACCAGACATGATTAATCATCTATTTTTGCATATTCACAAAAACCCTCGTTTGTATCACAACGTGATATTGTACCTTCGCTGATAAAATAACCCTGAGGATGTAAGCACGCAGGACAAACTTTTGGAGCCTCGGTTCCGATATGCCACATACCACAATTTGTGCAACGCCACATAACTATTTTATCCTGTTTGAACAATGTACCATTTTCAATTGCATCAATCAATGCACGAAAACGTGATTCGTGATAACGTTCAGCATAACCTATATTTTTTAATACTTCGGCAATTGCATCAAACCCCTCTTCCGCGGCGATTTGGGCAAAGCGAGGATACATATCGGTATTTTCTTCGTGCTCGCCGTACGCCGCCGCTTGCAAGTTTTCTAATGTTGTGCCAATTTTACCTGCTGGGAAAGATGCAGTTATTTCTAGTGCGCCGCCTTCCAAGAATTTAAACAAGCGTGACGCGTGTTCGCGTTCTTGTTCTGCAGTTTCTGTAAAAATCTTGCCAATTGCCTGGTAACCTTCATCTTTGGCTTTAGATGCAAAAAATGAATAACGATTACGCGCCTGAGATTCACCAGCAAAGGCGATCAATAAATTTTTCTCGGTTTTCGTACCCTTTAATGATACTGACATACTTTTTCTCCTTGGTTTAATCTTGCCCAATCATAACAGTTATGATAAAGAAAAGCAAAATAATTATTTTTGATTAGAACTATTGAACGCCGCCGCATGAATTAAATCTTGGTATTCATCATACATTTTAATTCCCAAAAATGCACGCGCTTGTTCTATGGTCCGACCATATGCCCAATATGTTCCACGCGGTGTCGCATATTTGGCAACAATCCAATCAGGCGATGCTACATCTGCAGATGCCCCCGTTCCGCCCCAAATCACCGATGCAGCCGAATAAAATTCAAATTTTGTCTTTTCAATATGCGGTAATTTTTTAATCAAAACAAATTGTCGATCACGCACGGCTGTTATTTCATATGGAAACTTTTTTTGAACGCGCCACAGACCTGCAATAAATTCAACATCATTAAATTCTGCTCCGGGACTGCCAAGTGGTATACTTTCTTGGAAAGAAACATATGCCACCGCGTTATTATCAAGCCCTTGGTTATATAATACGCGCTTTCCGGCAACAGTAGTATAGGATGTATCGTACCCATTTTTTTTAGAAGTTTCCGAATTAATCGGGTTCGTAATTTTATCATTTGGCGATGGACGATACCGTTCATCTTGTAACCGATTTAATATTCCAAAAACAAATTTCAGATTAGATTGTTGCTGTCTTTCCCGCAGTTTTCTCATGATTACTTGCCCTAATACTGTGCTTTCCCATGGAATATTTTTATAAGATGTATCTTCTGTATTCGTATCTTTTAAATTTGAACTCATTTTTCAATCTCCAGGAACATCTTCTCGATGGCACCAATTAGATTGTCAATTCCGACACGACCAGCGGCACTTATTGTCAATATCTGCGGTTTCTTTTTACGACCAAAAGATTTTTTGAACGCGGTCATTTTTTCATCTAATTCATCGGCGCTAATTGCATCGATTTTGTTAATTACCACCATTTCTGGCTTGGTTAATAACCCCCCGCCATAACTGTCCATCTCGCTCCTGATTGCTTTATATCTTGTGGCCCAGTCTGGTTCTGTACCATCAATGATATGTAATATCATTTTTGTTCTTTCGGCGTGCCCTAGAAATCTGTCTCCAAGGCCCACACCGGTATGCGCCCCTTCAATTAATCCTGGCAAATCAACCATAACAAATTCACGATTATGCGCATACATAACACCAAGTTGAGGATTTAAGGTCGTAAACGGATAATTTGCAATCTTTGGACGAGCAGATGTTACTGCTGCCAGCAATGTAGATTTTCCGGCATTTGGAAAACCAACAAGACCGATATCCGCGATAAGTTTAAGGCGTAGTACGACCGTTCTTTCTTCACCTGGCAAACCATCATTTGCCTGACGTGGCGCACGATTTGTTGGACTTTTAAAATGCAAGTTACCCCAGCCTCCGTTTCCACCACGAGCCGCCAGATATTCCATGCCATCTATATTTAAATCAGCATATTCAATTTCTTCGTTTTCAGACAAGATGACCGTACCTGTCGGAACCGGCAATACAAGTGTTTCGCCAGATGCACCTGTGCGCATTTTGCTCATACCATTTTCACCACGCTGTGCCGCGAAATGCATTTTAAAACGATAATCTATAAGTGTGTTTACATTTGGAACTGCACGAAAAATCACATCGCCACCACGACCACCATCGCCACCATTTGGTCCACCAAATTCAATATATTTTTCACGACGAAATGTAGCGGCGCCATTTCCGCCATCACCTGCTTTGATAAAAATCTTCGCTTTGTCCAAGAACTTCATACCAGTGATTATAACTTAAAAACTTGCAATTTCCAGTATAAAAGATTATAATCCATACATCGTGAAAACGATGATGATTCTGAACCCTGTGTGGAATAGACGCTTTGGACCCGGGGGCGGTACCCGGCACCTCCACCAAGAAAAATATGGGGGTGTACAAGTTTCGACAGGTGTAATAAAGACAATTTGGCTGAATCCGACGTGGTGTCGTTAAAGACCAATCAAAAAATGAATGCGAACGATAATGTTCGTCTTGCAATGGCTGCCTAATATGGCATTTGATATGGTTGGCAATTGTTAATCATATCTGTTTTAGCTTTTGCGGGGCCACCGGGTGCCTGGCACCAGAAACCCGGGTTTTATACAGGTAAAAACAAATAAGGGGTAATAAAATGCTAGGAAAAATTAAAAAAATATTTTTTAGTGGGATGTTTGGTATATTGTATATTTCTTTTGTTGCACAATTGGTATACATTTTGGGATGGGTTGAAACATACGAAGGTAAATTTGGTTGTTTGGCGCTGATGACATTAGAATGGTTTTTGCTGATTGCGGCACGTTATTTATCAAAGCGTTCTGCAGCCGCGGCGCAACACAACGGTTTTACAGCGCGCCGTCATTAAAGACGATAGTACAAATAACAAAAATCCCCATAAAAACGGGGATTTTTTTATTACCCTTGAAAACCGATAAAAATAAGTCTATATTTAACTTACCATGAAAGAATATATTTTACCTTGTCGCGATTTGGTTGTTCATCCCGAGATGACCGTGCCAATCTACATTGATAATCCGGTGTCAATCAATGCAATTGAAACCGCTGCTAATACTCGCCAACGCATAATTTTGGCACCACAACACAGTAATTCGTATCCATCGGTGGCTGATGATATTTATGAGTATGGGACGATTGGTGAAATCGCCCAAATTTTACGTATGCCAGATGGTGCAATTCATGCGATTGTTCGCACAACTTGTGTTGTAAAAATGACAGAAATATCGGTCAGTGATGGCATTTTTTCTGCACGTATCACAGAAATTCCAATGGCAAAAGATATAGATGATGAGCGAACAATCCAACTGCGTGAAAAGATTTTCGAAACCATGCAGGCAATGTCTGCTTTTCGTAAATTCAAGTTGGATAAATTGCGTAACGTTATTCAAAACTATCCTATGCCGGCGTTTATCGATTCTGTAATGCAAACCATCGAGATAGATACTGATACAGCAATCAAGATTTTGATTGTTCCATCATGGTACGACAAAATGGTCCTTTTGTTCGAGCAAGTTCGTCTTATGTACGAAACATCAAAAGTAGAAGAAAATATTAATCGCCGTATAAGTATGCAAATGGAACAAGGTCGTCGCGAAGCCATCTTACAAGAAAAAATGCGCGCAATCCAAAAAGAAATGGGCGAAGATGACGAAGAAGCTGATACAGCCAGTATGCGTAAAAAAATTGAAAAATCTAGTATGCCTGATGAAGTTAAAGAGAAAGCATTGGGCGAGTGGAAACGCATGCGTAATATGTCACCAATGTCAAACGAAGGTGGACTTATAAAGACATATTTGGACGAACTGCTTGCGATGCCATGGGAAAAATCCGACAAATCAGAAATTGACCTTGGAACCGCGCGAAACATTTTGGATAGCGAACATTCTGGAATGCGCCAAGTTAAAGAACGTATACTGGAACATATTGCAGTTATGAAAAAAACCGGGTCAAATCGTGGCAGTATTTTATGTTTTGTTGGTGCGCCAGGTGTCGGAAAAACGTCATTGTGTAAATCTATCGCAGCGGCGTTAGGACGGAAATATCATCGCATATCACTTGGAGGTGTTTCAGACGAGGCACATTTTCGTGGGCATCGTAAAACCTATATCGGTTCACAACCAGGACGTATTATGGATGCATTAAAACGCGCCAAGGCGAACAACCCTGTTATCGTGTTGGATGAAATTGATAAAATGGGGCGCGATTGGCGTGGTGATCCAGAATCCGCCTTGTTAGAGGTGTTAGACCCCGAACAGAACAAGGCTTTTCGCGATCATTACCTAGAGGTTGACTTTGATTTATCTAATGTACTGTTCATCGCAACCGCGAACACTTTGAATATGTCCAGTGCGTTAAAAGACCGTATGGAAATTATCGAAATTCCAGGGTATAGTGAAGATGAAAAGGTACAAATCGCACGCGAACACTTAATTGCGCGCGCAGCAAATGATACAGGATGGAATGTTGATAACATTAAAATTGACGACAATGCGATACGTCATATCATCCGTAAATATACTGCGGAATCTGGTGTGCGACAATTACAGCGCGAAATTGCTGCTATTCTGCGCAGACGCCTGCTGGAAAATAACGGCGAAGATACACCAACAGAATTTACAGTTCAAAAAATAGATGATTTATTGTCATTACAACAGTCTGCTGGTTTTTCTAAACGTATTGGATTTGGTGTAAATATCTAGGATGATGTTATGATTTTAATTATAAACACTTCGGGAAATGGTTTAGAATTTGTGTTGGATGGACACCACAAGATTGTTCAAGTTGAAAAACAATCAGTCGCCCTGCCCGCCGAGGCAGAATTGTTTGTTACAGAATGCGACGCAAAATGGTCCGATTTAACCGCAATTGGTGTGATTGTTGGTCCTGGCAGTTTCACTGGTATTCGTATGGGGATTGCCTATGCCAAGGGTCTGGCATTGGGGTTAAATATTCCGGTTGTTGGCATAAACGCATTTGAATTATATTTGACGGCGACACCTGATGCATTTGTTGCAATTGATTCTGGGCGTGGTGATTTCTTTGTTGCATCAGCTCAGCATGCACCATGTACTATGAGCATAGAAGAAGTTGAAACAGAACAAATGAAGTGTCCACGCACCGTTGGACATAAACCATTTGATTTGAAATTGGCACCAACGATTGTCGCAAATAAAATTGCAAACAATGATATCGCCCCAGTTGTTCCAATGTATCTGCGCCCCAGTTATGCCGAAGAAGCAAAAAATAAAAATGTTTAATAAAATTTCTGAACTTCATAAACTTTGTTTCCCGCATAGGCCATGGGGGGCAGATGAATTTCGTGATTTAAAAAAATCTGGTTGCGAAATTGTGGCAAGTGAAAATGGATTTATTGTTTGGCGCACGGTGTGTGACGAGGCAGAAATCATTTCAATTGGCGTTCACCCCGACGCACGCGGTTCTGGCATTGCAATTGCCATGCTAGGAATTATGGAAAATGAACTCAAAAAGGCAGGTGTAAAAAAAATTCTGTTGGATGTGTCGGCGGAAAATACCGCGGCAATAAACCTGTATAAAAAATGCGGGTTTATGGAAAATGGTCGCCGTCCAAAATATTATGATGGCATCGATGCTATTTTAATGGAAAAGAATATTTAATTATTATTTACAAATTCCAACACACGCGGGTCAAAGATTACATCACTTGGACGCAGCAATCTTTCAACATGCATATCTTCGGCACTGCGCGTCCGCGACAATGCGACGTAAGTTTGCCCATGTTCAAATGCGCCACGTGAAATATCAATAATTACAGAATCCAGTGTCTTACCCTGGGCCTTATGTATTGTCATGGCATACCCCAGCATAAGTGGAAATTGCTTGTACGCGCCAGTTTCATTTTCAACCAGACGATCATTTTCATCGCGTGAATATTCAATCTTTTGCCACTTTTCTTTTTTTACTGTAACGGTATCACGGCCTTGATTCAATAATTGGACCATTATTTCGCGTGTGCCAAGGGTCTTGACAATTCCCATTGATCCATTGTGCCATTTATCACCATTCTTTACAAAGACAACCAATGCCCCAACCTTTAGCTCTAAATTTAATGGTGCCGGTACATCACGTTCAGAAAAATTACCTGATAATTCGCCAGAATAATTTATTGATTGTGCGGCAATGTGTGCAAGGCGTTCTGCATTTATTCTTTCTGCTACTGCGCGAAATGGGGTTATAAGAACCGCATTACAACGCCGTTCATTATCCATAATCTGACAGGTATTAAAAAATTCTATGGCGCGTGTGTCACCATTGCGCAATGCATTCAGTTTTTCCAATAAATTCATGTCGCTTTGGCGATATACCAGGTCGAAATTGAATCTAACAAACTTTGCCCGATGATAAACATTGCTGTCAAAAAAGTATGCACGTTCATACCCATAATTTTGACGGTAATATTCGCGTGAATCACGCGTTATCACCGGGGGCAATTGAAACAAATCACCAATAGCAACAATTTGAATTCCACCAAAAGGTTCGTTATTTTTGCGCGCGCGTCGTGCCAATATATCCATCGCGTCCATTAAATCTGGGGCTATCATAGAAACTTCGTCTAAAACAAGAACATCTGTTGCAGTTAAAATATTACGAACCTTTGCCTTTAGTTCAAGAAATTCTGGAAAAATGAAATCACGTGGTGGTATTTGAAACAAAGAATGAATTGTTTGACCGCCAATATTTAATGCCGCCACCGCCGTTGGACAGGCGCAAACAACACGCTTTTTTGTCGCAGATTTAAGGTAATTTACAAACGTTGATTTACCCGTTCCGGCACTGCCTAAAATCAGCACATTTGAACCTGTGTTTTCAATTGTATTAAATGCGGTTGTTTGTTCGCGACTTAAAATGGGAACTATTTCGGACATGCGTACATATTGGCATAAAAAAGAATAAAAATAAAGTGGAAAGGAAAAAATTAACTTGCAAGACGAAATTAAATGTATAATAATTCATGCCGTGGGTTATTAGCTCAGTTGGTTAGAGCGGAGCGCTCATAACGCTTTGGTCGTGGGTTCGAGTCCTACATAACCCACCAATTGCTTCCATATGAAAGCAAGCAACCACGCCGCACCACAATTGCGGCGTGGTCTTTTTACGTTCCACAAGAATATTTTTCCCTTGCGTTGTATCGCGTTTTTTTTCTAAAATTGATAGTGAAGAAAGGGGGATTTTACGAATTTTTGGTGGATATCTATTTGGGTTATGGTTCTTTATTAATCCGGCGAAAATTCAATGACAAATGAAAATTTCTAGATTATCTTTCAAAACAAACCGCAGTCCGAAGAAACACGCTAAGGGCTTTGTGCTTGTTGTTGGTGATATGGGACTGAAAATTGCAGAAAATATCCACAGTGCATGGCGTTTTGTGGTGGGTGTGTTTTCCGCATTGAAACGAATCCCGGGTGGACATACAAGCCTACGACGCGTTGACTTGTGGCGCGAAATCGACAAAGCAGGTCCCCGTGCAGTACCAATTATTTGTTTAATTAGTTTTATGGTCGGGTTAATTATCGCATTCGTAGGGAATATGCAGTTAAAACTTTTTGGTGCCGAAATTTATGTGGCGGCATTGGTTGCAATTTCAATGATACGAATACTTGGGGCGGTAATGACCGGAATTATTATGGCGGGGCGCACAGGGGCGTCTTATGCTGCAGAGATTGGCTCTATGCGCGCTAACCAAGAAATAGATGCGCTTGAAACCATGGGAATATCCCCAATCGATTTTTTGGTTTTACCACGAGTTTTGGCACTAACTATTACTATGCCAATACTTACAATTATTGCTGATGTCGTTGCTATTTTCGGGGGTATGTGCGTAGCTGTCGCAATTATGAATGTATCTGTGGCAGAATATTGGAAAACGACGCTTGAATGGATTACATTTAACAACTTTGCTATTGGTGTGCTGCATGGATGGCTGTTTGGATGGGTAATCGCTATTATTGGATGTCGATGCGGAATGACTGCGGAACGAACCGCGGATGGTATTGGACGCTCGACAACACGCGCTGTTGTTTATGGAATTGTTGGGTGTGTTATAACCACTGCAATACTAACACTTGTATTTAACTGGATTGATATTTGATGAGAAAAGATGCTGCGCCTTTTATTCGTGTTGAAGATTTAACCATTGGTTATAATGGTGGCACCGTTATAAAAAATGCTAGTTTTACAATTAATTATTCAGATATATTCGTAATTATGGGGATGTCTGGTTGTGGTAAAAGTACAATTATGCGTTCAATTATTGGTCTATTAAAGCCAAGGTCCGGCCGAATTTTGATTGATGGGGTCGATTTATGGGCCGCCCCCCAGAACATTCGGGCAGATATTATTAAATCATTTGGTATATCTTATCAAAGTGGCGCCCTGTTTTCATCAATGACATTGGCAGAAAATATCGCATTACCGATGGAACTTGGAACCGACATGAAACCCGCTGATATCAAGGATGCGGTGAATAAAAAACTCAAATTAGTCGGCCTTTTGGGGTATGAAAATTTTTATCCGTCCGAGGTCAGTGGTGGCATGATAAAACGTGCTGCTTTGGCGCGTGCAATGGCATTAAATCCGCGTGCGTTATTTTTCGATGAACCGTCGGCTGGATTAGACCCTATACGTTCTGCAGAATTGGATGAACTGATTCAAAAAATTAATCATGAAACCCAAACAACAGTTGTAATGGTGACGCACGAATTACCCACCATTATGAATATCGCGAATAATTCTATTTATATTACCAATGGACGTGTCGCCGCGTCTGGTACACCCAAAAAGATTTTACAGAATACCAAACATCTAGAAATCTTGGAATTTTTAACACGTGGTCAAAGGAGAATAAAAAATGATTCAACCAAATAAAAGAATTGTTGGTGCTTTTTTAATTTTTGGTTTTATATTGATTCTTGGGGCTATATTGTTCTTTTTCGGACATCGGCTTGAACGTAATTCTATAACACCCGTCCTATTTTTCGAGGGGTCTGTCAAAGGGCTAAATGTGGGGTCCAATGTATATTTTCGGGGCGTTCCAATTGGTCGTGTAGATAAAATACAACTTATACCCAGCACCGAAAACAAAATTACTATTCCTGTATATGTTCGCATAGATCCGAAAATGGCGGCTAGGGGTCATGCATCACGATCACAATTGGAAAATTGGATAAAAGATTTGGTTGAGCATGGACTTAAAGGTAAATTACAAACTCAAAGTATGTTAACAGGCCAGATGACCATCGAACTGGACTTTTATCCAAATTATCCGACCAGGTTTCGTGCTGAAAAATACGGTATAGATGATATCGAAATTCCGACTGTACCATCTATGCTGGATGAAATATCACAGAATTTAGAAAAAATCCCACTTTCAGATATATCTAGTAATATGAGCGGGTTATTAAAAAATCTTAATCAGAATGTTCCTGCATTATTGGAACAATCGACTGCGGCGGTTAACAGCATAAATCGCCTGGCTAATTCCATATCAGGCCCCGGTTCAAATACTATCACGGACTTTAATAAAATGATACGTGATGTTAGTGACGCCGCCAAATCTGTATCGCGGCTTAGTGATTATTTGGAACGTCACCCAGAAGCATTATTAAAAGGAAAAGGAGGATACTAAGATGAAGATTTTAAATATAACTTTGATTTTTGGTGCATTGATGTTGACTGCTTGTGGATTTAACAGTACCAGTGATCCATCACGATTCTATGCCCTAAATACCCCCGAAGTACAACAAGTTCGTGGTCCGATTAAATCAATTAATGTCATAGTCGAAAACGTATCGGTTCCACAGTCGGTAGACAGGCCCCAAATAGTTGTAAAGCAAGCGGATTCAAACATGCTGGTTGTTTCAGAATTTGATAGATGGATAGAAGAATTATCAAGTGCCCTGCCCGTCATTATATCTGAAAATATGAATATGTATGCCAAGAATATCAACGCAAGACCGAAACGGTTTGCCGCGGTTTCCAGTAACACAAAATACATTGTTGGAATAGATTTTGTAAGATTTGATACCGAGGCAGATGGCAAAATCACCCTTTCTGCATGGTGGACGGTATCAAATAATCATGGGGATATTTTAGTTCAGAAAAAGACGACCCAAACCGCTGATACACCCGATGAAAAATCCGGGCGTCCCGATTACGATGCTATTGTAGCAGCACAAAGTAAACTAGTCGCAAAATTGTCGTATAAAATTGTTGATGTAATAAGCGAATTAAAATAAAAAATCCCGCATTTGCGGGATTTTTATTATTATCCAACCAATTTATGCCATAGGCTTTTCTTTTTACCTTTTTGTTGGCGCTTGCGCGTGCGATGTGGCGCATTCATGGTTGTTTTTTTCGCCTCGGTATGCTGAGCATTTTTCTTTTTGGCATCCGTAGATGGCGCGTTCGCCATCAGCAAATCTTCGGTCTTGCTCTGTTCAGGTGCGACACGTTGTATTGAATATTGATCAATATTCATCAAACTATCATCACCGACAATCACTATCTCGGTACCAAATTCAGCCTCCATCGCATTTAACTCATTACGTTTATGGTTTAATATGTAAATTGCGATATCGGTTGGAACGGTCATAATTATCTTTTGTGCCGCCTTGGCCAGCAATTTTTCTTGCAAATGACGGAACAGTATAATAGATGCAGTTTGAATGCTTGGTACAACACCCGCGCCCATGCAGTGCGGACATGGTACATACGAAGATTCAATAAAACTGCTGCGCAGACGCTGACGTGAAAGCATCAAAACCCCAAATGCGTTTATTTTTGCGACTTGCGTCCGGGCACGATCATGTTTCATTACTTCGCGCATTTTCATTTCTAGTTTACGGTTATTGCGCTCTTCTTCCATATCAATGAAATCAATCGCAACAATGCCCGCCAAATCACGCAGGCGCAACTGCAACGCGATTTCTTCGGCGGCCTCGAGATTTGTATTTAATGCGGTTTGTTCTATATCTTTTTCTTTGATTGCACGGGATGAATTGACGTCTATTGTCACCATTGCTTCGGTTTGATTTATAACCAGTGAACCACCAGAAGGCAACTGAACATATGGTCCATGTAACCCTTCTAGCTGTTTTTCGACCCCCGCTTTTACCATGATAGGCACTGCGGCATCTTTGTATAAAACTAATTGTTTGCGCGGGGCACGACCATACATCTGTTGAAAATATGTCTTGGCAGCATCAAATGCCTCTTCGCCCTGGATAGTTAATATATCATCTTTATCTGACAGAAAATCACGCACGACCCGTCGTAGCAATGAATCTTCGGTATGAATTACAACTGGGGCTACAGATTCCAGGGTAGTTTTACGGATTTCGTTCCATAAATTTACCAGGTAATCGTAGTCTGCGGATACGTCAGCCTGGGTCGCACCAAATGCCGCGGTACGCAAGACGACTGTCATACCCTTGGGTATCTTAAGTGTATGCAAGATTTCACGTAAACGCGCGCGTTCGGGTTTATCAGAAATCTTTTTCGAAATACCATAACTGTTACGTTTGCGCGAATTAGGCATCAAAACGGCAAAACGACCAGCCAATGACAAATAAGTTGTCATAGAGGCACCTTTCTGTCCACGTTCTTCTTTGACGCCTTGGACTAATAAAATTTGCTTTGGTTTTATAACATCTTGGATTTTAAATTCACGTGCGCGTTTAGTAAATTCCTTGTTATCCTCGCCCGCGCTGTGATCATCATAGTCTGCGACTTCGTCGGCCTCGTCATCAGGGTCATCGTCATCATCAACTATGTTTGCATGTGCAAGTTCAAGAAGTTTCTTTTTTTGTTCCGGGGTAATTTGGTAGTAATCTGGATGAATTTCTGAAAACGGCAGAAAACCATTTTTACCCGTACCATAATCAACAAACGCGGCCTGAAGTGACGGTTCAACCCTTATAACCTTGGCCAGATAAATGTTCCCCTTTATCTGTGGTTTGGTGGTTGTTTCAACGTCAAAATCAGAAACACGATTATTGGCAGAGTCTACGACGACAACGCGTGTTTCCTCCGGGTGGACTGCGTCCACATATATCTTTTTTGACATTAAATAATCCTTTTGTGTTAAACGCATATCTGTGGGCAGTAATCCGTCCCCATGGGGCGTCCAAGCCCATGCCAAGGGATAGTACAACGATAGCAAAAAGCACCCAGCGGATTAAAGAAACAAGTGATAAAATAAACACTTTCATAAACCCCATAGTTATACTTAGGCGGTATTCTATCATGCAGTAATATAATTCGCAAGGTATTTTATTTATCGGTGTTTTTATTCTTAGAAATATGCGAAAAATGGGGAATTTTTTGTTTTGCTTCGTCAATCCAGCGACGCATGCGTGCACGCAACCAACGTTCATAAATAAAGAACAAGCCACCAACCCCAATAAGTGGCAAAACATAATAAATTATACGATACGCAAGTAATGCACCAAAAATACTGGCCTTGTCCGCACCATCAGGCAAAGCTAATAAAAACACACTTTCAAAGACCCCTATACCACCAGGGACCTGGCTAAACACACCGGTTGTTTGTGCAACAACAAACAGTCCTATAAAAGTCCCAAACGGCATATGAACGAATGGTATCATACAGAAATAAAGCACCAAACCAGCCAAAACACTGTCTGTCATGCCCAGCAATGTCTGCAGAAACGCCATCTTGGTTGATGGAATATCAAACTTTAATTGCCCGATTTTAATACTTTTATTGCGGAAAAATACAGTTATTGCAAAATACGCCAATAATGCCGCCAAACAGAATATAAACAGGGTATTTAATCCAACCGATGCCCCAACAGATTCGGATATAATATCGGACGGAATCAGGAAATACCCCACAACCGCGATTGCTGTTGCGCCTAGAAAATATGTAAATCCATTTATTGTAACAATTTTAACAATATCCCCCCCACGAATACGCCAACGAGTATAAAGCCGATAACGTATTGCACCACCACTGACCACCGCGTGTCCGGCATTATTACTGATTGCAAAGCCCAACATCCCCGCCAACATCCATTTCCACCAGGAAACTTTGCCCCCGGCGCCGACATAGTTTAGCGCCAAACAATCGTACAATGCCAATGCGACATAACCTGCCAAGCATGCAACAGATGCAGCCACTAAATTCATAAACGGGATATCCAACAAAGCACGCGCAATATCGTAAAATGAATAGTTACGTAATTGCCACCAGAGCATCGCGACGGCCAAACAGAAAAATACTATTCCGGAATATCCCAGTAATTTTCTAAATGCTTTCTTGGTTTTTGTTGACATAAATTCCTTCTTGCAGAACCTAAGCATAACACCATCCAATATAAAATGCAAGTAATGGTTATTGAATATGGAATTTGTTAAAGCAAATCATTTGAATGTTATATTATTGCAATAAATATCAAATGTTGCTAGAATATATTCATAACCAAGGAGAAAAATATGAAAAAGATTCTTTTAACATCCGTTTCAGTGGCAATGGCAACATTTGCATCAAACGCCACGGTACGCCCTTATGTATCCGCACATATCGGTTATACAAATGCAAATTTGATTGTTACAGACCGTGTAGATCACAATCTGCAGGGAGAATGGTTGGGGGACAAGTTCGCCTTTGACGTATCAGGTGCATTTGGTATTAAGTACGATTTATCCAAATCTTTGGCATTGCGTGGCGAATTAGAATATGACTATGTCGAGGGTGCAAAAAATTCTGAGATGGACGATCCATGGTGGTGGCGTTCACATACCGTATTAGCAAACGCATACATTGATGTCAAAACAATGTCCGTATTTACACCATATTTTAGTATCGGCGCAGGATATCAATTTATCCATCACAATAATTTTTATATAAACGATTCAACACTAAGTGCACTTGCATGGCAAATTGGTTGTGGTATTGCGTACAATGTTACCAATACATTATCAGTTGATTTGGGGTATAGATATTTAACATCTACCGCTTCTGTAAAGGCAAGTGGACATGATTTTAAACTGCATTTCAACAACAGCCAGTTCCGTCTGGGTGTCAATTATGCATTTTAGAATCGTGTAACAGCAAAGGAAACAACACCCAAATGGGTGTTGTTTTTATTTCTGGTGGCCCTGGTCGGACTTGAACCGACACTCCTTGCGGAACTTGATTTTGAGTCAAGCGCGTCTACCAATTCCACCACAGGGCCATTTGCAAAGAATTATTTAGATTTCTTTGCGTCAACCTTTTTCACCAAACGCGCGCTGCGATTCGGCTTGTGTGCAGGCTTTTTTGCCGGTTTTTCAGCGGCACCCTGCTTTTTCACAATTGCGCGTTTGATTTCCGCCATTTCTGGGGTCAAACGTGATACTGGCTTTGCCATAACATAAGCATCCAATCCGCCATGTTTGGTCAAAGTGCGCAAACCCGCCGCAGATAAACGCAACGAAAAATCACGCCCCAAGATATCACTGTGAAATTTTAATACATGCAAGTTCGGCAAGAATGTACGCTTTGTATGGCGTTCCGAATGGGAAACATTCATACCGACTTCTGTTTTTTTACCTGTTACTTTACATACACGTGGCATAGTTAAATCCTTTAATCACTGCGGCATAATTTATAATAAAAAACCCGAAAAGTCAAGCATTGTTTTATTTATTTTCTTTCATTTGGTAAAAGTGGATTTTGTTCCGATATCCTTGAATTTCAAAATAGTGCAACTATATATACCGTTGATAAAAAACATTGAATCAAAAGGAGTCAGTTATGAATCCAGAAGAAATGCAAGAAACACCGGCGCAAGCCATTGAAAAATATACAACAGATTTTACAAAATTGGCCGCCGATGGTAAATTGGATCCGGTCATTGGACGCGATGAAGAAATTCGCCGCACTATCCAGGTATTGTCGCGCAGAACAAAGAATAATCCTGTGCTGATTGGTAGTCCTGGTGTTGGTAAAACCGCAATTGTCGAAGGCTTGGCGGAAAGAATCATTTCACGCGACATCCCAGAAAACCTGTTAAACAAAAAGTTATTGTCGCTTGATATGGGCGCATTAATGGCGGGCGCAATGTTCCGCGGTCAATTCGAGGCGCGTTTCAAAGCAATCTTAAAGGCAGTCAAAGATTCTAACGGTGAAATAATTTTGTTTATTGATGAGTTGCACACACTTGTCGGCGCTGGTAAAGGCGAAGGAAGTATGGATGCCGGAAACCTGATTAAACCAATGTTGGCGCGTGGCGAATTACACTGTTTGGGTGCAACAACATTGGATGAATATCGCCAATATATCGAAAAGGACCCGGCATTGGCACGTCGTTTTCAACCGGTTTATATTGATGAACCAACGGTTGATGATACTATTTCCATTTTGCGCGGATTAAAAGAAAAATACGAGGGGCACCATGGTGTTCGTATTGCAGATGCCGCTTTAGTCGCCGCGGTTCGCCTGTCTAATCGTTACATTACGGACAGGTTTCTGCCGGACAAGGCAATTGATTTAATGGACGAAGCCGCCGCGCGTGTTCGTATGGAGGTTGCATCCAAACCCGAGGCTCTGGATGAAATTGACCGTCACATCATGCAACTTAGAATTGAACAACAGGCATTAAAAAAGGAAAAGGACGAAGAATCAAAAAAACGTCTGATGGAATTGGAAAAAGTTATTGCCACCCAAGAAGAAAAATCCAAGAAAATGACAGCCGATTGGCGCGCCGAACAAGACAAAATGCGTGCGCTGTCTGATGCAATGGCTGCACTGGATGCCGCAAAAGCCGAGGTCGCATCCGCAATGCGCAGTGGCGATTATGAAAAAGCATCTGCATTACAGTATGGCAAGATTCCAACTTTGGAAGAAAATATTAAAAAAATGAATTCTGAATCAAAAGAATACAAGACCGTTTTGCCTGAGCATATTGCCGCAGTAGTCAGTAAATGGACTGGGGTGCCGGCCGACCGTCTGACCGTTGCAGAACAATCAAAATTGTTAAATATCGAAGATGAACTACGTAAACGTGTTGTCGGTCAAGACGAAGCATTAGCGGTTGTTGCACGCGCAATTCGCCGTTCACGTGCAGGTTTGTCCGACCCACGCCGCCCGTCTGGCAGTTTTATGTTCTTGGGACCAACCGGTGTCGGTAAAACCGAAGTTGCCAAGGCATTGGCGGAATATCTGTTTAATGACGATACTGCAATGACACGTATTGATATGAGTGAATATATGGAACCACATTCGGTTGCACGCCTTATCGGCAGCCCTCCGGGCTATGTTGGTTATGAACAAGGTGGAACATTAACCGAAAGTGTACGCCGCAGACCATACCAAGTTTTATTGTTTGATGAAATTGAAAAAGCGCATCCTGATGTGTTCAATGTATTTTTACAAATACTGGATGATGGTCGTTTGACTGATGGCCAAGGACACATTGTGAACTTTACAAACACAATTATCATCATGACAAGCAATTTACCAAGTATGGATGCAGTAAAAAAGCAGTTCCGTCCAGAATTTATAAATCGTATTGATGAAATTGTATTCTTTAATCAACTGGGCAAGGATGTTATGTCTGGTATTGTGGAAATTCAACTGCGCGGTTTGCGTAACCGATTGGCAGCGCGTCGCATAGAATTGGATGTAACCGACAAGGCAATCAAATGGTTGGCAGAAAACGGGTATGACCCTGTATTCGGGGCACGACCATTGAAACGCCTTATTACGTCCGCGGTCGAAGACAAAATTGCAGATTTAATTTTATCGGATGCAATTACAGAAGGATCAACAGTCTATGTCGACGTCCATGGCAAAGACCTGGTGATTAAATAAAAAAGACAGTAAACAAGAAAAAATCCGCCAAATTGGCGGATTTTTATTATTTCTTTTTTGATGGCTTTTTAAATTCATTATACAGCGCCATAATGCACGCATATCCAATCAGCGCCGACAATGCGGTAATAATACCACTGACCAGTCCATCGGAAAATATTGCGAACAATATAATTGCCAAAACTAATACAACAGTATAACCCAGATTTTTTACCAACGTAGCCAATACTCTTTCAAGTGTTTTCATTTTTCTTCCTTTTGTTTGCATGTGCGTATTATACCATATTTTTACCAAAAATCATAGTAAAAAACACCGCCCAAGAAAATGGGCGGTGTTTTATAACATGGGTCATCTATTTTGAATTTGGTCTTAGTGCCAATTTTATATACTTAATCAAAGCGGTGCCGAATTTGTCGTAATATGACGTTCGTTGTACAGATGCGCCATTGATACTGTATGATTGACGCACAAACCAACCACTATCCGTCTTTCTAAGCGCTAGTTTTGTCATATATGTCATCCTTATAAGATTATTTGACCGCCCAATCTGGCATTGCGTGGGATTGGACCAAATGACGAACGTGGACTGACATAGATATTACCTTTGACGGTAAAATCGCCACAGAATTCCAACAAATTCAAATCCCGCAAGAACATATTGCCTTCGATAGTGATGTTACATGGCAAAACATACTTACGCATGCGTTGCAAATATAAATTGCCACGGATATGTGAACCGTTCTTAAGAACGATTGCCTCGCCACGCGATTCAATTATGACGTCGCCATAGATATTACCATCGCCCTGGGGACGTAATGTCGGATCTTCGGATGGTT
The DNA here is from genome assembly GCA_017615655.1 of Alphaproteobacteria bacterium. Classification (GTDB taxonomy): domain Bacteria; phylum Pseudomonadota; class Alphaproteobacteria; order Rs-D84; family Rs-D84; genus Enterousia. The sequence goes on from JAFZZS010000003.1 coordinate 111,958, forward strand.
TCACCGGTACAACGTTTGTTGTTGTAGGTAAATTACCAGTCTTGGCATCACGACGCATTGGTAATGGAACATTTTTGGCTGGTTTACCCTTGGTTGCAAATTCTACAGGAACATTTTTTGCCGGACCATTTACAACAACCGGTTTACGACGATAATTCAAAATATCAATTATCAGCATTGATAACAACACAATTATAGCAATCAACAATGCCAAATTGATAAGGCCGACGATATTTATATCGCACAAACCTGCCCAAATCCATGCACAAATTGCGCACAGCAAGTCCCATACCCAGCGCACAATACGTGCAATCATACGAATTGGCCACAATATAACCTTGGTCATTGGGCCGGCATTTTTCTGCATATAAGCTTTTTCCGCAGAAAAGTCCTTGCGGCGTTGCATACGCTTGGCAGCCAGTCTCATTTTTAATTTTTTGAACATGTTTAACCCTTTTGTTAATCATGTACAATATACCCTAAAAAAAACTTTTGTCAACCATTTTATTGGTATTTCTTTTTTCGGACAAACCTGGTCGACGCTAGAAAAAATATTAGAAACTAATGGAAATAAGAGGTCCCACAAACTTTATCGCCCACAACACAAAAAATATTGCCAGGCACAGACCTATGATACGAACCAAATAGGTAGATATTGTATACGCCGATGGAAATTTTGTTTTACTACGCATTATTTTTCTTTTTTATATTATTATAGAGCATTTTTACCATGTTTTTAATTTGATTTTCTTCTTGTTTCGGGGTAAAATACCAAAGCGATAAAAAGGGGGTGCCAATGTTTGATACGGAAAAATTGAAAACATTTTCATGGATAAACGTCGGAAACCCTGATCACACTGATTTTGAAAAACTGCAAGACGAATACAAGATTGACGAGGATACCATATCGGACATCTTGGACTCCGATGAACAACCGCGTATCGAAGTCGAAGATGATTACAAGGTTATAATTGTTCGTTTCCCTATTGTTAATCGCGAAACAGATACACAATGGCATACCGAACCATTGTCGATTATATATTCCACAAACCGCGTTATCACTGTGTGTCGTAAGCGGTGCGATTTATTGGATAAGATTAAGAAATATGAAAAAACTTCGCGCGAAGAGTTTATACTTAACATAATCTATTATATTGCAGAATCCTATCTGCGCTGTCTAAAAGAATTAAATAAACGTGTTGTAGAATCCAAGAAAAATTTACAACAACAGATTAGAAAGCGCGAATTGTTATCGCTTTTGGATGTTGAAAACAGTTATACACTTTATATGACCGGATTAAAAGGGAACTTGTCGGTGCTGGATAAATTGGAAAAGGTTCGTGGCTTTGCAAAAACCGATGAATGTGTCGAATTAGTCGAGGATTCTCGTATTGAACTGTCCCAGGCTATCGAGGTTGTAACCAGTTATACAAAAATGTTAAAATCTATCAAGGAAACCTTTGAAAGCGTTATTAATATAGATTCTAACACTTACATTAACCGTCTTACTATGTGGAACATTATATTGATGTTACCAACCTTGGTTGTGGGGTATTACGGAATGAATGTCGCCCTGCCCTTTGCAGAACATACCGATACTGGAATTGTTATATTTGCGTTGATTATGGCGTTGTTGGTTGGATACGCAATATTTGTTGCGTTACGCCGCCGTATTATCTAGGCAATTGCACGTGATACACGTGAAAAATTCACATTAAAATCTTCATCAGTTACGTCGACATCACTGAAACTTATGCCATCAGCCGTGCGGAACCATTCAATTGCCGGCATGGTGATTTTAAAGAAACTATCCAAACGGCGTCTAACGATAGCATTATCAGCATCATCAGCACGTCCACCACCCTCACGAATACGTTTTTGAATACGCGCCAACATGATATTTTCTGGAACATTGAGGTATATTACACGGATATCAAATTTATCTGCATAATTTTGAACAATCCATTGTGCTTGTCCCAGCGTGCGCGGAAACCCATCAAGAATTATATTACCCGATGTTTTACCTATAGCATCACTAACTAGTTGAAATAAATCAGTATCAGGAACCAATTCACCACGTGCCATAATCTGTGCAATGCGCGATTCTGGCGATAAACTGCGTAAAATTGCGCCCGTCTCAATATACCCATAACCATCACGTGCAATCAACGCACGGGCGTGTGTCCCCTTACCTACGCCCTGACCACCCATCAGCAGAATCATTTTTGGTTTCATAATCTATCCTTTGGTATTTCACGCAGATTATAACATAAAAAAATCCCCATGGCTATGGGGATTTTATTTAACCTATCGCGCCCTGTTTATATCACGCAATGAATAAAAGATTCGTGGACAATCGCGACCAACATTAGCAAGTTTTGGTGTTTCAACATCCATCAGTGACATATTTGCATACAGTGTATAATCACCGATATCTGTCAAATTTGGCCATGATACTTCTGTCAACGTGTTATTGTTATACAGGCATCTTTTGCCAAATTTGCGAAAGTTCGCTGCATCAAAAACTGTCAAAGTTTCATTTTCGTACAGAGAATTATCACCCATTTCTTCCAGTACAGGTGTATAAAGCCGTTCGATCTGAGAATTTTTAAGTGAATTCTGTCCCATATCTTTCATTTTCGGAACATACAAATGCTTTAAATCATATGCATAACGCATAAAACTGCCACCACCATGAATCATGTCTGGAAAACCCGCATGAACGAGATATTCTGTACCTGTGCCGGTCAAGAATTCTGTATGTTTGTTTTGTTTGATTAAATTCGGCATCCAAAGTTTCACAAGATGGTCCCCATGAATCTTAGCCGATAAGACCGGCCCCGCATATATTGAATATGTATCCTTTGGTCCTTTAACAAACGCGACCTTATTCGACTTAATATTGTAATGCAATAAATCCAGAAACTGTTGCGAAACGGCGAAACTATCGGAAATTACCGGCATATCAAAATCATAGTATGCTTTGGAAAAATCCGCAAACTTTACCAATGTATTATCTTGGTTTTTTAATGAATATTCTTGTACATGTGCCATATAAAACCCCTTTATTTACGCGCAGTATTATAGACAATAGTTTTCAATTGTCAATGCGTCTTGGCAAATAAAATCCCCACAATGATGTGGGGATTCGTGTGTATTTTGAAAATAACCAATATTATTTACGGCTGTTCTCAATGGCGGCACCAAGAATATCACCCAAAACAGAACCACTGTCCGCTTCGTTTGCATATTCTTTGACAGCCTGTTTTTCTAATGTTACCTGCAATGCACGGATAGACAACTTGACATTGTTACCATCAACAGATACCACAGATGCTTCGACTGTATCACCAACTTTGAATTTGGATGTATCTTGTTCCGCTTTTTCGCGTGACAAGTCAGTACGACGAATTGTTCCTTTGATATCATTTGGCAATTCCAAAATCAGTTCATCTGGTGTGACTTCGGAAACTGTCCCAGATACAACCGCACCTTTCTTAATGGATGCCGCATTATTATCCGCACCAGCTGTCAATTGTTTGATACCCAATGTAACACGTTCTTTTTCTGGGTTAATATCCAAAATCTTCGCAGTAACTTCTTGGCCACGAACAAATTTTTTCAATTCTTCTTCGTCCAAACGGTTCCATGATAAATCAGAGATATGAACCATACCATCTAATTCTGGGGTTAATGCAACAAACAAACCAAATTCAGTTGTGTTCTTGATTGGACCAGTAATAATGTCGCCAACATTATGGGTTTCTGCGAACTGCTTCCATGGATTTGGTTGCAACTGTTTATAGCCTAATGAAATACGACGTTTTTCTTGGTCAATATCAAGAACCATTACATTAACTTCCTGACCATTTTGCAAAACTTTGCTTGGGTGAATGTTCTTGTTTGTCCATGAAAGTTCGGACATATGAACCAAACCTTCAATATTATTACCCAAATCAACAAATGCACCATAATCAGTTACAGAAGAAACCTTACCAGTTACTGTATCACCAACATTGAATGCACGTGATGCGGTTTCCCATGGGTCTTCTTCTAGTTGTTTTGCGCCCAATGAAATACGGTGTGATTCTGGGTCAAATTGAATAACTTTGACCTTGATTTTTTCACCAACATGAACCAATTCACGTGGGTGATTAACACGTTTCCATGAAAGGTCTGTAACGTGCAACAAACCATCAATTCCACCCAGGTCAATAAACACACCATAATCGGTAATATTTTTGACTGTTCCTTCTAAGACAGCACCAAGTTCAATGTTCTTTAATGCTTCTTTCTGGGCGGCGGCGATTGTATCAGATTGTATTGCACGACGTGAAACAATTGCGTTTGTGCGCAATGCGTCCATCTTTAAAACGCGGAATTTGTCTTTCAATCCAATCAGAGATTTCGCATCACGAACAGGCTTATGATCAACCTGGGATGATGGCATAAACGCGAATACACCGTTGATATCAACAGTATATCCACCACGAACAACGTCGATAATTGTCCCTTCGGGGTCGATACCTTCGGCAACGGTCTTTTCTAATTCTTTCCATGCCTTTTCAGCACGCGCCTTTGCATAGGACAAGATTGCTGTTCCTTCGCGTGATTCATAACGTTCAACAAAAACGTCGATAATATCACCCACAGATGGTACAGATGCACCAAATTCTTTTAATGGAATGCGACCTTCGGATTTAAGGCCCACATCAACCATTGCAAAATCACCGCGAATATCTTTGACGGTTCCTTTGGTGGCATAGCCCTGAAGTGTTTCTTGTTTGCCATAGTTTTCATCAAACATTTTGACGAAATCTTCGTTGGCGATTGGATTAAATAAATCTTTGGATAAATCTTTCATTTAGAATTCATACAAAGTTTGCCATCGCAGCCATATTTTGCTAGAAAAACCGCGAGGTCTTGCGGGGTTAATCGGACTGATTCCATGCCCGCCCACGAAATCAGCACCGATTATATATATTTTTTTATCGAAAATCAAGTATTATCATGAAAAAACTTGAATTGCGACTAATGAATGCTAAGATTAAAGAAAAATATAAAGGGTAAAACATATGAGAAAGCATAATTTAGAACTTTGGATTTTCTGTGTCGCTATCCTAGCAATTTGTGCAACTGGGGTTCATGATTTAGCAGAAGAATCCATCTATAAATCTAAACATGATAATTTTCGTCCAATTAAAAATGCTACACGATATGAAGATTCACTGGTTTACAATATCGGTGATTCTACACTGAACGCACGCAAGGCACGATATGACGCCCTGGTCAAAGATTATAATGATGCATTTGATGATGTTTGTGCCAGATACCGTGGCATATTCCCAATGCATCAAAAATTTCACAAAATATACGTAACACCAAAATATGCAAAACAAATTGAAGTAAACAATATCAAGCAATACAGTAAATATATTGATCGGTATGAACGTGACTCTTTGGCGCCGGTATACTGTGATGTATACAAAAATAAAGTTGTCCCAATGGTGCGTAATAACACCCAAACAAAATAAAATTTGTTTACACCACACGAAAAATATAATATGATTTCAAACATGAAAAGAATTATTATTATTACCGGGGCCAGTTCAGGGATGGGCGCAGAATTTGCCCGCCAGGTTTATACCCAACACAAAAATACCACCACACAAACTGAAATGTGGCTGATTGCGCGCGAAGATGATAAACTGCGCGATTTTGCCACTACACTGACAGGCAAAAACATCTTGGTACGAACATTTGCGTTCGATTTGCGCGGTTCCGTGGGCGCAGAGCATGTAAATAATCTACTGAATACAGAATCCAAGAACGGCAAATTTGTGGTTGATTTATTGATAAACAATGCAGGATTTGGAACATATGGGCCTTTTGCTGAAACAGACCCAGCGCGTGAAATGTCCATGGTAGAATTGAATTGTACCGCCCTTACCGGTATATGTGGGTTTGTGTTACCATATATGCAACGTGGCGGGCATATCATCAATGTTGCAAGTTTGGCGGCATTTTTACCCCTGGGAAATTTCGCGGTTTATGCTGCGACCAAATCGTATGTCCTGTCATTTAGCATGGCATTAGCTGCTGAACTAAAAGAACGTGGTATATCAGTATGCGCACTTTGCCCTGGCAGTGTCAGTACTAATTTTGCCAATGTGGCAAGTAATGGAAAACGGCGCGAAGTCTTGCATGGTCGTGATCCACGCAAAGTTGTGGCACATTGTCTGCGTGCAAGTCAACGTAACAAAAAAATTGCGCTGTGGGCAACAAAATGGAAGGTTACGGCGTTCCTGTCGCGCTTTGTTGGTCGATATATTGGCGCACGTTTTACCTATCTATTTAACAAGCGTCCCCACTAGAAACGACTTGATTTCCTACCCTTTTTTGATGTATAATCCTGGTGTGCTATTTACAGGAGGGAATAATGAAAAAATCCGTTGTATTTTTATTTGCAGTATTATGCGCATTTGCGGCAAACGCCAGCGCATTAGACGAGATGTATGCTGCCCAAGCGGCCAGTGAAGCCGCCGCCGAAGCACCATACTATCAGAATGCGCGCGAAATGGCCAGCGAGCCGTTTGATGGTCCATCCTCGGGTGATGGATATACTGTTTATACTGGGTACGAAGAATTTGATGGTGCCCCGGTTAACTATGATGAACTAGAAGATGTCCAAGAATTAAATGGATCCACGGATTTCTTTTCATCATCTTATGATGAATAAATTATCCTGTCTAGTTGGGGGATGATATGCAGGTTTTATCACGTGCCATTGGTCTAGCAGTGTTTGTTTGTACACCCGTTGTGGCGGGTGCCGCACTTTACAGTAATAATGAGTTTAATTACTGTGCCGGTTTTATTTGTTATGACGATTGGTGCGCCGAACAAATGTGTGATAAGAACGGCCATGCTATTACTGGCACTGTTGTTAAAAACAATGAAACTGGCGCGTTGGAATGGATTGCTGAATACCAAGATGGATATCCAAATGGAATCCAAAAAATATATTTTACAAATGGACGGATTTCCGAGGCTACAACATACAAAGACGGTCATCGCAACGGGGACGCATTTTCTTATTATGAAAATGGCAAGATTAAATCATCAGGAACATATAAAAACGATCATGAAAATGGAACATTTCGGGAATATTATGAAAATGGCCGATTATCATCAGTCGTAGTATACAGAAATGGTGTCAAAGAAGGTCTAGAAAAAACCTATAACGAAGATGGTACCTTGCTGGCCGAAATTCCATATAAATCGGGTCAAGTAAACGGGGTACGCTATACATATTTCAAAAATGGTTCTGTACTTGAAGCTAAAAACCTAAAAAATGGTATTTCAGACGGTATTACTATTGGTTATTACGATAATGGTGTCCAAGAAGTTGAAATTAATTATTCTAATGGTAAAAAAGATGGCACGTACATTGAATATTACCCTAATGGGACTTTGCGACGCGAATTGAATTATACTACAGGCACGCTGAATGGTATGGCATATTGGTATAATAATGATGGCACTATGGTTGCGGACGCCAATGTTACAGATAATAAAATCATATCTGGGCATAAATACGATAGAAATGGTATACAAACAGATATGAAAGATGACGAAATTAACGAATTCCAAGGGAAATTGAAATGAAAAAACTGATAATATTTATATTTGGTATTGCTGTCTTTACTGGTGCAAATGCTGCATATCGCGTTTACGAACCCGCGGATTTATATCCATGCGATGGCGAAGAATATAAACATTTATCATGTACCAAGGTCGGCAGCGTAGTTGATGGAGTTGTCCAAGAACACTTTGAAAGTGGTCAGTTAAAAACCGAAACGCCATATCGTGGTGGGCAAAAGCATGGATTGGCACGCGAATATTATGAAAATGTGATACCAAATGGCCAAATTGGTCGTATCAAACGTGAAACCAATTATGAATATGGTGCAACAAAAATTATCAAGGAATATTATAACACCGGCAGTATTCGCTTAATTATTAATCATGATACCGGTAAATTGCAAGAGTACAAGGAAAACGGTGAATTGCGCATTGACCGTGAAACGAACAAAGATAAAACCGACGACCAAAGTCGATAATTGGTTTATAATCACCCGGTTTAACGATTTTTTGCGTTTGCGAATTCGGTAACTTTCTTTATAAAATTATCATAAACAGAACAACGACCAAAATAATTCGGATCAGTACACAAATTGGGTTCATAATGAAAAAAGCTCCCTTTATCATTGGACTCGGACATACGTTTCACAAATGCACGATATTCACGAAAATGTTGTGATACCTTTTCGCACACCAACCCAGTGGCCGAACAAACATATGTGTCTTTGGGTAAATTATAATCCCGTTCATATAATGGTTCCATTTCAATTTTTTCTGTCATTTTTATCTTCCTTGGTTTTTACCGTCTTTTGGCATGCATTAAACTGTCGCGGTAGTGTTCGACCGCCTGTTTATATTCCAAATACTCCGCCGGCAGAGTTTTCTCGTATGCTTCAACCTTTTTATCCACGCGTTGTGTTTTTTTAAAGTCTACATAGTCTATTATACCTATAGCTATAATAAACAATCCCCATGACATAAATAAAATACCAGTTCTTTGTCCCGGGGTCAGAGATTTTCTGTCCGTCTTTTCTTCTTTTTTTAATTCTTGTTTAAAATCATTAGCCAGGCGTACAGATTCCGCAGCAGCATCTGAAATCTGTTTCAACCGCTTACGTTCACGTTCGCCACGTGTTTCTCCAAAAATTTCCTCCATGTCCTTTTCATAACTATCGTTATCTGCCATTTTTTATCCTTTTTGTTTACCGACAATGACTTTTTATAAAATCTGCGACATCGGCGAAGCCAGCGGGGTGCGGTATAAAATCACTGCCGCTATACGGTCGCCGTTCATTCACAATCTTTTGGAATTCTTGGAACTCTTCGGGACTCAGTTTTTTTCCAGTAAAGTCCCGCCGCACAATTATGTGATTTCCAAAAATGCGATTATGACGTTCCGCATATTCTCTTTTTTGTTCTGGTGTCGGCTCTGGTCCCTCGTGGGTTAAATGTATCATTTTAATAACCTTTTACGAAAAATTCATTACGTTGACGATGCAAAGCCGCCTCTGTCGGATTTTCTGCAATATCTTCAAAAAAATGATGCTTTACAAAATCCTCTGGAGAATATGGACGACGACGATTCACAATCCGATAGATTTCTTTGTATGCTTCGGGGGTCAATTCATAATTATCCGAAACATTTGGAACAAAATATTTTGATTCTTGTTTCTTTTCTTTTGGCATTTTAGCATCCTTTTTTTATCTATGTTTTTCACGCAGGTCTGGTATGAAATATTGTTTCTTGAAATCATTCAAACAATATGGACGACGTTGGTTGACCATTTCCAAAATCTCTTTATGGGTGTTTGGTCCCGGTTTTAATCCCGGACAAATTTCAGAAACTTTAAAATTCTTTTTATATCTTATCGCGTCCATGTTATGCTGGGCGGCATAAACGCGTTTATATACAGATTCTGCCAATGTGCGCATTTCGCCGCTATCAATGTACAGTTCTTTATAACCATCGCCATCCTTATCTCCACGTCCCCAAAAATGAACTATCAAGTCAGGGTGCAAACATTTATCAAGATTAGATTTATAATCTAAATAAAACACTATCTGAGTCCCAGGTACATCCAAAAACAATTCTCTATCGTTGTTGCGCAAACGCGACAAAGCCTTCCATGGTTTTGTATAGTCCAAAAGATATTCATGAATCTTTTGATATAACTCTTCCGAAGACATATGTATATTTAACTCATTTGCCATTTTAACAACCCCTTACTTTCTGTAATGCCGTCAGGTAATTGATATAGTTCGCCTGTGATTGCCGGTGTGTAGTGGCCATAACCTGTTTTGCCTTTGGCGCGGCGGTGTTTATTCTCGCCGGCGCGACTGCAAAATTCAACGCCATCAACAACGCGATTACTAAATCTGGGATAAATCCAGTAGTCTTTACAAAATCATTGTGATTATATGGATGAACAATACGTGTCGCCCTGTGCGGAAATGCGAAAACATCCGATTCCAAAATCTCTTGAATTTCTTCCATTGATAAATCTTCCAATTCCGTCGCCATCTTAACGTCCCTTTGCTTTCTGTAATGCCGTAAAATAATTTATACAATTTGCCTGTGTGCGCGGTTGCTGATTCGCAACGGTGGCAACCTTTTTATTCTTTGGTGCGACATTTTTCAACTGAACCGGCGCACCTGCAAAGTTCACTGCCATCAACAACGCAATTAACAAATCCGGAATAAAACTTTCCGGCACAAAATCGGACAGTTCATATGGTCTGCGTCGATTCACCACCGTCATAATCGCATCAAAAGATTTCAACGCATTTAGACCTTTGATTGGTTCCTTTTTCTCTTCTGGCCGGGGCTTTGGATGATCACAAAAATGTTCCCATTTTTCAATTGCGTTTTCCGCCGACATATTTGATGGATGGCGTTTTGATTTTTCTATCAAATCATACGCATCGGAACACACGCCATGACCATACCCGGACCCGGGGCCAAAATCAGATTCATATAAAGCCCAACCACGATCCGCCACTTTAATTTCAACATCAATAAGATATGAATATGGCGATCGGCGACTGACATGCAACATAACCGGTCCCATTGATGATTCTTTGATTTCATAGTATCCGTACGGAACACCATCGGGCGAACGAAATGTATTAACATGATCCGGACACCATTCCGGCAACGGTTGACAGACACGGGTAAAATACATATCCGGTTTTTCTTTCATCAATGTGTTAATCACTTTCAAAAAATCGTTTGTCATAATCCCCACCTTTACTTAACGTTGTTTTTCATCAATATGTCGCAGGTTCGGAATAAATGTTTGTTTCTTGAAATCGTTTGGACAGTACGGACGGCGTTTGTTAAATATGCGCAAGATTTCGTCATTACTGCGTTCTGTCGGTTCGTGTTTTGTTTTAATATTTGACACAGTATAAATACTTGAAACAACATCTGCATTTTCTGTCGTTTTCTTTTCTTCTGCCATAACAAACTCCTTTGGTTCTTTATTTTTGATTTACCATTTGTTTCTGATATTGCAAAACCTGTTTATACATATCACATTTATCACGCAAAGAACATTGTGTTTCTTCACATGTGGTTCCAAAAGGCAGTATCAAATTAGATACTCCCAGATTGGCACAACGTTTTTGTTGCATAATTGCACGTTCATGCTTTTTATACAATTCGGCTTTCTTGCTACAGGCCCTAATTAAACCTTGGACTAAATCATCTGGGAAATAGTTTAAATCCAACTCGATGGCATACCCATGATAAAACGTTATACTGAATATATCTGCTATATTCTCTTTTGTCACACGATAATTATACGGTATACGTGGATAGAATTGAGCTTCCTGAACCATAATACCATCACAATCTAAAAAATCTCTCAGAGCCTTAAAAAGATTTTCTTTAACTTCTTGTTCTTGCATACAGCAATCCTTTGGTTTGGGCATATAAATTATATCAAAAATCCCCAAAAAACTCAAAATTTACCGAACTTTTTCGGTGGTTTTATTCAGCAATTCTACTAATGCAATTGGGGGCTTTCCAGTCGCCACTGGCCAAATCTGATTCAGATTTGTATCTATGACGATATCGTTTATTACCCCGTTCTGTGTCAATGGGCGATATGTAACATCATACCCATCAAAAGATTCCAAATATATTGGGCGTGAATCAAGAAACTGTTTGTCTTTTAAAACAAAACTTGGCCACTTTTGTTTCAACAAATCTTCAATGTCTGCTGCATACAGCAATTTATCATTTGTTGCCAAAATTACTGACATTGGTTTATCCGGAAAGGTAATTGATGGAAAGCGAACCCGGTCATCTTCATCTGATATGATTACATTGCGGTTAATGGTAATGTCGTAAGTTGCCTTGTTAACACCAATTCCATGCTTTGCCGCGTTCGTCACATTAGCAATAAATTCGCGAAATTCTTCAAAATTTTTGACATATTTCATATATTCGCGTTGACCCACAACATGACCATTTGCTGTATAATTTTCTATGATTCCATCAGTCCTTAGACCAAAATTAACTCGGCTGCGTAAATCCATTTTAAGACCTCCTTGTTATCACATAAATACATATCACAAAATCTATTAACGTCAAGAGGAAACAGTAAAAAACCGCTAATAGCTTACAGGTTATTTCCTTTATTCACCAATGCTTTCGAAATCATTAAATCTGCTGGTAATTGAGAATGCACTAACAAATCGGATAACTTAACCCATTCTTTGGCATCATGCACCTTTAATGTTATATCACCGGTATAGTCGAGAATTTCATATGCATACAATTCTAATTCCTTGCCGGAATTCAATTGTAACTTGGCAACCGTTATAAAATTGCCAATTTTCGCATCAATACCCAATTCTTCCTTAAGTTCACGATGTAAACAAACGGGGCCATCTTCGCCCTCTTCAAATTTACCGCCGGGGTATTCCCATTCGCCCGCCAAGGGTTCCGTTTGCGCTCTTCGCATCAACAGCACACAATCATCTTTTCTAAATATTCCAGCTGTAACTTTCATACGTGTTCCTTTGGTTAAAATCCTACACAATTATTCAGATAAAAGCAAATTATTGACAACTACGGCAAAAGTGTATACATGTATAGTTTTTCGGGTGTTTGCACATACCCATTTTTGCTTCAAATCGCGGAATCCTGGGAAAGATAAATTTTCTTTACTAGACAATCAGAAAGTCCTTGACTTGTGCGGATTTTAGATATAACATATGCCTCGTTATTCGGGCATAGTTCAGTCGGTAGAACAACGGACTGTTAAAATTGACCGGGTTTTGAAAAACATGTTTTGAAATGTTTCTAAAAGTCGCAGGAATCTGCGGTTTTTTTATGTCTAAATTTTGCCATTTCTGATATCATTGTGATATCATCAGCAAGTAATTTTCCTGGCTAGAAATGGCTATTTCTTGCCCCATTTTTTGATAAAGTCGCACAAAGTAACACCAAAAACCCAGTCGCACAGAAAAAATCTGGCGCATTTTTTTCTTAAAAATTTGATGAAAAATCATGATCATTTTTTTATGTTCAAAAACTTTATATGCCGGAACAGATTGCCGCAAAATATTTTAATAAAAAATCCGCGGAACCCGCGGAAATCTTGGCTCGGGCAACTGGACTCGAACCAGTGACATATGGATTAACAGTTATGAGCGGACGGGTCAAAAAATGCCGGATTTCTGCGGGTTTGCGGAGATTTTTATGGTGTATAATGAAATCCCGTATGTCAAATGTATGTTTTAAAGAACATATATAGAAGATATAAAAACCAATCTCCATACACCATTTTTTGTGTGTTCCCCAATAACTTAAATGAATTCTCATTTGAGAAATGAAATAAACATACATTTCAGCTAAACATACATGTATGAAAAATAGTGCAAAAATGCCCCAAAATCGCGATATCCAGACCCGATGAATATGGCGATTTTGACATACCGTATGTGCACATACGCACATACATTTTTAAGAAATTAAATTGATATGTAAACCATATTTGGCGGCGTATTTGTGTTGAAAATAATATGTTTTTTTACTACGTTATGTATGTAAAAATAATCACAAAAATATTTGTTTGGTATAAATTTTGTTTGTTTATCTTGTTGCAAAAAATATGATGTGTTGGTAAAATAGACAGGAAAGAAAGACTATATTGTTACAGCGGTCGTGCCTGGTGATGAGTTTGCAAAAATGAATACGTACCAACAGCTAAGTAATTTATATTCCAGTGGCGATATGAATAATTCTGAGTTCACAATAAAACCACAAAAGATAAGC
>JAFZZS010000001.1 GCA_017615655.1 Alphaproteobacteria bacterium
ACTTTTGCTTGCTAATGCGATATTTCCACCAATTCCTACCGCAGTTAAACCTATCGTCGATATACCCGCAATCATAAATCCTTTACGTTTACCGTCACATTCTTCTAATTGGGAAATCTTTGCCTGTTTTTCATTAAGCAAACGTTGTATTTGTGCCGTCATATTAACCGCATGCGCATCGCACGCGACACCCGCAACAACTAAACACAACATTGATGTGAATCCAAAAAGTTTCATAAAATCCCCCTTTGCTTTATTGTTGTTGCAATCTATCCAGACGATCTTCGGCACGCTTTACGCTTTCTTTCGCCGCCGCCACGTCACCTTCGGCACGTTTAAGTTCCGCCTTTTTGTCTTGGATTTTACTATTTTGAACCAATGCGGCAATACCAGTACCAACGACACCGACACCCCCGGCCACCGTCGCAGCAACCCAACCCTTGCGTTTACGTTCGCATTGACGAATTTCTTCATCCAATAAATCTATATCGTGTTTCAGTGTGGCAACAACCTCCATTTCGGTCATTCCTTCGGTTCCCGGAATCACCGCGCTAACATCCAATGCATTGGATTCAAACTGACGCGCCTTGGGCGCCGCACTTGCCATCATCGGCACACAAAGAACTAACACAATTGACATAGATAAAATTCTAGACATAGCAAACCTCTCCTTTTGCTAGACATTATATCATATTTTTAACTATATACAAAATCATTTTTAATAAAAAAAACGCACGACAACATACCACCTGTTGTCATGCGTAAATATTCTGTGAACTGTATCCTAACGCTGTTCGTTTGTTTTTGACACACCAATCGGCAAATCCATACCGAACTTATCAAACGATGCAGACAATGCATTTCTTAAATCAAAAGCCTTCAACGCCTCATCTCCTGCACGAAATGCCACCCTTTGAGTTCCTTTATTAACATCTTTTACATTTGCCATATTCAATACCTCTTTCAAAGCATCTCTCTGGTAACCGCAATTATATACTAACAAAATCTTTTGTCAAGTGTTTTTACGTTCACCAAATTAAACCCTACATGTCACAATCAGAACCGTCACAGCCGTCAACATATTCCTGGACAGAAACATCTGCAATCGGCATCATACGAGTTCCGCCTGGTTCAGTATAGGTGACTTCCTTTACAACGCGCACACGACGGTTTTCTGCATTTGGCACACCATCTGGTGTTGGGACTTTCAAATCTTCCTCGCCGGCGCTGACCGCAACAATCTGGCTTGACGGGATACCGTACTCAATCAACATTTTTTGAACAGCCTCGGCACGACGACCACCCAACGCATAATTATAACTCTTGCTGCCCGATGTATCGGTATGTCCAACCACAGATACTTTGATATTTCTATTAGCCTGGGTTGCACCAACCAACTTTTTAATCAGGTCTTCGTATTCAGGTTTAATTATTGCTTTGTTGAAATCGAAACGAATTTCAAAAACCTCTTCCATTACGTGCTGCTTAGGTTCAACTGGAATCTGTTGAACTTTAATAACAGTCGTCTCATCTTCGCAATCATCGCATTTTTGGTTTGCCGATAATTTATCCAAACGCGCATTTATTGATGCCAACTCTGCACGCATAGCCATCATCATATTTATAAATTCTTCACGTGTTACCAATGCATCACCAACGACTGTGACCTCTTCGACTTCGTCTTCCTCTTCACATTCGCAAACATCTGGCATAGGCGGCATCTGCAGTATCACATTACCCGCCGGTGCTGGTTGTTCAGCGCGACATGGACAGTTTGACGTTGTGTTTGCACTGTTTGAAACGTTATGACTGTTGCTGCCGCTGTTATCATTAATTGTCTTGTCTCCACCGTATATGTTTTGATTGAACACTAATGGCTGACGCTGAACCGGTTCCGGATTTATTAAATGTTCTGGAACATTTACATTATTTACGATTATCACGCCATCACGTGTACGATTCGCGCCACGCATCGCGGCCATACCACTTGTTTCTGGATAATAGTTTCCGACTGATCTGTTGGTGTTTGTAACCTTGACTTCACCCGTAGAAATTGTTGCATTGGTTTCCATTTTTGGACTTACAATCTTGCCACCGACACAGTCGCGCAATGTGACCAATGTTTTTTCAAAACGACTTTGGCATTCACGCGCCGTTTTACTTTGCCCCGTAGAAACAGCCGACAGCCAACAATCATATTTTGCCTGAAGTTCCGCTGCTAGTTCCGGCTTTGTCTGACTTGCATCGTTTTGTAACAATTGAACCATATCATTATATGCCATGGTCAAATCGTATGCGACACGTTCATCATCCACCGGCCAATTATCTAATGATTCAGGATAAGGAACCTCGCCCGAGAAGGCGGCAACCGCCTTGTTTGCGAATAACTCACCAACATCAGGATACCCACTGGTACGCGCATTATATATTGCATAAGAACGATAATTCATTGCCAACTGGTTAAGGAAAGAATCTTTATGTGGCGCAGAATAAACATCTAACTGTTCAACATAGTCAACAGTTGGCGTTGAAACCATCATCGGATAATCCGATCCATCATTAGAATTTGCACATGCCGCAACCGCAAGTACCGCAGTTAACGCCAACATGCGCGAAATAACGAAAACAGATACGTTATGCTTTCTCATTAGAAGATCCTTTCTCTTGCCTTTTTGTTAAACACATTATACGCATTTTGCAAATTTTAGTAAAGCAAAAAACTTTACCCTTTTATACTTTTTTAATCACTTATCCAGTAATTGTGTTGCAACGCTACCGAAACTACCCAGCATTCCACCAATTCCCGCATTACCAACAACACCAGAAACTGCATCCATCACAGAACCCGTGTTGGTTTTTTGTCCCATGTTTCCAATAGTATTTTTTATAAATCCACCAAATGATTCTAAACGCTTTGCGGCAAGTTGCGATCCCGAACAATTAGCCGCCTTTTGCAACAAGGCCTGTGCTTGTGATGCCTCGGTTCGTGTATAGTCTTGCTCGGTAAAATCGATTGCATCAAATATAGTGTAAAGATTTGTCACTGTCTTTTGTTTATTTTTCGAACACGAATATGAATTATCTGGACAGTATGTTACAACCGCAGCCTTTGGGAAATTAACCCAAACCGCACCACGCGCATCCGCATCAGTATACACATCATAGCAAAGCAATGTATTATCAACACCGACACCTGTATCTGCAACAACCACAGTATCACGATAAGAATACCCTGCTGTTGAATCACATGGCAATATTGCCCCAAATGTTCCATTATCAAACGGATTTGATGCCCCGGCAATTGCCCATTCTTTCACAAGGTTATTAACAAAATTAACTTCTTTTGCGGTTGGTTCGCACCCGGCTTTAAGTTCTTTCTGTTGTTGGGTTAATTGCACAACATTTCCGACCAATCCAAGTGCTGTGGGTAATAAACTGCCACCAACATTGGTAACAGATGATGTTTCTTCATGTTTCGCCACAGAACTGGCTTTTTTGGGTACAAGCATATTGGCCGCGCCAAACGCAGTATACGCGCCGCACACAGAAAAAGTTGCAACACAAATTGCGATAAGTTTTTTCATTATTAAACTCTCTCTTGTGGTAAATTATATCATAAAAAAGAAATTTGAACAAATATAAAAAATTGCTTTTTTATTTATTACGGGCTAACATACATTCTGATGACAAAAAGCAAACGTAATTTTATAATCATCCGAAAGCACAAACGCTGGCAACGCCTGTGGCAATTTTTCTTTACAGGATGGGGACTTGTCATGGTTGCCGCATTGGTGGCAGGTGCGCTTTTTACTAAACAACTTTTATGGTCACCAATATCTGCAATAAACATGAATGATGTTATTACCAATCAGTTTAAAATGTCGGGCGCATCATTCACAGGAACCGATAAAAACGGTGAACCTTTTAAGATAACTGCGCAGGCCGGACACCAAGAATATGATAACCCAGATGTGATATATTTCGATAAAATCGCCGGATATACAACACAATTAAAGGGCGACAAGAAAACCAAAATTACATTTTCCGCCCACAACGGTGAATTCAATCGTGTAACAAAAACTATTAGACTTATTGGTAATGTTCGTGTAAAAACTGATAATGAACAAGAATTACAAACAAATGAACTGGTGGTACAAATATGAAGCAGTCTGAATTACGGGTTGAACACCTGTCAAAATCTTATGGTAAAAAAATGGTTCTGCGCGACATATCCTTGGTTGCACGCCAGGGTGAATCGGTTGGTCTTTTGGGTCCGAATGGTGCGGGAAAAACAACTGCATTTTACTGTATTACCGGGCAATTAAACGCCACAGGTGGCCAAATATTTCTGAATTCCCAGGATATAACGCACCTGCCGTTCTATCAGCGGGCACGTTTGCACATTGGTTATTTACCCCAGGAAAACAGCGTATTCCGCGGACTAACCGTAGAACAAAATATTATGGCAATACTTGAAATTGTTGAACCGAGCCGCAAAAAAAGACAACAAAAACTGGACGCATTATTAGAAGAATTTTCTATTTCACACCTGCGGCGCAGTCCAGCAACATCATTGTCGGGCGGTGAACGCCGCCGCGTTGAAATTGCGCGCGCATTGGCAAATGATCCAAAATTCATCTTGCTGGACGAACCTTTTGCGGGAATTGACCCTATTGCGGTAAACGAAATTCGCAGTTTGGTGTCACAATTAAAGAATCGTGGTTTGGGTGTTATTATTACCGACCACAATGTGCGTGAAACACTTGGTATCACCGACCGCAGTTATGTTTTGCATGATGGCAAGATTTTAAAACATGGCACCAGCAGCGAGATTATACGTGACCCGATGGTGAAAAAAGTTTACCTGGGTGAAGATTTTACAATGTAAAAACCGCCCAAATGGGCGGTATTAATTTATTTATTAATTTATTATCTAGCGTAGCAAACACACTTATTATTATGACAGGTTCCGCTACGCCCACCTGTACAAGAAGGAGTAAGCCATTCACAATCGGTGCTAGTAGAACATCTCCCATAAACAATTTTTTCACTTAGATCCCATAACAAGCAATTTTCATCGGTCTGTGATGCGTTTGCAACCCATTCGGTACAAGTTTTAGTTGTGACAGCCATTTGTGGCAAATAACTGGATGAATCTTCCAACAAATCACGCGTCACCAAATAATTGTCTTCGCACTCACCGTCTCCGTTTGATTCAATATCACAAATACCACGTTCACCGATTGTTCCCGCATTATCAGTATATGTAACAACCGTTGAACCAGCTTCTTCTGTGTTCGTACCTGTCGCAGGAATTGTTGCCTGACGTGTGCCAATTTGTGTATCAACATAATTCTTGGATGTTACCTTTTTATCGCCATCTGCATTCGATATTGTTATTCCGGTAACAATTGCAAGTATTGATGTTAGTAATATCTTTTTCATGGAAATTTTCCCCCTTCGTTTGTTCATATGAATTATATCAGACACAACCCGTTGAATCAAGTTCAAAAAAAAAAAAAAAAAA
>JAFZZS010000004.1 GCA_017615655.1 Alphaproteobacteria bacterium
GAAGTATCAATGACTTACACAAAATATCATTTAAAAGAGATACCGCATCAGTGTGCGGTATGACGTGTTTTTATGTCCGATATGACGATTCGAATTTAAAAAACGGTTGCATTTCTGCAACCGTTTTACTAATCACTAACCCTAACCACTATTCACTGCTCTCTGAATAATCCTCTTCTTCCTCTTCGTCATCCTCTTCGACGGCATTAAGGTCGATTTCTTTTGGAATACCCAAAATATCTTCGATTTTATCAGATGCGGCTTCAACATCCATTTTGTGTAACACTGCAAACTCTTGCGCCATACGTTCCAACGCACGCATGTACAAACGACGCGCCGAAAACGGAACGGTATCTGTCGGACTGCGCCGCTGCAGGTCGCGTACAACCTCGGCCAATTTCATGGGATCACCAGAATTTATATTTTCTTCGTATTGTGCCGCACGACGCGCCCAAATCATACGTTTGGCACCGGCCTTGCCCTTGGCAGATGCGATTGCTTCGTCCATCTTTCTGGCACTGGTCAAAGGACGCAAACCGGATATTTCTGCACGTTCTAATGGCACACGCAAAGTCATGCGACTTTTTTCAAAATCAATAACAAGCATCTTAATTTTCTGGTCACCGATGACCTGATCTTCGGTACGTATCAACTTGCCAACGCCTTGGGTTGGATAAACAACATATTGACCAGTTTTAAAATCTAATTTCTTACTTGGCATAGCTTTTCTCTTTCTTTGCCATTCTC
Source organism: Alphaproteobacteria bacterium (assembly GCA_017615655.1). Taxonomy (GTDB): domain Bacteria; phylum Pseudomonadota; class Alphaproteobacteria; order Rs-D84; family Rs-D84; genus Enterousia. The sequence goes on from JAFZZS010000004.1 coordinate 748, forward strand.
TCTTATCCCTTGATTATAACATAAAAATATCCAAAAAACAAATCAAAGGGGCTAAAAAAAATGGGTTGGCAAAAACATCCTGGGGGGGAAAAATGCCAACCAATTTTTATAACAACAATTATTGCCCAAGTCCCGCCGGACTAAATCTGCCGATATTATTAAACAATTCTTCCATGGCATTTAATTCAATTGCCGCCGGAATTTCCGTCTCGTCAGAATCAATTCTTACATCTGGCAAATCTTCGTCATGCATGATTTTTGTTTTTGTTACACTGTTACCCTTGACCCACGCCAATAAAACCGTCTTGTTGTCATAGGTTAATGGGAACGGTCCATGATAATTTTCATCTTCGCCGAAATAAATCCATACTTCGTCCCCATGCACAGTTTTTACCTGGGGCGATCCAATTAAATCTTGCAACTGGGCCGTAGTTTTAACCGTCGCAATTTGTGTTTCCAAATCGTTTGGAAATACGTAACCGCGATGCTTGGTCTGAAAAGTGCACGCCGCCATAACAATACAAGATAAGATAAAAATTAGTTTCCTCATAATTGCCCCTTGGACCTATGGAACTATTTTGCCTATTGTTTTGACTTTTTGCAACACATCTTTTTGATATAAAGCAATTTAGACAAAATCGAATCTAACCTTCCCCGTTTTCTTTCGTTGCCTGCAACATTGCAAAATGCGCAATATATTTCTTTAGTTGCGTTTTGTATTGATTGTTTTCCTTGGCATATTCTACTAATTTATCAAAGTTCGGATTCGCCGCACGCGCCGCCGCAAAACGTGTTTCGGTTTTAAGGAAATCTTCCAACGGACTAAGCGTATCTACATTTGAATCTATCATCATAGGATTATGCCCTTCGACAATTAACCGCGGGTCAAAACGGTACAAAGGCCATGCACCCGTATTCACCATTTGTGTTTGGTGTTCTGGACCATTTTGTAATGCGAATCCATGCGCAATACACGGCGCATAGGCAAGTATTATTGATGGTCCATTAAATGATTCGGCCTCGCGGAAGGCCTTGATTGCCTGAACAGGATTGGCACCGATGGCAATCTGTGCCACGTATGCACCGGACATCATGGCAATCATACCCAAATCTTTCTTGGCATGATTTTTCCCACCAATTGCGAACTTCATACTGGCACCAAATGGTGTTGCCTTGGATTGCTGACCACCGGTATTCGAATACCCTTCGGTATCCAGTACCAATATATTAACATTTTCACCACTGTGCAAAACATGATCCAACCCGCCATATCCAATATCATATGCCCAACCGTCACCACCAATAATCCATACAGATTTTTGCACAATATCACCCAACATACTTTCCGCCAACCGTGCAGATGGTGATTTAAACCTCTTTAGCCTTTTCGCCAAATCATCCTTGATTTTGCGTTGTGCATCTATATTGGTTTCAGCAAACATTTCCTCAACATTTTTAATACCCAATTCAAACAGCAAATTTTTCAACATATCACGCCGCTGATTTAGTGCAACCCGCATACCTAAACCATATTCCGCATTATCTTCGAACAACGAATTCGACCATGCCGGCCCCCGTCCATTTTCATCACAGGTCCATGGCGTCGTTGGCAAATTCGCACCATAGATAGATGAACAACCCGTGGCATTGGCAATAACCATATGATCACCAAATAAGTGTGCCATCATTTTTGTATATGGTGTCTCGCCACAACCCGCACACGCGCCCGGAAATTCAAAGTAATGTGGCAATAATTCAATATGTTTTGGCAAATTAAGGTTCAGTTTTTCACGTGGAAAATCTGGTAGTTTAACCGTTTCATCAAATATCGCCTGATCATCAGCATTTGCATCAACCATTGACAAGGCACCTACGGGGCAATGCTTAACACACAAACCGCACCCGGTGCAATCCGCTGGTGAAATGCTGATTGTAAAATACATATTTGCACCAAGTTCCGGGGTTTTCATCGGCACCACGATTACCCCACGTGCTTTTGCCTTGGCAACCTGTTTTTGCGACATCGCCTTTATACGAATCGCTGCATGCGGACAAAGCATTGAACATTTCCCGCATTGAATACATTTTTCCAAATCACATTTTGCAACACGCGATGAAATTGCACGTTTTTCATATTTTGCAGTACCAACCGGATATTGCCCTGCCCCAAATTCTCCATCAATCTTGAACCGTGACACTGGCAGACTATCGCCACGTCCCGCCGCCATTTCACCTAATGTTCCCGCAATATTAACGGGGGCATCATGTGTCATTGCAGGGACGAAATCCGGTGCAAAATTAGATACAGATGATGGTAATTTAAAATGTTTTAGATAATCAGCCGCTTTATCTACCGCCGCCCAATTTGCCTGGACAACATCCATTCCTTTTTTCTTATACGTTTTTTCAATGGCTTGTTTGGCAGATTTTGCCGCAACTTTTGGATTAATAATTTTGGTTAAATTAAAGAAGTTTAACAGGATAAATGTATTAATTCTGTTACCAAGCCCAAGTGCCATCGCCGCACCATTCGCATCCAAAAAGTATACATTTGCACGCAGACGCATCAAATGTTCTTGAACATCACGAGGCAAATTTGCAAATGCAACATCTGGCGCCAATGCGGTATTTATCATAACCGTTCCACCGGCACGCAATCCACGAAAAACATCGAATCTTTGCGCAATCATAAAATTAGATACACTAATAAAATCTGCAACTTCTACAAGATATTGACTTTTTATCGGTTTATTTGAAAACCGAATATGTGATGCCGTTAATCCCCCAGACTTTTTGGAATCATAAACAGCATACGATTGTGGATATAAATCCGAATTTTCACCAACAATCTTTACAATATTTTTAACTGCACCAACGGTACCATCACTGCCAATCCCGTAAAGAATAGCAGTTTTGAAATTGGGGTCTTCAACCGCAAACATTGGGTCAGTCTTTAATGATAACCCTGTCAAATCATCATCAATACCGACCGTGAAATTATGATGCAACTTTTTCAATTTCATATTTTCAAAAATTGCGGCAACATCACGTGGTTTAAACTCTTTTGAACCCAATCCATAACGTCCACCAAACACCGCGGCTCTATCACCAACAACTGACTTTACATCCATATAAAGTGGTTCACCAATCGCCCCCGGTTCTTTGGTCCTATCTAACACCGCAATTTGACGCACTGTTTTCGGCAGTACAGATAAAAATGCATCAGTTGGGAAAGGACGGTATAAATGAATTTTTATTAAACCAAATCCAGATGGTAAATGTGCCATAGTCTCTTCAATAGTTTCACATGCTGACCCCATCGCAACGATAATATTTTCGGCCTTTTTATCACCAACATACTCAACCAAACCATATTTACGTCCTGTCAGTCTGGCAAATTCGCTCATACATTCTGCAACAATCGCCGGTGTATTCATGTAAAGTTTATTTGCCGCCTCGCGTCCTTGGAAATAAACATCTGGGTTCTGGGCAGTTCCGCGAATACGGGGATTATCGGGATTCATGCCCGCTAAATGATATTCTGCCACCAAATCTTCAGGAATAAGTTTACGTAATTCATCATCTTCTATACGAATTAAACGCGATTCTTCATGGCTTGTACGAAAACCATCAAAAAAATGCAAAAAAGGTACACGTGACCGTAACGTAGCTGCATGCGCAATAGCAGCCATATCATGTGCCTGTTGCACATTATGTGATGACAACAACGCGAACCCGGTAGAACGTACTGACATAACATCACTGTGATCACCAAAAATAGATAATGCATGCGTCGCCAATGCACGTGCGGCAACATGCATAACAAAAGGCGTTTGTTCACCGGCAATTTTATACATATTTGGTATCATCAAAAGCAACCCCTGGGATGCCGTAAATGTTGTTGCCAATGCCCCAACCTGCAACGCCCCGTGCATAGCACCAGCAGCACCGCCTTCGGATTCCATTTCAATTATTTGTGGAACTGTACCCCAAATATTTTTTTTATGCTGAAACGACCATTCATCAGCCAGTTCACCCATTGTACTGCTTGGGGTAATTGGATAAATTGCCGCAAAATCGACACATCTGTATGCAACGTCAGCCGCTGCCCAGTTACCATCAACTATCAAATTAGCCATTATCTTAATCCCCTTGATTTTTCACGCCGCACCATAATAATTCCTTTTTCAATTCAAGGCAAGTGATTAAAAATAACTTTTTTATTCATTTGACAATTATTTGTTTTTGTATTACAGTGGGAACGTACATAAAAAACGGAGTTTAACGTGCAACCAGAAATATTTAACGGATCATACATTATGAATCGCAACAACGAGTTAAACTTTGCTGCAACCGATTTCAAAGTGTATATCATGGACAAATTTGATCAAGAAAAGTGCGCAGAAGCAATTGCGAACATGTATTCTATGATAGATTCCGTCACCCCCAAGACAAAATATCATGGTGATTATAAAATGAAATCGCCATACGAATTGCCAAAACAAAACCCTGTTGCATTAGATGTATTCATTAATTCTGGTGGTGGCAGTTTTGATGTATTGGGACAATTTTCATCATTATTTGCACTTGCCAAGAACAAGGGTATGATTGTTCGTACATTTGTTCCGGCCTATGCCGGCAGCAGTGCCAGTATGCTTGCCATCCAGGGAACCCCAGGATATCGCATAATGGGCGAAAATGGGCAACATTTCGTTCATTTTGGATGCACAACAAACAAAGTTGCGAAAGAATCTGAAATAGACAAAGCATACCTGGACATGAAAAATCATGCCGCGGCATCAGAAAAAATATATTTATCCAACACACACATTTCTAAAGAACAATTAAAAGAATTACGTATGGATGAATACGGATACCTGTCTGCCAAGGAATGTTTACACCTTGGATTTTGCGATTGGATATTGCTAAATAATGGCAAGTTTATTTCCAAATCAAAATAAAAACTGGCACAATGCCAGTTTTTTTATAACACTTTTTTACTTCTTAGCAAATTTCTGTTCCAGCGTCAAAATTGCCGCCATCTGTTCACGCATAAATTTAACTTTTTCCGCGGTATTACGAACACCTTTTTCGCTTTGGGGATTTGTGCGCAAATCTTGTGACGCCTTAAGAAAACGTTTTAACAACACGCTTTCAGCACGATATTTCATGATTTCCTGCATCTTTTGATTACGCAAACTGGTCATACGCCATAACGCAGGTTGATGATATTCAATATATTTTTCATAAACACGTTTTTCAATACGTAAATCCGTTTGCAACGGCGCGAAGATATCTGCATAAATTAAATGGTAACCCGCCTCGGCAAAATCAATAAATGATAATGTGCTGGTTTTAGTATCATAATAAACATTACCAGAATTTAAATCACCATGTGACCATGCCATATATGTATCGTATGTAAAAGAATCTATTTGTTCACAAAATCTTTTCATTTGCAATATTTCATTCTTTTTGAACCACTTATTCATACGGTTATTTACAAAGTTCATCAAAGAATCAAACTTGAATTCACTTGTTATTTTGTGATTTTTCTCAGGATATGCCTCTTTTAATTCATTCATATCGACCAAAAATGTTCCTATACTATTGATAATCTCATGCTGTTGGCGGGTCGACAAAGTAAGATATAAATCGCGTGTCAACTTTTGTCCCTGGGCACGCTCTTCCAAAATTTGATACTCGTCATCGTTTATGAATTCCATATTCGGAACGTTGTACACCGTATGATTAACCGAACGAATTGCATCAATGCATTCTTTTGTTTTATGCTGTTTTTCCAACCATTTTTGCTTTTGTTCATCATTAAATACAGGCAGGGGCCGTTTCAATACGAATTTTTCTCCGTAATCCACAGCATAAGTTTCCCGCCCATGATTAAGATTCTTTATTTCTGTCATCTTGACAAATAATATAACACTAATTTATAATTTTGTCAAGTATATTCAACTTTCTTTGAAAATTCGCGCAGGATCGACCGCCTTGTCGCCACGTCGGACCTCAAGATACATTTCTGGCTTGCTGGGGTTCATACGACCAATCGGCTCGCCAGCTAACACTTCTTGTCCAACAATAACATCTATTGCCCCAAGGTTAGTCATAACCGTATTATAGCCATTTTTGTGCGAAATAATTATAACTCGCCCAAATCCCTTAAAGGCATCAGCAAATTTTACAACCCCATCCGCCGGCGCCGTTACCAGCGCATCAGATCGCGTATGAATTCGCCACCCATCAGATTTTAACCCTAATGCCGTTTTCTCACCAAACCGCACAACAACACGACCACGTACAGGTTGATTTAACTTACGAATCGAGAATCTTGAATCCGCCGACATTTCCGAACTCCCTACGCCGGCAGATAATTCTGAAATCGTCTTTGCACGTGCCGACAATTCGCGCAATTTTTTCTGTAATGCCATCTGTTCGTTACGTAATTTCTCATTTTGTGCCGATCGCCGCCGCAACAGCTTATCCAGTAAATTTTTCTCGTCATGATATTTTTTTGCCGTTCTATCCAGTTTTTCTTTTTCAATGGCACGCGTCTCGCGAATCTTGTCTAATTCATCAATTTTATTTGCCGCATCACGAATATGTTCGTCCAAATTATCCGCCATTCCCGCCATAATTGCCGAAGTCAAAACAAAATCATGCATGTTATCTGTATCAAAATTTGGGTTTAGTGCGATAAACACCATACTTGAACTAGCATCCACCACACGCCCACGATTTTTTTCAAGTTCTGCGGAAATTTCTGCACGACGGGCGTCTAATTCTGCGATTTTTTTGGCAATATCTGCACGCAACTCTTCCAACGAACTAACCTTATCTGCTGCAGATACAAGTTGCTTTTTCGTTTGTGCGACATCCCTATCAGATGTTTTAACCTGTTGTTCAAGTTGCTTATTTTTCTGTTCAGTTTGTCGAATCTGAGACTGAATTTGATCCAGTTCCGCCGAACCAGCAAATGCGACCGTTCCCCCTACTAAAAAAAGCGCCAAAAATGCAACAAGACGTAACATCTATTTAACAATTACCTTTAAGTGATTTTTCTTGCCACGTTGCACCATAAATTCTTTTTTGGGACACACAGTGGCGCGCCAATCTGTTACCTTGACACCATCTATTTGAACGCCACCCTGCTCTATCATGCGACGCGCATCAGACTTTGAATCAAACAGCCCTGCTGCGCACAAGAAATCGATTACACCCATCGGGGCGTCCATATCTATTTCTGCAGTTGGTACATTATCCATATTACCGCCACCACCAAACAGTGCCGCCGCCGCGTTTTCGGCATCTTTTGCGGCATCGGCACCATGTGCAATTGTTGTTGCTGCATTTGCCAAAACACGCTTTGCCTCGTTTAATTCCGCCCCCTGCAACTTCGCAAGTTTTGCAATTTCATTCAGTGGAATTTCTGTAAATATCTTAAGGAACTTTTCAACCAATTCATCCGGTGTATTACGGAAATATTGCCAGTATTCATATGGTGACAATTTATCTTCATTTACCCAAATTGCATTACCAGCAGACTTTCCTATTTTATTTCCTGCCGCATCTGTAATCAAAGATGTAGATAACACAAAGGCTTCCTGACCAACTTTCTTACGAATAAGTTCGATACCCATAATGGCATTACCCCATTGATCGGCGCCACACAACTGCAACGTACACCCATACTTATTATATAGTGTCAGAAAATCGACAGCCTGAAATGTCATATAATTGAATTCCAGAAATGTCATGCCATTATCCAATCGCCGTTTTACACTTTCCATAGACAACATACGCGGCACCGTGAAATCCGTTCCAAACTGCGCCAAGAAATCAAGATGCGTATAATTTTTCATCCAATCATAATTATCAACAATTATCGCATCAGTTGCGCCCTTGCCGAAATGCAGGAATTTCGAATAAGATTTTTTCAAACCTGCAATATTTTTTGCCAAAACTTTTTCGGTCATCATCGGTCGCCCAGTATCACGCCCCGACGGATCACCAATACGCCCCGTTGCACCACCAACAAGCATCAAAGGCCGATGCCCATATTTTTGTAACCAGCGCATCATCATTACTGGGACTAAATGCCCAACATGCAAAGAATCTGCCGTTGGATCAGAACCTAAGTAAGCCGTAACTTTTCCATTATTTAGCGCATCATTTAATGCGTCCATATTTGAACATTGATTTATAAAACCACGCGCTTCTAATTCTTTTAACAATTCATTATGCATATTTATACACCTTTCCTATGGAATAATTTACACGAAAAATAAATTTTTTTCAACACCCTTTCACTTTGGATAACAAGTTTAACAAATTTTTACCAAACTTTCGTGACAAATCAATTTTGTTATTCATACATTCACGCACAATCATAAATTTTAACAGTGCCCTGTCCAACTTGTATTCATCTTTCAAACCACCGACATATTCAATTAAGCATTTGCATCCATATTCATCAAATAAATACGGCCGTTGACGAAAGTAAAGTTGTCCATCACAAATATAGACTATATCTTCCATATCAAGATATTTATCGCGCAATATTATAATTTTTTTTCCTGGCTTAAAATTTTCTGTCTTTTTATTTTTACGCAAAAAAACAGAATGCGGCACATCTTTGCCATTTGACAGCATCAATGTTCTTATGCCCATACGCGCATCATCATAAGCCTGGGTTATGTGGTATATATGCATGTTAAGTGTCCTTTTTTCAACTTGGACAATTTTACTGAACAAAATTGCATATGCAATAAAAAAAGTCCTTGCCCAAATATACGGTTTTTGCTAAACTGACGATAGTTGACAAGGAAGGGAACGCAATCAACCATTTGATAGTACTTTATAATAATGCATAAAAAATATTGTTATAAAGTGCAACAAACAAAGGAAAGAAAGGACGAAACCATGTTTGACAAGAAAGCATTTATTGGAATAGTTGCAGTAACACTTTGTGCACAAAGCGCACTTGGTGCGGCAAGTGTACGTACTGGTGGCACACAAAAAACGGATGCAACCGTAGCACGCGCCGGCAGTTTGCGTGTAAACCCGGGTAAAACAGTTTCATCCACGCAACAAAAAACATCGGTTTCTCAATCGTCCAACAGTACTGGTGACAGCCTTTCACGTGTTTCCAGCGCCTATGGCAACCCAGGCGTTGTAAAAACGAACAAGTTAACCCAGGGAACAGCCGCGGCACAAAATGCCCTGGCAGAACTAGAGGGACGCGTTGAAGAATTATCACGCAGTTATAACACATTAGATAATTCATACTCACAGTTAACAACTGACTTGGGATATGCGGCAACAACCGCGACATCTGCCAAAACCATGGCCGAATCGAATCGTAATCAATTGGCGCTTAAAATGAACACTGGGGATTTTAACAGCGCATTTGATACGCGTGTGGCGACCAAACGTCTTGCCGACCAACCGTTTGTCGCCGAATATGTCAGCACGAATGTCCAAGCGCCTGACCTTAGTGTTTTTTACAGCAAAGATGTTATGGATTTAAAGTTGGATCAAAAGGTCAGCAAAGGAAACGAATTTGAACAAAGTTTTGATAGCCGTTTGGCAACCAAGAATTTGGCGACATCTGATACAGTTAACAGTTTGAATTCCCGTATGGGTGTTACCGAAACCAGTGTAGATGCCCTGCGGACACGTGTTGGTGCCGCCGAAACAAAAATTTCCAACATTGAAGAAAATCCGGGGGTTAATACCGCTGCGGTTAATAGTATGATTGATACAAAAATCACAAATTTGGCCAGCAAGACCGAACTTGCTAACGCTCTGGCGGACGCAAAACAATATGCCAATACCAAGGCCGAAGCCGCAGCAGCATCTGCAAACTCAACAGCAAGCGCAACATTCGCAACCAAAGACAGCGTATATGACAGACCAACCATAGACAATAAACTAATTGCGGCACAACAGTTTGCGGCCAACCAAGCGGATGCCGCATTTAGCGCAGCAAAACAATATGCCGATGCACTTACGTTCCCTGAGACAGATTTATCCGCTTATGATACGTCACCCCAGGTGGATCTTAAAATAACAACCGCGCTAAGCAGTGCTACGGCGGGACTTGAACAATTTGCAACCGCAAAAGCAACTGCTGCGAAGACCGATGCAAATACATATACCGACAGCAAAGTATCTGGTCTTGCAACGCAAGATTTTGCCACCACGAAGGCCAACGATGCATTGATCGCAGCTAAAGAATACGCCAATGGGCTTACAATATCTGGATCAACAGATTTATCCAATTATGACACTAAAGAAGAAGTCAATGATAAACTAACTATTACGACAACAAACATTTTATCCACAGTTGCAGACACGTATGCAACAAAAACAGAAAACGCGGCAAAAGCGACTAACACTTATGTAGATAATACATTTGTAACAAAAACTGCTTATAATTCAGATAAACAAACATTTGCTACTAAAACAGAACTTAATGCAAAACCAAGTACAAGTGATCTAGCCACTGCAAAACAGCAGGCAATCGCTGAAGCAAAAGCTTATACAGACACTGCAGTAATATCGGCAGGCA
>JAFZZS010000005.1 GCA_017615655.1 Alphaproteobacteria bacterium
AGCAAGACAGGAACAGACACGCTGCAAAATCATAAAATAAATTACACAGGATACTTATCAAGAATGTTCTGTATATTTCGTCCAACAGTAAGTAAATCAAGGATATCACGAGTCCGAGAAACGCTAAGACACTCCAACCAAGATAAAAACATTAGAAAACCGGCACTTTGCTTAGAATAATCAATAATAAATATCAATCGGAACGTTGTGTCCAGTACAGAAATCTATAAAAAAGTTTACAAAAGCCAAAACTTTTGGTGATTCTGCAATTTCGGTTCTACACATACACTGGGTTTCCATTTCATACTCAAAATCCAAGTCTTTGATACAAACCAGGTTTTCACTGCTTTCCTGAAACCACGATGGAAAAACCGTAACACCATCACCATCATTGACAAGCCTATATATCAGCGCCAACGAATCCGATATGGTATTTAAATGTTTTGCACGTTTTATAATGCTTTGACATTCTGGTAGGTTCATATAACGATAAACCATACATAAATCATGGTTTTCTAGTAAATCATTTATATTTTTTGGGGTTCCACGTAATTCCAGATATTTTTTACTGGCATAAAATTTCAAATACGTTTTAAATTTGAACAAAACTGTCCCATGAATATTTGGATGTAATTTTGGTTTAATAATTAAAATGTCCATATTTGATATATCTGGTTCCTTTCTCATCAACAATTCCAAACGAATTTTTGGATATTTAGCATAAAATTCAGACAAATCTTTCATAATAAAACTGCCAAATAAACCTTCTTCGGTCCAAACAGACATAGAACCCGACAAAGAATCCATATCCACAAAAGTTTCTGAAATTTTATTAAGCAATTCTTCTATGGCGCATATGTCATTATATATAATTTGGGTAGAATTTGTTGGCTGGCTACCGTCATAACTTCTGTTGATAAGTTTAGTATCAAATCTATCTTCCAGGTCCTTAATTAATTGGGACATATTAGAATTTTTTATGCCATTTTCATTGGCCGCAATTTGAATACTACCCTTATCAACAACTTCTTTAAGAGCTAATAACTCTTTTAATAAAATAAGTTTACCTTTTAAAGTCGACATACCCTACATCTTATACAGATAACACCTTTTGTAAATAAAAATCTTTAATCACAAATACATTTTACAAATTCCTCTAGGGTTTTTCCTGTGGAATTTAATATTTTCGCTATACTGCAAGTAGAGGGCCATCTTGGCTGACCATACTTGGACCAACGTTTACTTTTATTAAACGTCGTTGCATCCAATCCAGAAAATTTTGCCAATCCTGAACAGGACATATTATGTTGAAATGCAAATTTATCAATTGCTTGCCATATATCTTGATGGGTCATATAAAACTCCTTTTTTGTTATAACCACATACATTATATTCTTTCCTGGGAAATTTGTTTTATCCCGTTTTTGTACATCAGGTATATAAAAAAGGTAAACCAATATGGTAAACAAATCACCAAACCCATATAAACCCGGAATAAATGACCTCAACAAAGAAGCAAAAACAAGGTAAAATATTCCTATTATTGCATATCATTTGGGTATGATTACTGTAAAATACCCCAGGATATTTTGGTCATAATTTTTTAAGTACAAGTTCAATTATTAGCCTAATTATGATATAATTCCCTTGTTTAAATAAGGAAACCTATAAATGAAAACTACTATTGCTTTTCTTCTTTTATCTATTTACACAGTATTAGAATTTGTTGCCTATATGCCACAAATAATTAAAATATTGAAAAGAAAATCAGCCGATGATTTAAGTTTACTGTATTGGCTTACGTGGATTGCAGCCGATTTATGCTACTTTGGTTATATATTATTGGAAAGTCCAGAAATTGGTTTGATGTTCATTGTCTCTTTGGATTTAGTTTTCTTGATATTCGTATTACTCTTAACAATCTATTATCAGAAACACGGTAAAAAGCGAAATAAACAAAAACATCGTTAATTATAAATTCATTCACACACAGTCCTATGCTGGAAACACACAAACGCCCCAAGAATTAAAGACGCCGCCATTCCTGGAATACAAGCAATTTTGTTAGTAAAAATATTTAAACTACTATCTGGATCTTACCATACTTTCCAACGCATCCAGCATGCCATCTATGGCATCGGTCGTTGATTTCATCCCCTCAACCACCGTTTGATCCATATTACCAGTTGCTAATCTTAAATTTCTAAGTTGTTCTATCACCGTCTTAGGCGCTTCAAAAACCATTTGATTTAACAATTCTGATTGACCTTCTATAAGTTTTTGAACAAGTTCGGCGCCTTTGATAAATTCTTCCGAAGGATTTTCATTATGCGGTGCATCTAGTAATTTTTTCAACCGTTCTGCACGTTGAATCAATAAACTTTGCGCCTCTGCTACGCGTTCTGCTACAAGATCTGCCATAATATCTCCTTTTCAGAAATTGTACCATAAATTACACCATAAAACAATAAATTTTGATTTTTAATGTATATAAAAAGCCCGCTTTCATGCACAAAACGAGCTTTCAATTTATTTGTTTAATTTCAGATAAAATTATTTCTTTTTTCTGGGTTCATGGCACTCACCTTCACCTTCTTTGGGACAACACGCAAAATTCATTTGCGAAACTTCTTTGAATTTTTCACCTTCACAACACCCATATCGATTCGGTTTTGTCCCGTCATCACATAACCCATTAGCGATATTTTCAGCAATCTTTCGTTCTTGTTCTGCTTGTTCGGCTGCTATTTCTTCTGGTGTTTTTACTGGTTCTGCCGGTTTTTCTTCGATAACAACTGGTTCAGCGACAACATCAGTTTCTTCTTCAACTACTGGGACATCAACGACCATCACAGGATTTACATTTTCATAATTATGAACAGGTCTACGATTAGCACGTGCCGCACATTGTGTCCGTTGACGAGACAACATAGTTTCCAATTCTGATTTTAATTCTGGATATGCTTTCACATCTTCGCGCAATTCTTTAACTCGTTCATTTATTTCTTTACAAGTCATACGTACTGAAACTGTGCGAACTTCGTCAATTTCCATATTTTCATCATCATTCATTACATCAAATTCAAAATCATATTCTATACTTTCAGGCTCAATAAATACTTCCTCTGCAACTTCTTCTAGCTCTGTGTTATCAGACTCTTCTTCAGCAAACGAATAACCTGAAAATACCGCGAAAACCAGTGCGACAAAAAATCCTATTATTTTTATATTCATCGTAACACCTTTTTATTCTTCTATGACGCGTTGCAATTCCATAATAAAATCGATTCCTGGGTTTATAAGTTTTTCTGCCTTTTTAATATACTTTCTTGCTTCATTTTGCATTTGTAATTTTTTGTATGTCCCTACAGTATAACGCATTTCATCCTGACTTATACTATCATCGCGTACCTTTATACCATCAGCAATCTGCAATTCATCCAAGGCCATCTGTTTATACTTTTCAGAATTTTCTGGGCATCCATCTTCTGCCATCTGAGAGTACACACGTGCATTTCGCGAATGTTCCCAAGATGCAGGATTATCCCTTGTAATTAATTCAAATTTTAATTGTTTTTCAATTACTTCGCACGGACGAATTCCTGGGACATCCGCGAAATTCTCTTCACCATATTTTACGTACAGCATCGCATCATCTAATTCACGCTCAGATTCTGCAAAATTTGCGAATCTTTCTTTATTTTTTTCACAACCAATCTTTACCAATTTTTCGTAAATACGTGCATTATGCGCATGATCATTTTCGGTTAATAAACGCTGTAAATTTTCTTCTTTCACACGACACGGCATAGTATTTCGTTCTACAAAATTCTCTACTTTTTCGGTTGTGTCCACCATACGCGCGTGTTTATATCCCCACAACGACACCCCCGTCATCATTCCACAGACAAAAATACCAATAAGCGCCAACCACGCAATTATTTTGTGTTTGCGTGAGTAAACATAACTTTTACTTTCTGATGTTTTTTTTGTGGTATTTCTCATTTCTCTCTCCCCTTTTAAATATTATATCACTTTACAAATCCATTTTTAATTGTAATTCGCCTGTCCGCGCGATTCGCCAAAGACATATCATGCGTCACAAATAACATCGCCATTTTATTCTTGCGCGCCAAATCCAATAAAAGTTCAAATACCGCAACAGCATGTTTAGGGTCCAAACTCCCTGTAGGTTCGTCCGCCAATAATATATCCGGCATATTAGCCAATGCACGCGCAACCGCCGTTCTTTGTTGTTCTCCACCGGACATCTGCCCTGGCAAATGTGACACACGATGTGAAACATTTGCAGCTTTCAATAACTTCATTGCACGTGTTCGTGCGACATCCTCGGTAACACCATTTGCCAACATAGGCAACATAACATTTTCCAACGCTGTAAAATCAGATAATAAATTATGTCGCTGGTATACAAACCCTAACTTACGACGACGAATCATTGTCCGCATTTCATCATTCATTGCATGCACAGGTGTTCCACATACTAAAATACTGCCCCCAGATGGTTTATCTAATAATCCAACACATTGCAACAGTGTGGACTTACCACTGCCCGAAGGTCCAACCAGCGCGACAATTTCGCCACGATGCAGATCGAACCCACCACCTGTTAAAATGTGTAATGGCTGTCCCCCTTCGATAAATGTCTTTTTTATATCACGCACCGACAGGACGATTTCGCCCTGCTTTGCTCGCGATAAAGAATTTAATATAGACGCCATTACTCTATTCCCCATCTATTACCGTTAATGATAACACTTTATTTGCGTTTTTCAAAATTTCTATTCATTTCGCAACACCTCGACTGGATCAGTGTTTGCCGCTTTCCATGCCGGGTATATAGTCGCCAAAAATGCCAGCGCTATCGCAATTACCGCAATACCTATTACCGTCAAAGGCTCGACTCGCGATGGCAATTCTGACAAATAATAAAGTTCCGCAGGAAATAAATCACGACCTGTTATCCATTGGAAAAACTGCCGTATTGGCTCAATGTAAATTGCAACAATTATACCAAGTACTGTTCCAAAGATTGCGCCAATCACACCAATACTGGTCCCGGATAATACAAATATACGCATCATTGAACGACGTGATACCCCAAATGTTCGTAATACTGCGATATCTTTTGATTTATCTTTCACCAACATGACAAGCGATGAAACTATATTAAATGCCGCCACAATCACAATTAGCATCAAAATCAAAAACATCACATTTGATTCTACTTGTAACGCGCCAACAAACCCTTTATTCAAATCACGCCAATCGCGCACCACATACCCATCCGGCAAAAGCGAAATCAACGCATCACGGACAGAATCAGTTTTTTCAGCATTTTTTAGAAATAAATCTATGTGTGTCACCGCATCCCCAAGATTTAAATATTTTTGTGCAGTTTCCAGTGGCATAAACACATAACCCGAATCATATTCATACATACCCATAAAGAATGAGGTCATTACGGGATATGACATGATTCTTGGCATTGTTCCAAATGCGGTAACAGTCGCACCATTTGCCGAAACCAGCGACACATTATCACCCATATGTGCACCAAGCTTCCGCGCCAATGTCGCACCAATAACAAGTTCACCATCGCGAATATCTGTAAGTTTCTTGCCGTATACACGTGTTCCTGTTGTCGTTTTTGTTACTAAATCAGACATTCGTATTCCACGAATCATTGCACCAGAATTATTACCCTTGGCGGTAACCATGACCTGACCTTCGGCAATCGGAACTATAGAGGTTACCGAATTAGTAACTGTTTTACTTTCACGCATTTTATTGATTAAAAAATCATAATCACCAATGATACCATCTTGATGGTATACAACCACATGACCGTTCATTCCGACGATTCGCGATAACAGGGTATCATGAAATCCCCCCATCACAGACATAACGACAATAAGAGTTGCCACCCCAAGTGTTATACCAATAAGCGAAACCCACGACACAACCGAACCAAAACCACGTCTTTTGGCCGCTAAATATCTAAACGCAATCTTTCTTTCAAGTTTTGTAAACATATACTTACTCTATATAATATATTATGATTCTATCATAACTTATTATTTCTGCAAGTAATTACGTAACGCATCACCAATCAAAACGTCATTATCCGGTATATCCGCCGGATCAACAATAGAAACGATTCTTGGCGACATAAACACAACCAATTCTGCAAACGGACTAATTAATGTCTCTGGGGTTGTGACAAACGAGTGTGTCGGAATACCTATTATAATGTAATTATCACCAACACTTGATGGAACCGTAAATGATGACAATTCACCATGTGTAGTTGTTAGAACTATCTTGGCATCAATTTTCTTGCGCCCCGCGAAATCGCTATACTTTGCAGATGCCCCGACAATCAAATCTGTTTCTAATCTTTCTTCCTTGCCACACTGTCCAATATCAAATCTTGATTGCCAACCATCAGGTACTACGAAACGTCCTTGTGATATCAAAACAACATTTGCTTGCTGTGATAAAAATTCCTGTAAAGTCTTGGTATTTATCTCAGGACCAACAACAAGTGTACGCCCTACTACTCCTGGAATGGACATTTTTATATTTTTTTCACCAAATGCTGGTAACAAATTCATCCATATAATTGGATTATCTGTACGAGGATAAACACGATACACATCCATATCCCACGCCATTACATATTTCTTAGAAGATATATCCGAGATTATACGTGCGACCTCGCGTTCTGTTTGATAATTACCCTCAAATATAACTGTATTATCCGCCCAATCTACAATTAAATTACGGACATCAGCACCGTGCATGGCATCCAATAACGCCATAACGATTGTATCATCATGTGGCATTTTGATTAACCACTTTCCACGATTAAAAAGTTTTATTTCACCTAATCCCGCATCATATGAATAATAGACACGCCCAAGTCGCGTAATCAAATCAACCGCATCTGATAAATTACCAGACGCGATAGACCCAGAAACCTTTTCAATAACTTGCTCCTGTTCAACAACCGCTATATCTGTACCTTCAAGTAACTTGGTCAACGCCGATGTGACACTCTGCTTTTTAAAATCGTAATCTGAAACTGTCAAATCAGGGGGCAGTTCATCTCCTTTATTAATTCTTACCACTTCTATTTTTTCTTCTGGTACAACCGATACAACTGACTGGTTATCCCAATTCACAGTGCAACGGCGTGGCAACTCAATCGAAAACCTGCGCGCGGTATCGGTCGTAAGAGCAGCTTTCTTTGGAAAAATTGGTACAGAATTATCATCTATGACCAAATTATCAATAACCTGGACGGTGTCATACTCAATTGTGTTTGTTTCGTCTGGTGCCTGCATACAACCCGCCACAACTAATCCAGCCACAATAATAAAAGCAAATATTTTTTTCATGCGTTTCACCTAATGTTTCATGTTTATATATTCATTACCTTTTCGAACTCTTCTAACGTCATCTCATAGATTGGCTTTTGAGATGGTGTCACCAAACTATGCACATGCGCCAGCTGTGCACGAAATTTTTCTACAACCGAAACAACATCTGCCGACACATTTTTTTTCGATTTTAGCAAACGTTCACCATATTCTACAACAAATTCTAACACATCAGCAGCAAAAAAACGACCAACATAATTCTCCATCGCAATTCCGCCTTTGGTCACACATATTGCAGACATAACCTTGGCGGTTTGATTATAAAAATTCGCCAACTTAATAAAATTATCAACTGTTAATGCCATCTCTTTTCCCCCGATATTTTTATACATTATAAAAACTATTGCCACCAAAACGCAATTAAATTATAATAACATACATGAGAATGTTTAAATTATTTTTATTTGCCGGAATTTTCGGGCTTTGCGCATGTGCCTCCCCTAACGGGGGCAGCATAGATAACGCAACTATTCTGAATTGGGAAAACGAATCTGTTACCACAGAACAGTTTGTTCGCGATCACAAGGCCTGTTTAGGAATAGATCAACCGTCTTATATGCCGCGTTCCCGTCTTGCAAAATTATTATCACCGAATCAAAGTGCACGTATGCCAGATTGGGATGGTCTTTGGGTAACATTTCAATCTAATGAATACAAAGATGTAGGTCAGCGTGCGTTGCTTTCTGTTCCGCGAAATACAACTTCTCGATCTGTTGGTTCATATCGTAAATGCATGTTCCATCGTGGTTACTTGTTGCGTGCAATGTAAAAATTTGCTGCCAAAACTTTCATATTAAATAAAACTGTGGTATAATACTGCGTATGAGACGTAACTTATGGTTTTGGCTTTATTTTATTCTGGCGGTTTTACTTGCCATATACTTTGTAACACGAATTGTTATGACATTTATGGGGTATGGTCCAATTGCACGTGTTAAAACGATATCCATATCTGCAGATACACATAACAAGGATTTAACCGCTATTGCCTCAGCGGTGGGGATATCACCTGGAACTTATACACATTCAATAAATCTGGAACTAGTAAATGAAAGACTATTAAATACACCTGGTATTCGCGAATCATCTGTTCGCAGATTACCAAATGGAAATTTATCTGTAAAAATACACCTTTATCGTGCAGTTGCTGCATGGACAGACGGAACATATTATTATCCACTTTCTGCAGATGGAACTATCGTCAAGAAACCCGCAGAAGAAAAATCCCCAGGGACAGTCATATTTCGTGGTGATGTTCCAAAAGACATTGGTGAAATAACCAAGGCGGCAACAAATCTGATTGGTGATTTGGACTATTTATATTTCATAGATAATCGTCGTTGGAACCTGGTAACAACTGGTGGTATAACGGTTATGTTACCCGAAGAAGATCCAATCGCAGCAATTGCGTCTCTTATTGTATTAAACGACAAACACAAAATATTATCTAAAAATTTACAAGTAATTGATATGCGAGATCCAACAAGAATCTTAGTAAAATGAATATGATTGATTCGGCTTTTTTATGTCTTGATATCGGCACGTGCGGTGTTAGGGGCATGGCACATCGTATTCGTAATGCACAGATTGATCGCAGTGCTTATTATTCGGTTGATGATTTTGATACTGTATTCGCATTAAAATCTGTCATAGATGAGCTGGAACGCCAGATTGGAACACATTTTGATACAACGTATATTACAGGAAATTTTGGTCCGTCTTTTTTCAAAATGTCGCCGCAAAATACGGTATGGTCATCTGACCATAAAATAACCGCAGCAGATGTAAAATCACAAATTGAAAACATCGATACACCAGACGGTTTTTACCCTATGCACATAATTCCATTGCGTTATGACACACCAAAAATACGAAATATGTTATCGCCAATCGGGCATACTGACCGTCAACTTGTGTCCGCTTTTTCCGCATTATTTTTTGATAATGAACACATGAATAAAATACTGGAATTATTGCGGCATGCACATATTCAACCTGTTGGTTTCTATGCGCCACATTTTCTAGAAAATGCGGAATTCGCATCACATAAAACACCGTTAATGTTTATTGATTTGGGTGCGGAAAATACAACTGTATCAATTTGGACAACACGTGGTCTTGTTTGGTACAGTGCACCGGCAATTGGTGGAAATGATTTAACAAATGAAATTTCAACAAATTTGGCTATTTCTTTCTCCGAAGCAGAACGTATAAAATGCGCTGTTGCAAATCTTAAATCAAATGAAATGGCGCGCTTTAGCCCGGCAGATACCGCATACGCATTTTCTTGTGCCGACGTGAATGACATAGTGGTCCCATTTTATACAAATTTAATGGAACAAATAAAAAACGATATTGCCCCACAACTTGAAAAATATTCTCCAACACAAATTATATTAACTGGTGGTGGATCACGTATAGATGGTATCGTAGATATGTTATCAGATATGTTTGATATACCAATTAATGTTCGTGGACCTGATGCTGTTGTTCGTGCGCTTGCCGATTATATATGGCGCACCCAAGAACCACATCGTCGAAAATATATTGCACGTCTTGAACGCATGCAAAAGTTTACAGATAAAATTTTAAATATATTTCATCGCAAAAAACGCAAAGCAACAAATAAAATTATCCCCATTATGCCCAGCACCCTGTGCTTTAATATGAACGCACCTGAAACATACACTCTGTTTAATTCAGCAAATATTAATGCTATACACGTTGATATAATGGACGGTTTATATGTTGATAGGATTGCTGGCGGAATCGAAGAATTACGCCGTATACGCGCATCTTGGCGTGGACACCTGCATGTTCATTTAATGACCGAGGCACCATCTGAATGGGCCCAAGGTGTCATCGCCGCAGGTGCGGATACTGTAATACTTTCTACAAATACCGCAGGATTGCGCGCCGCAGTACAAATTGTCAAGCGTGCAAATCGGCGTGTTGGAATCGCGTTAAATCCTGAGTCTTCGGTTACATTACTTAAAAGCATTATTCGCGATTTAGATGAAATTATGGTTATGGCGGTCAAACCTGGGGCTGCAGGTCAGAAATTTGATTCTGACGCATTACATAAAATTTCTGTTCTGGCCACTACACGCAAAAAGTACGGATTAAAATTTGTAATATCTGTTGATGGTGGCATAAACGACGAAACTGCACAATTATGTTGGAATGCAGGCGCCGATATATTAATCAGTGGATCATACCTTAAATCCGCACCCGATTTTCCGCTTGCAGTTCAATCACTTTTAAAGAATACGAAATAATTAATCTTACTTAATGGTTATTTTTCTGCCATTTTCAAATTCTGTTATTTCAATATGGATTGTATTATTTGGTAACAAATTTTTGGCTATATCCGGCCACTCAATCAATGTGATATCATTTTGTATAGCATAATCTAAACCTATTTCGACTAATTCTGATACATCTTCAATTCGATACAAATCAAAATGTGATATTTTGATACCGTTATGAACATATGTCTGAACAAGCGTAAATGTTGGACTTGGAACCACTGTATCTTTTCCACAAATCGTTTGAATTATAGTACGTGCAATTTCTGATTTTCCAACTCCAAGATCACCATGCAAGGCAACAGTTACAGGTGAAATAAGCGTTTTTGCAAATTCTGCTGCCCAATTTCGTGTCTCTGCAATATTTTTTGTTATCAAAGTTTTCATATTTTTACTCCAATAATAAAAGATCATCTTCCATTTTGTGAATCAAATCACGTAATTCCGCAGCCGTTTCAAAATCCAAATTTTCTGCGGCTTTACGCATTCTTTGGGTCAATGATTTTATTTCCTTACGCAATGTTTCAGCATCGATAACACCATCTTTACTATACAAAAATCTGCGTTTTTTATCAGTTTTTTCTTGGACATCGGTAACACCATCAAATACCGCCTTGGATACGGTTTTCGGTATTATCCCATGTTGCTTATTATATGCCATTTGTTTTTCACGACGACGGGCCGTTTCATCAAGTGCCGATTTCATCGAATCGGTTACAACATCTGCATACAATATAACACGACCATTTGCATTTCGGGCTGCACGCCCAATTGTTTGAATAAGTGATCGTGCAGAACGCAAGAACCCCTCTTTATCAGCATCCATAATAGCGACCAATTCACATTCAGGAACATCCAGACCTTCGCGCAGTAAATTTATACCAACCAAAACATCAAACTTGCCAATTCTTAAATCACGCAATAATTCAATACGTTCAAGTGTTTCAATATCACTATGCAAATATCGTGCCCTAATACCATGTTCAACAAAATAATCAGTAAGTTGTTCCGCCATTTTTTTGGTAAGGGTTGTAACCAATACCCGACCTTTTACGGAACTTACTTCGTTCAATAAATCATCAACCTGATTTTTAATTGGACGCACAATACATTCTGGATCTAATAAACCAGTTGGACGAATTACTTGTTCAGCAACAATTCCACCTGACTGATTCATTTCCCATTCCGCCGGTGTTGCCGAAACAAATATAGTTTGTGGACGCATCGCGTCCCATTCTTCAAATGTTAATGGTCTATTGTCAACACAGGACGGTAATCTAAAACCATATTGTGCCAAAGTTTCTTTACGCGCCTTGTCACCACGCGCCATCGCAGAAATCTGTGGAACGGTCACATGACTTTCGTCTATGAATAAAATCGCATCTTTTGGCAAGTATTCAAATAAAGTTGGTGGGGGTTGTCCTGGTAAACGCCCAGATAAATATCGTGAGTAATTCTCAATTCCGCGACATGTACCTGTAGATTCCATCATCTCTATATCCATATTCACACGTTCACGCAATCGTTGCTCTTCTATGTATTTCATATTTTCATGAAAATATTGCAATCTTTCATTCAAATCCTTGCGAATCTGACCAATTGCTTGAACTACTGATGGCATGGGGGTCGCATAGTGAGTATTTGGATATGCAACAATTCTGTCAATTTTAAAAAGTTTTGCGCCTGTCAACGCATCAAATTCCCATATTTCTTCAATTTCATCACCCCAAAACGAAATTTTCCATGCCCTGTCCTGACTATGTGATGGAAAAATATCAAGGGTATCCCCACGCACACGAAAACATCCGCGTTCAAAGGAGATATCATTACGATTGTACTGAATATTTACCAGTTCACGCATTACCTCGTTACGACCAATTATATCCCCTACCCTAAGAGTCAGTTTCATTTCCGAATACTGTTCTGGGGTCCCAAGTCCATAAATAGATGAAACAGAAGACACAACAATAACGTCACGTTCTTCGAGCATCGCACGCGTTGCACTGTGACGCATACGGTCTAATTGGTCATTTATAGATGCATCTTTGTCGATATAGGTATCCGTCGTTGGCACGTACGCTTCGGGTTGATAATAATCATAATACGACACAAAATATTCAACATGATTATGTGGAAAAAAGGATTTCATTTCCGTATAAAGTTGCGCTGCCAAAATTTTATTTGGTGCCATCAATAATGCGGGTCTGCCAAGTTCCGCGATAACATTTGCCATTGTAAATGTCTTACCAGACCCGGTTACCCCAAGCAACACCTGTGATTTACGCCCATTTTTTACACCATTAACCAGATCCGCAATCGCGACTGGTTGATCACCCATGGGTTTATAATCACTTTCAAGATTAAAAATTTTTTTGTTCACATAACGCAGTATAATCCATTATAATTAAAAAACAAGAGGGGTCAGAGAATGCCTATGAAGCCACGACATAAACGAAGAACATTTTGGACAATCATTGTTTTGTTTGCCGTTATTGTAATTAGTGTGATTGTTTTACCATCATTTATAAAATTAAATGAAATGCGTGAACACCTTGAATCCGCAATTTTTGCACAAACTGGTGTGGTAGCTCACGTAAAAGGTGATATAACATTTGGTCTTTTAGGACAAACAACGATTATTGCACATGACGTAGATTTACCGCATGGATCCGCACGAAGCCTTGCATTCAAAATTCCATTTACCGGGCTATTTAATCCAACAGAAGTCGAAATCCGAGACGCAATTGGTGCTGTTGGTGCAGATGTTACCCTTACATCGCTTGAAACATTGAATTTGAAGTATGATATGGCCGTTAAAGATTCTGTCGTAAGATTTATGGGCAAGGATTATCACATCATAGACGGCCTTTTTCACAAAGGAACGTTTGATGGTTTAGTACGTACAGGTCAACACAAATACGATATACGATTCAACGAGAAAGAATTTACGATCAAAAATAGAAATTTGAATTTGAATATCCAGGGAGAACTTTTCCCATCTGGTGCAGCAACAGGAACACTTGAAATATCAACTGATAAAATAAATTCATGGTTTCAATTTGACGAGCCAAAATTCACAAGACGCGTAAATGTTACTACTGATTTCTGGTGGGATGGCGGATACGGGTTCAGATTTTATGATTTGGTTGCTAACAATGTTCATGGCAATATAGAAATTGACGCTAATGGATGGTTAACTATTAATTTGACATCCGACAACACTGACTTTGATTTTTCGTTTCTATCGCGTCCTGGTCAATTTTTGCGTGACAGTCGTATAAATGTGGACTTTTATGGTAATTTAAAATTTAACAAACGCAACTTTAATCATATAAAACTTGATATTGTTGGTACCGAACAATACGTCCAGGTAAACAAGGTTATTGCTGACGATAACATTTTTACTGGTGGAACTATTGATAAAGATGGCGCCCATGAAATAATGGTGCAAACATTAATGGATGACGTTCCAACAAAATGCTTGTTTTCAGGAACAGAAAAAGAATGGACCTGCGAAGAATTTGTGTACGGCGATTTACATGGTTCACTACATTATACAAAAAACTATGTAGTTGCCGATATAACATCAAATTCAAAAATATCCCTTGAAGAATTAAATGACTATGTATTGCGCACAGGTGCACGAAGCGCAAGTGTAAAATTCAAGTTTGCTAATATGGGTGGTCGCTATACTATGACAAAAAAGGGAACCAAAGTTGAATATGATTATGTGTATGGAAAAAATCTGCGTTGGTTAAACCCAAACATAAAAATATTACCAGAATTTATGATGACAGAACCTGGAAATATTATCTGGACAGAGGATACAATGTCCTTTATTCCAAATTCCGGAAATTGGTCTTTGACACTGCAAGATAATTTCTTTTACCTTACAAATACAAACATGAAAAATAGACTTCAATATATTGATTTACGCGCCATAAATGATTTTCCATACATCTTATCAGGATCTTATAATGACCGTGGTGACATATCAAATTTAACCTTAAAAATCGCGGGACATGTATTTACTGGGACAGCAAATCAGGACGGCATAACACTGCATACAGATAAGTTGATTCTGGATACTTTCCTTAACAAAGAATTTTTTGACAGATACGAAGAAATGGAATTTTTATCAAACGCGCCTATATTATTACCATTCGAATTTCATAATAATGTGTATTTAACAGCTAATGCGTTAATATATGGTGGAAACACATATAAAAACTTTGTATACGCACTAAAAGCTGGTACACAAACATTTTCCATTACCGATAATGCGCGTGGAAACTTACTTGCAACAATAATCAAAGAACAATCAGAATATGATATATTCTTGCAATTGAACAAATTTGTAATTAATGATAAATTGTTGGCCAAGAATTTCCCATTGAATGTGTCAAATACATCTATTACTGCTGAAATGCAATTGCATACTAGTGGACATGTCGCACATGATATATGGTACAACATGGTTGGTGATATAGATTTAACCTTTGATGGCGGATATCTTTACGGAATTGGCATTGACGATTTTTACGCA
Organism: Alphaproteobacteria bacterium; assembly: GCA_017615655.1. Classification (GTDB taxonomy): domain Bacteria; phylum Pseudomonadota; class Alphaproteobacteria; order Rs-D84; family Rs-D84; genus Enterousia. The sequence goes on from JAFZZS010000005.1 coordinate 15,321, forward strand.
AATGCTGAAAATATAAATCGGTTGAATATCGAAGACATGACCATAACTGCACTAGAATCTGGTATAACAAGAATCAAAAACATGCGCGTCATTGGAAAATACAACCATGGTAACTTTGAAACAACGAAACCTTTGACAATTTCTGTACATCATGCCGATATTACTGGAAGCTTGGCTATAGTTGATAATTCGATGTCTGCTAAATTAGACCTGTTGTTACGCGCCACAGCCCCAGATCAAATTACAGTATCCGTAACACTATTACCAAATGGTCGTCGTGAATATTCACTGTCAGAAATCATGAAAAACTTTGATCCGGCATTTATGCGAAGTTTCATACGCACACATAACAAGTTCTAAAAAAATTGCCCGCAAGCTTGCGCGGGCAATTTTTTGTTACCTTTTACGTTATCTTTGTATTTGGGTATACAAAGTTCTTAACAAACTTGACACTTCTATATTAACAGGTACACCAGCATCCCAAACTTTCTCGGCGTCATATTCAACACCACGCGATTCCAAATCTTGTACTTTTTTGCCTAAATCTGTTCTAAATGTATTTCTGGCCTTGGTTGCCAAAGTATCAACGGTTTTCCATAATGGCGATTCTGGGACAATTTCAATACCATTTTCACATTTCTTGGACCCGTTCTCCATCATCTTTCTCATCTCGGTCCACATAATTTTGGCTTGATCTTCTGGCTTGGTACCCAATGGCCACAGCGGCTTATGTGATGCCAATGTCAATGGTTTCTCACGACAAGAGAGCCCATATTTTGTTACCTTAAATATACCCGTGCCATCGCCATGCGCATTATGTCTAAGCATACAATCATATGGGTCGTACAACATAAGAGCCCTCAATTGTACACCATTTTCAAACCAACACCAATCCAGGTTTTCTATTTGCACGCGACCAATTGTTACTGTATTAAAATCCGCAGCAGAACGTATTACGCGATTTCTATAATTTACCCATAAATTTTGAATTTCACGATTAATTTCTAATTTATAATCTTGTGCCATTTTTTACCCTTTTTATTTGGCTCTCCCTCTCTTCTGCGGAAAGAAATATACCATACGCACCGCCAAAGTCAACAAAAAACACCCGCAAATCTGCGGGTATCCTTTGATTTTTTGACTTTTATTAGTTCTTTTTACGAACCTGTATATGAACGTCACGCAATTGCTGTTCGGTAACCTCATTCGGACTGCCCATCAACAAATCTTGACCACGTTGGTTTGCCGGAAATGCGACAATTTCACGCAAACTATCACCGTTACCCAAAATCTCTGACACGACACGTTCTATACCAAATGCGCATCCACCATGTGGTGGCGCACCATATTGAAATGCGGTGTATAGGCCAGAAAAGTTCTTTTCAACCGCCTCGATTGGATATCCAGCAATTTCAAAACATTTTTTCATAACATCTGGGTTATAGTTACGCAAACCACCACTGCAGATTTCAATTCCATTAAGAACCATATCAAACTGTGCCGCTTTGATTGTGAATGGATCCAGCGTAGACAATTCTTCAAGACTGGCCATTGGATATGAGAATGGGTTATGCGTAAACATCGGGGCACCGCCACGTTCTTCGTCTGGCTCAAAAAACGGGAAATTATCAACCCAACAGAACGCGAAATCACGTGGTTTCACCAAATCTAATTCTGCGCCCAATTTATTGCGTAACTTACCCGCTGCCTTGGCCGCGATATCCCCCTTGTCACAAACAAAGAACAATGATGAATTATCCCCGGCAATCTTATGCAATTTTGCAATACGGTCCGCATCAAGTTTCTTGGCAACTGGTCCCTTTGGTTCATCTGCAAACACAATGTAAGCCAACCCACCAAGCCCTAGTTCTTTAACGGCATACTCACCTAATTTATCAAACCATGAACGAGGTTTGTCCGCACTGTTCGGTCCTGGTATTGCACGAACAACAGCACCATTTTCAATGGCATTCGCAAATATCCCGAAATCTGACCCACGGAAAATATCTGTTACATCGGAAATAAGAATAGGATTGCGCATATCTGGTTTATCTGACCCATATTTCAACATAGCATCATCAAATGAAATATGTGGAATATCCGGGTAAACATTAGCATCTGGCGCAAATGTTTTAACCATTTCTGGAATTACTGCCTCACCCACAGCTTGAATATCAGGCAAATCAACAAACGACATTTCCAAATCTAGTTGATAAAATTCCAGTAATCTATCCGCGCGCAAATCTTCATCACGAAAACATGGTGCAATCTGGAAATAGCGATCAAAACCAGCGACTTGCAATAATTGTTTAAACATCTGTGGTGCTTGGGGCAAAGCATAGAACTTACCATGATGCAAACGTGACGGCACCAAGAAACTGCGCGCCCCCTCGGGCGAATCGGCTGTTAATAATGGAGTTTGAAATTCTGAAAAACCCAAATCCCACATCTTATCGCGCAACCATTTCATCATCTTGTTACGCATCAAAATATTGTAATGCAATTTTTCACGTCGTAAATCCAAGAAACGATATTTATAACGTAATTCCTCACTCGTTTCATCATCACCAAATACCTGGAAAGGTAAAACTTCGGAATTCGTCAAAACACTCCATTTTTGAACTTGGATTTCTATTTCACCGGTAGAAATTTTGTCATTAACTTGGGTCGCATCACGTGCAACGACTTTCCCTATGACTTGCAACACAGATTCCGGACGAACACGTTCCAAGTCTTCATTTCCACCGTCAAGAACGATTTGCGTTATTCCATAATTATCCCGTAAATCTATGAATAACAAAGATCCATGATCACGTTTACGATGAACCCAACCAGAAAGGGTTACAATTTCACCAACATTCTTGGCAGTCAATTCCCCGCACGTATGCGTTCTATATTTTGATTTTAGTGATAACATTTCTGTTCCCTTTTTATTTTAGGCGCGGAAAAACATTTTGGAATCTCGGCACCAATTGGTTAAACATTTTTTCGGGGCGCATAAAACTTGGCTATGCGCGGTGCCACCCGAATTTATCACTTTTTAAATTTGAACCGCGACTCCATGGTTGTCGGTCATATCAATGCCACAGGTTCAACAAAACTGAGACAATAATAAAACTAAAATTAGCAATTTGCAAGTATTATCATCGTGACCATGACCATACCTTGTTATATATCCGCACAGTCATGTCATCAAATGGTATTGTGGCAGATGGTTGTGGCAATATCTTTGAAAATGGATTTTTATACCTTTCATCTGCGATAATTTTTTGTTTCACGGTTGTTATAACAAATGTATCTATCACCCCAACATCATACGCTGCCTGCAAAAACACCGGTCCACCAACCAAGATTGCGTTTGGGAAATCATAATTCAAGTTTCTTAACGACATATCTCCACTGCGTTTAGCCACAAGGAACATTCTATTTTTATCCATACGCATTTTTTCTGGTAATAATCCAAAGGTATGTGGTGAACACACATATACACCGCCACATGCAAATGTTAACAATTTGAATATTTTTTTATCCAATTCTGGTGTCCAACTCATATCATCGTTTTCACCACGTGCCAGATACCCATTACAAGATTCAACGAAAATCGCTTTCATGTGGGTTAAAATAACATAAAAAAAATATTGTGCAAGACATTTGCACAATCTGTAAATTCTGGTGCCCTAAGCAAGAATCGGACTTGCGACTCGTCCTTACCAAGGACGTGTTTTACCACTAGACTATTAGGGCGATTCCTAAAACATGGGCAAATTATACGGAAACACATATAAAAATCAAGTAAAAAAACCCACCTATTCTTCCAATTTCACGCGCCACGATGCGTCTTCTTGAGGTTTCCGTGTTGGTGGTAAAGCAATTCCACCAAAAGGCATTTGAGCGACCAAGGTCCAACTTTCTGGCAAATTAAACATATTCCGAACCATTTTATCTATGATTGGGTTATAATGCTGTAGGTTGGCGCCTATGCTAACTGTGGCAAATGCGTTCCATATTGCAAATTGCAACATCCCGTTTGATTGCATCATCCAATCATGAAACATGTCCGCATAAAATGGATAATTTCTTTGTGTTTCTGTAACAACAGCTGCATCATAAAAATAAAGTATCGTCCCATACCCATTTATAAAAGAGTCTATCCTAGCACGGGGAAGCTTATCACCAAGTTTCACGACAAGTTCATTATAAACCGAATTCCAAAAATTTGTATGTTTGTTATCTAACACCACTACTACACGTTGACTTTTCATATTAAATGCATCTGGTACGTATCGTACCGCATCATTTACAATCTCTATTATTTCATCTTTAGAAACAGGTATTTGTTTATTCAAATTATATACTGAGCGCCGTTGGCTTAGTGCCTTGATAAATTCCATTATTGTCCCCTTTTTACAGGACTATAACAACTTTTATAAGACTTACCAATATGGTTTAATTCCGTAATTTCCGCAAAATGTTTTTATTCGTTTCTGTCACACGATATGATTCCAATGCTTTTTGAATTGCACGTGAACGTGTCCAAGTATCCAGCTTTTTAAAATATGGCAAAACCCTATCAAAATACTTTGCAGCAACGGTTGCAAAATACCATGCCCGCATCATATTTACATAATATTCATCTGATTTTATATTTATAACCATATCCATATATTTATTGTTGAATTTATCATCTAAAAAATATCTCATCAGACATAATACCGCGAAACGCACCGTATAGAGATGTTTTGACTTAATCCATTTTTTTATGTACGGCAACAATTTGTCTGTATTTTTTACAAAAATTTTTGGGGACATTTGGTCACATGTTGCCCAATTATCAATATACGGCAAAAATTTATCAACCGCAGATACCGCTGCGTCAAAATCACGAATTTCCGATATAATAAACGCGTGCAGTTGATTTTCATCAAAAAAATTATGTGGTAATTTACTGATAAAATCATTTGCAATACCATCTTTTATTAGATTATGGGCCAACGCACGTAAAACAGGTGTCCGTACCCCGATAAACCGTCCAGAATCAATCGTTGGAATCAATGCAGATTGAAAATTTCTGTATGCTTTGTCTTGCGCCGCATACAAAGAATCTAAAACTTTATTATTTTTCTTCACCATTATTATCTATTAATTGACCCTTTATCCATTTCTCAACTATATCACGGGAATCACCAACATTTGAACCATATACCGCTAACCCATTTTTAATTTTTGCACCTTTAAGAATATTTTTTATATCTTCAACACATTCACCAAGGTTTGACCCTTCGTGTGTGACAAACGGCATAACTATCTTACCGGCAAAATTATACCGTTCCAAAAATGTAAACACCGCCATTGGATATGTTCCCCACCATACAGGTCCCCCAATAAACACTACATCATAGTCAGATAAATCACCAACCGGTAATTTTTTAAGTATTGGTCGCGCATCCTTGGCTTTTTCTTGCTTTGCAATATCGGTACATTCATTATATTCATTTGGATATAGATTTTGGGGTTCTATTTTAAATATATCTGCCCCAACAATATCACGAATATATTCAGCAATAACCTCGGTATTACCTTTAACTAGGTTAACAATACCACCCCCAAACCAATTTTGCCCAGTATGTGAAAAATATGCAACCAATGCTTTCATTATTTTCTCCTTTTTCACCAAATAATACATAAAAACAAAAAAAGTTTTAATAAAAATTTTAACAACTGATTAGACCAATAACGCCTTGATACAAATAGTGAAAAAGTGTATAATATTACCGGTGATATATTATCCACGTAAAAAAGAACGAAAGGAACTACACCAATGTCGAAGAAAATATATACCGAAACAGAATTACAGAATATTATCGATTTGTATGCCCAAGGGGACGATACGCGTGACCAAGCAATCGCGATGGGAAACCAGTTTTTGACTGATTTTGCCAAAGGAGAAGCTGACATTGAAGAATCTGCATATATAGAAAGTGATATATTTGAGAGAATTCTTAACATATTCGGTACAGAAGAAAATGGGGCGGGTGATGATGTTATAAATCAATTGGGAGCCCAGGCATTGGCGCAATACGAAAAAAATATTTCTGAACTAAATAATGTATCAAACGCAGTCGATGAAAATCGTATTTACCAACTAACATCTGATCAGAATCAAATAAAGTTTGATTTGGTTACATTAGAAATCTATCGTGAAATGGGACTGGTTGATGCATCAGTTGACCCAAGCAATATGACACCCAACGAGGTAGCAAAGTTAATAGATTCAATTAATTTAACAGAGGAAAAACATAAAGAATATTCTAATAAATTTATCGATACTATTATTGGTGATTCTGAGTTATTTGAATTGACACCACCAAAGATACTAACCGATGCATACATATTTGCACGCGAACAATTACAAACGAACCCAAATGACAAAGATTTTGTAAAACGGTTTGACACACTTGCTAGACGTATAGATAGCCTTATTACGAATTTCCATGCAAAGATTAACTATTTCTATTCCGACCCATCAAACATTGCTGATGTTTGGGCTGGGTATCGTAAAATGTGCGATGTACGCACTGCTGACCTTAGAATTACTGAAAAAGATAACGAAGCTACAAAAAAATATAAACAGGATATCGCAGAAGCTGCTCAAGAAACCATAACGCAATTACAAGAAATTGTGTCTATGTATTCATATATGTGGAATTTAAAAGATCTGAAACCCGAAGATGCGGAAAAACTTGAACAAAGATGGAAACAAATTTCAAAATCATTGAAAGGAATTGAATTAACCGATGAACTTCTTTTTGTATTGTCGAACTATAAGTTTTTAGACGAAGACGGCAACCCAATGCCCCAATTCATAGATGAAAATGGCGACCCAAAACTTGAATTTAAACCCGGATATAAACTAAATCCCACAGGGCGACTTAGCCGGATAATATCATTGGCAAAAAATGATGTTACAATGATGAACGTCGGTGATTTGGATAAAGAGATAAATAATATAAGTTTAACTGATGCATTGTTTGATCGTGTTCCATGGAAAATCGCCGAAATATCTGTCGCAGATCAAGTAATCCAGGGAATTGAAAAAAATCCGCATAAATTATTAACCGAAGAAGAAGTAAATGATTTTTGGGAAACAATCCAGCATGACGGTGGCAGTATTACTGATGCCGGATACCAGGCTGCTTTGGATGCCCAGGTTAATCAAGCCGCGGGCTTTGCGGGAATGATGGCGCAACGCATTGGTAATGACAAACCGATTGTCATGCGACCATTTGATGCTGTTCAAGATATTGATAAATTGGCTGCAACCAGATCGGAAAAAATCGGCGCAGGTGAACGTAAACGTAAAATTGGCTTTTTTAAACGTATGGCAAAAAACTTTGGTGCCGCCGCAGTTATGTCAGCTGGTCTTACATTTATTGGCAAAGCAACTGGTGTTGCATATGCAGGCGCAGCAGTTGGAACCGCACTTGGTATCGGCAATATGGTCGTTCAAGGATTCAAATGGCGTAAAGAACAAAAAAAGGCCGGCAAACCACACGGATTACGCGCGTTCTTTAAAGATAAACGCAACTGGGGACCCGCAATCGCATCTGGTTTGGGTGTTGCAGCAGTAATCAGTATGGCAACTGGTAATCCTGAATTAGCGGCTGGATTTGGAATCGGTGCAATGGCTGTAGGTGGTGGTTCCGCAGCGAAAATGACTTACGATGATGCATTGAACGCCGGTTATACAAAAGGACAAGCATTGGCGGGTGCACTTGGTGTTGCAGGTGCAACTATTGTCGGTGGCTTATGTGGCCGTGCCGCAATGAACGGTGTTGTTAACTATGTCAATACCCACACAGACAGCACCCTATTCCAAACAGAGCACACGGTAACAAATGTACACGAAACCACACAAAACACATATCCAGATGGATGGATTGAGGGCAATGAACACACATTGGCCCAATGGGAATCGCCTCAAATGTTAGACGCACATCTTAATGGGTTGATGGATGCGGGTCTATCACACGATGATGCGGTTCGATATTTGCTCGCGTGGCATGATGTAACCGACCATAATTTGGGTGGCGGTTATTTTGACAGTATAGGTATGAGTTACAGTGATGTAGCCGCATTACGTGGTTCCATAGACGGCACCATGATAAACCTTAACCCAGAATCTATGGCGGCATTTAACCATTTTAATGATTATATATCCGGATCAAATACTGTCAGATACCCCGTAGGTTTGTTCGAACCGTATAATACCCCTGTTAGTCATGTTCTTCCACCTAATGCAACATGGGATGCAAATGGTATGTTGGTTCCTGGGCATGACGTTTATTCAACATGGGTCAATTGGGGTGGCGAAGGTGTCCAACATATTCCTGTTATCACCACAGATGTATACAGCATATTTACACCTAATGAACTAGCGTTTCCTGCAGGCATTGGTACTGTAGGAATTTATGAACCCAGAGTTCTGCCTAAAGATTACTTACCGCGTATGCGCGAACGTGCAGGTGCATTGGCTGATCGTGCAGAAAAGGTATCCGGTAATACACGCAATGATGGCGGGCATAACAATAATGATGAACACGGCAACACCAACAATAATGGAAATACCGGACATACACAACCAACAGAAACCACTAACGATGAAAACAATGGCGCTGTAACACAAACCGGGGAAAATACTAGTGGCACTAACACAGAAAATAACAGTGATACAGGAAGCACTGGGAATGGTGGCACAGTAACCCCAACTGGTACAAATTCCACGAACACCGAAAACGGTGCTAATACTGGTGGCAATTCACCAAAACAACAGCGTGGTTTCTTTGGAAAAATGAAAGATTTCACCTACAAGGTGTTACAGACTGGATATCACGGATTACAAAAAATACAAAAAGGAGTACATAATATGAAAACAGAAAAAATAAAAGCTAAACACGAGCGTGAACTTGAAGATATAAAAGGTAAAAACCGCGAAGCATCTGAACGCGCAAAAGGTATTAAGGCCCAAAAGAAAGCATATGACGGTATATCTATTGATGAAATAGACGAACTATCATTAAAAGATGCCGCCGCAATTGCAGGTTTAAACAAAAGATTAAAAAAACGTTTGGGCGAAAAACGTTTAAGACTCTCTGCCGCACTGGATCGCGAAGACCTTAAACAAAGACATGATATTCAACAAAAATTAAATGAACGATTGGCAGAATTGGATAAATTAGCGGCTGAATTAGAAACTTTTGATGCTATGGGTGGCGAAGAAGCAATGGAAAAACGTGCCCGTATGGCAGAGTTAGAAGCCAAAGTCAAAAAGATAGAAACACAAGCAGAAATTGATTTAGAAGTTGCCCGCGCCGAAGGTAGAAACAAGGTTAAAGATGCACGCGCTGATGGTCGTACATCACGCCTTAGAAAATTCGGTCAAGCATTGGCGGCACTTCGTCATGGGCGTCATGATGTAACCGAGGATGATATCAAATCTGCAGCCAATGCCATAAAACTTGCCAAGAAAGAACTTGCAGCAGCAAAAACCAATTCAGCAAAGAAAATCTGGCAAGAAGCGGCGGATAACCTGGCCAAGACAATGGCTAATCATACATATACCGAAGAACAAAGGACACAAATTGCGGAATATATTGTCGCCGAAGCTCAACGTCAGATGCAAAACGTAAAATAATGATACACAAAATAATAAAAAGGCCTGTTCACCAGGCCTTTTTTATTAGAATAACCCCCGAATAAATCGGGGTTGAATTTTTGGTAGCGGCGAAGGGATTGTATATTCCCACTCATTTCATTCGTGGGCCCCTTTCCAAATCGCGACGGTTTCGCCATGCTACGCTTGCAAAACCTGCTATTTTGTCGGACCCAGGGTCCTTATCTTTCGCGACTATACCAAAATAAAAAACGACCCGATGGGTCGTTTGCTATTTTGGTAGCGGCGAAGGGATTCGGACCCCTGACCAAAGGATTATGATAAGTTTGAGTCAAAAAGCAAATAACGCAGATTCCTGCGGCTTACAGCGATTTTTTAACCCATCAAATTTTTCTCTGTGTAGAGAATGTGTACACTAAAAATTTCAACCAAAACAATATGCATTTATAACCAAAACCACTTAGTTCCTACTTTCCACGAAAAACCATTTCGGACAAAAAACAATGTCAAAAAAACTTAACACAATTGACAATTTTGGGATGTTATAGGACTGACAATACAGAAATCCTTTTTTATTATTTTTTTGTAACCAAACAAAAAGGATAAAATATGGATGATAAATTTATATCCCCACAACAATTATCAGAATATCTGGGAATGCCTTATTCCGCACTGACTCAACACAGAAAAAAAGGAACAGGTCCAAAATATTTTAAGATAGGTCATCTTATACGTTACAGAATGTCTGATATAGAAAATTGGGTCCAAGAACGCAAAGAAGCCCACATTGAATATAAAAAGAGTCAAAAAACGACTACACACTGGAAATGTTATAAAAGAACTCTTGATGAATCATGGATTAAATCATTAAAGTCTGATGTAAACTTATGTATTACTGATGCATACATACCAGGTTTACAGATGCGATTTTATCATGATAGTGGTCACATATCTTTTTATCTGGCTTATACGGCTAAAAACACCAGAATACAACGAAACCTATTTCTTGGAAAACATTGTGATTTTAAACTAGAAGAAATACGCAGAAGGGCGATGAATTTTCGTCAACAAGTATCAGACGGCAAAGATCCTTTTATGGACATTATCATAGAACGAGAAAAACAGGCAGAAGAATATAGAAAAAGAATAAAAATATCAAAACTGTTGGACTTATACTTTCAAAAACATTGCATGGTTTACAAAAAACCAAATACACAAAGATCTGACAGTTTCATAATTAAATACATAAAATCAATATTGGGCAACCTATACATAACAGAATTGGATTTGCCAAAGTTGATAGATTTTTATCAACGAAAAGCAGCACAAACATCTTTTTCAACAGCAAACCATTATATCGCACTGATTTCAAATTTCTGGAATTGGTGTGAAACATATAACTATCTGCCATTAAACAGCAACCCTTGTCGCAAGATACCAAAAGGCAAAAATAAGAAGACACCAGTAAAGCCATTAACATTGGACGAATACAAGCGACTATTACAAGCAATTGAAGATGGCTTTATATATTCGCCATATCATCCAAGAATGTTTCGAGCATTAAAAGTGTTAATGTTAACAGGTTGCCGGACAACCGAAATAACAAAACTAAAAAAAGCAAATGTGGATTTAGAAAACGGATTCATATATTTGACCGAAAGCAAGAACAATGAAGAAAAACATCCACTGGGCCAACCCGCGATAAACGAATTACGAATTGCTTTGCAAGAGGCACCAAATGACAGCGAATACGTATTCCCCGCTACACGTAGCGGGCCAAACACATTGTTAGATTTACGCAAGGCACACAGATGGGCGTTGGAACGTGCCAGACTTCCACAGATGCGCAAACACGATTATAGACATTCGTTTGTTAGTATAGGAACAGATACACTGGGAATGCCGATACAGACAGTATCTAAAACCATAGGACATGCGGACATAGCAACAACGGCTATATATTCACACATTTCGGACAAAACAAGATTGGAAACAGCAAACCGGATTGCGCTGGCAATAACCGGACAATAGTTTTTTATACATAAAATATGTGCCGGTATCACCCCGCCCGGCACATATTTTTTAACTGCATTTTTTGTTATCACAAATTTAAAACTTTATTGAAAAAAATCCGTATTTTTGCTACGTTATTTGTAACAAAAGGACCGATTCGATGAGTAATGTTATAAATATTTATTGTGATGAATCTTGTCATCTGGAAAAAGACAAATCCCCCGTTATGGTTTTGGGAAGTGTTTGGGCACCACACAACAAAATTAAAACAATAACTTCGGAAATAAGAGATATAAAAGAAAAACATGGTTTTTCTAGAAATTTTGAATTCAAGTGGACCCAAATATCCCCAGCAAAAATGGATTTTTACTTAGATATTGTAAAATACTTTTTTGAAAACCCTTGTTTGCATTTTAGAGCGATTGTCGCTTATAAAGACAAAATGTACTATGATAAGTACGATTTTGAAGAAATGTATTACATCATATATTATTATTTATTGGTAAATATAATATCTAAAGATTCAACACACAATATATACATAGATATAAAGTCCAAGAAGAGAGGCGGAATAAAATCATGTGAATTGCATAGAGTTTTGTCTAGAAAGATGCACGATTTTAGTTTCAGCAAAATAATAAAACGCTTACAAATAATAGATTCTAAAGAAAGCGAATTATTACAATTAGCAGATTTGTTTTCTGGCGCATTGGCGTATTTAAACAGGAAATTACCGTCAGATTCTGCCAAGGGCAAAATTGTTAAAAGTATAAGTGCTATTTCGGGAACCAATTTAAAAATAAACACACTTCCAAGCGAAAAGAAGTTTAACGTTTTATACTGGAAAGGTAAAGACAATGTGTGACGTTAATACCATTAGATTGGAAGATTTTGGTGGCAATTTTGATGGTTTTGTAGAGGCTTGCTACAAAAGTTATTGTGGTTTATGGAAAAACAACCCGATTTTCAACAGCAAACAAATCGTTCGAGACAAGACACAAGCAGCAAGAGGTTTTGAAAAAACTTTTTGGGGAATTGTTGACGGACATGATAATTGCAAAACTTATGATTCTTTGATGAGATACAAACGAATTCCTGTCTTAAACATCATACTGGGCGACGATCGTTTTAGCCCGAATTTAGAAAACTCAGATATAAAATGGTTTGTGTTTGATCGAAAAATTAGACTATTTTCTGAGGCGAATATGTATGAAATAGTTTTAAAAGAAATGCGAAAAGCGGTGTTTTTAGTGACAGCATTCCCAATAGATGAAAAGCGACTAAACACAGATAAAAAACTTTGGAAAACATATTGGAAAATGAAAACAGGTTTCTAAAAAGACCAAGACCGCCAAGGGCTATTTCACCTCGACGGCCAGGTATTCTATTTGACCCAATGGCCAATGAACTTATTTTTATATTGACATATTTTTTCAAATAAGTCAAATATTTCTGCAAACTATAATTCGTTGATAATGTTTTACGAAACTTAATAACCCAAAAAACCAACATAAAAATCAATCATAATTAGAACAATCCTTAAAATTTCTAAACAAAAAAACAATTTGTAATAAGAACTATTCTGCACCAAAATCACTGTGTAAATTTCGTGTAAGCGATATGTAAGAACCATGTAAAATTTCAGCTCTGGTGGTAAATTTAGACACAAAATCAGTAAAATAAAAAATCCCGGAAATCCGGGAAAACTTGGTAGCGGCGAAGGGATTCGGACCCCTGACCAAAGGATTATGATTCCTCTGCTCTACCACTGAGCTACGCCGCCATATCTAAATTGACCGCATCATTATAACAAACAATTTTTCAATTGCAAGAATTTCCATCACCTTGTATATCGTATATGAATTTATTCTGCTTTTTAAATATTAAAACAATTAATAATTTATTTGCGAACACGTAAAAAATAAGTTAGAATTACTAACCATGAAAAAAATTATTACGTTTTTGTTTTTAATACTTACACTGCCCGCAACAGCCGAGCAGTCTAAAAATTTCTTTACTGGAACCTATAAAAATCAGCTTTCGTTTTACCTAGGCCAAGGGCTTAACAGTGGTTTCATTATTCCACCGCCCACACAATTCGTTCCGTTCTATTTATTAAATATACAGTATTCACAACCAACAACATTCTTTAGGGTGCCGGCACGTCAATCATTGGAAATTGGACAAACACTTGGGTTCGCAGATAAGTATGGATGGCATTGGCGTGATTATACTATTCCTATGATATTACTATCTGGCGATGTTTTATTTGGTGAAATTTACAATATATACTTTACGGGTGGCGCAGGGGTCGGACTTCAGGCGCAACAGAATGAACGTCTGGGTGCAAAACTGCTATTCCAGTTCAAATTAACGGCTGGATGGCACATAAACAATAAATGGGGAATGGAATTTTCTATTAAACATTTTTCTAATGCAAACACCGCACCACAAAATTATTCTTATGCATTTTATGGTCTTGGGGTTACATATAATTTTTAATTTACCAATCTATCGGTTTTTGACCATGTGATATAAGGTATTCATTCGCTTTTGAAAAGTGGTGACACCCAAAGAACCCCCTGTATGCAGACAGTGGTGACGGATGAACACTTTTTAAAATTAGATTTTTTGTTGAATCTACAAATTCTGCTTTTTTCTGAGCATATGATCCCCAAAGCATATAAACTATCCCTGTTTTTTGCGCAACCGCACGAATAACCGCGTCTGTAAATTGCTCCCAACCATGCCCAGCATGCGATGCTGCTAAATGCGCTGCAACGGTTAATGTTGAATTTAGCAATAAAACCCCCTGCTCAGCCCACTTTGTTAAATCACCATTTGTTATACTTGGATGGCCAATATCTGTTTCTATTTCCTTGTAAATATTAATCAATGATGGTGGTGGTGTAACACCATTAGGTACAGAAAAACAAAGCCCATGTGCCTGACCAGGTTCATGATATGGATCTTGCCCTATAATAACTACACGTACCGAATCAAATGGACATAAGTTGAAGGCATTAAATATATTTTTCGCCGCAGGATAAATTTTTTTACCCGCCAAATATTCCCCCCGCACAAAATCGGTTAGTTTAATAAAATAATCTTTATCAAATTCATCTGCAAGCACCTTTTTCCAAGATTCTTCTATTTTTACATCGACCATTTTATACCCCTATAACTTAACCAATCCAATCTGACAGGATTTCCATAACACCACATCAATATACCCACGTGGCAATTTTGTTTCATGAACCAAATGAGCGAACATATCATCACATGCGTTTCTTATTTCATCTGTTAATTTTCCAGATTCATCTATACGCTGTATTCCGGCATATAGCGCACCAAGACGGCGAATCCAAACATCATATTTTACAACATCAACCCCTAGATTCCGTCCCAAATGATTCGCCGTTATTTTACCAATATGTGGTAATTTAGATAAATATTTCAATTTATCATCATCATTATCGCATGCGTAAAAACCGCTGCACAAAGTTTTACGATTTTCCCATATATGACAAATTGCAGATATTTTATTTTTATTATGAAACATTTGAAACAACATATTATAATCTGCACCATTTTTATAAATATATTCCATAATATTTTTATGAATACGTTTTGCAGTCTTCTGTGAAAAACCGCCAGCAAGAATTACATACGCACACATGGTCGCAAATTCATCTGGTGAAAATTTACGTGGATTAGCCAGCATATCACGAATTTCATCAAAAGATTGGGCGTCACTGTCGGCGCCCATTATGCGAATTTGCTTTTCTAAATCAAAAAACCAATCTGCATCAAACATTGCCATTACCCCGATTTAGCAACACTTTACGTCTGTATGCAGCAAGCGCTATTTCATTACTTTGTTGTTTTTTATCTTCACACTCTTTATCCATATCCAACACTTTTTGATTACCTTGCTTAAAGTTTTCTAGTTTGTGCTTTACCTCGGCTAATTTTCCCTTGGGATCATCTTTTTGCGCATCTTCGCGATTCAGTAAATTATCTGGTTTTTGCAGAACATCTTTATTTTCCTGTTTCTTTTCCAAATCATCCACATGGTGAATGCCGTGTATATGAACATCAAGATGATTTTGTTTCTGTGTCGATTGTGTATTCTGACTTTCCCTATCCGCAGTTTCCAACTCTTCTATTTGGTTGTATATCTCGGCGGATAAATCCAATATACCCTTTTCTGTATTCCTGTGTTTTTTGACATCACCAAATATATTTCTATATGCATCGACCATTTCATCTGAAACTAATTTACTATCGGCGACATCTTTTAGGGCAACCATCATCTGACGGAAAGATTCATCACTATGTTTACGATCAACCATATCGACTATCTTGCGTAATTTTTGTATTGCAGCCTTATTAGATTTTGGTGTTTCATCAGTCTTGGTATTTTGAACAACATCTTCACGATTCATCAGATTTTCAGGTGTTTGCAAAATATCTTTATTTTGCTGTTTCTTTGAAAATTCCGTACTATACGGTGCATCCATTGTTTTTTTAACTTCTTCTTTTTCAAACAATTCTGCGGTTTTCGATTTTTCTTTAGGCTCTACAATTTTTTCCTCTATTGGTGTTTGTTGCACCGATGATGTCTTGGGCTCTTGTTCTAAAATCTGCGGATTAACTGTTTTTTGTTCAGAATTTAACGATGCATCGTTCTGTATTTTTTCTATTACTTCCTTA
Source organism: Alphaproteobacteria bacterium (assembly GCA_017615655.1). Taxonomy (GTDB): domain Bacteria; phylum Pseudomonadota; class Alphaproteobacteria; order Rs-D84; family Rs-D84; genus Enterousia. Next base: position 31,720 of record JAFZZS010000005.1, read on the forward strand.
ACAAGATTTTCTATTTCGTTCATATTATTCCAAACATCATCATACGCAGCATCTGCACGTTCTAAATGCGGATATATATTTGGTAATTCTTTCATCGCGTCGGTCCATACCCGACTAAAATTATCAAAACTTTCTTTGTCATAAGATTCTAAATCTAATTCGCTAACTGCATGCGCCACAGGTTCTAATGTTTCAACCACAGCATTAAGGGGCAAAGCACTATTTGGATGGGTTTCGGGATCTCTGTTTGCAACCTCAGCATAAACTTTTGACCGATTATACCGACGCAATATATCGTTTTTAATCTGCTCAAAATCTTCTATCAGCTTTTTAGATAATGGCATTTATCATCCCTTTTATAAAAGCATTATTATACATCAAGATTTGCATCAAGCGCATTTTCAACAATAAAATCTCGACGTGGTTCAACAACATCCCCCATCAACATGGACACAACGGCATCTGCCTGTGATGCATCATTGACAGTAACCTGGAAAAGCGATCGATGATTCGGATCCATAGTAGTTTCCCACAACTGTTCCGCATTCATTTCACCAAGTCCCTTGTACCGTTGAATTTTTAATCCGTTCTTTGCATATTCAAATGCGGTATTCAACAAATTGAATGCGCCCCAGATTTTTTGTGACTTTGTCTTCACGGTCAAAACCGTTGGTTTCGAGAAAGTATCCATCAATTCATCACGCCCCGACATACGACGCCATGCACCGATTTCTGCCGAATTCAATTTTTCACGTGACAACAAATAACTTTCGGTAACACTGCGCAATGTCCGTGTAATAGTAATTCCAGCATCATTTGCGATAACCTTCCAACCACGCTCAAATTCTAACTCTTGGGCATCCAGCATTTTTGCTGCCGCTGCACAATTTTCTAAAGATTCATTATCAAACACTCGGTTCAATGCCAGAGATTCGACAAACCTTAGTGGCATAACATGGTTCAATGGTTGTAACACATTACGCATATCTAAAACCAAATCAAGCAAACGTTTCAAATCTGCCCCAGATATACGTGTACCAGATGCAATTTCAACTACACCATCAGTTGCCAACTGATCCATCAAATAGTCATCCATTTCACGTTGATTTTGTAAATAAATTTGCTGTTTGCCACGTGTTACACCGTATAGAGGCGGTTTTGCAACATAGATATACCCACGTTCAATCGCCGCCGGCATATGACGATAAAAGAATGTCATCAATAATGTTTGAATATGCTGTCCATCAACATCGGCATCGGTCATTATAATGATTTTATGATAGCGCATTTTTTCAACATCAAAATCATCTTTGCCAATTCCCGCACCCATTGTTGTAATAAGTGCACCGATTGTATCCGAAGACAACATCTTGTCGAAACGTACACGCTCGACATTCAAAATTTTACCACGCAATGGTAAAATAGCCTGGGTCTTACGGTCACGTCCCTGTTTTGCGGTACCACCTGCAGAATCCCCCTCGACGATAAACAACTCACATTTTGCCGGATCACGTTCACTGCACCCAGCTAATTTCCCAGGTAGCCCCCCAAGTTCTGGCCCGGTCTTTTTACGCGACAGCTCGCGTGCCTTGCGCGCCGCTTCACGTGCAGTAGCAGCCTCGAGTATTTTGTCTATAATCAACTTTGCAGTCGCCGGATTTTCTTCTAAATACTGATAAAGTAATTCCGATGTTGTATTTTCTACAATTGGTCTAACTTCACTGGATACCAATTTGTCTTTTGTTTGTGATCCAAACTTTGGGTCTGGAATTTTAACACTGATGATACTTGTTAACCCTTCACGAAAATCTTCACCAGATAAGTTAATATCCTTTTTGGTATTTTGTTCAGAAATATACTTGTTAATTGCACGTGTTAACCCAGCACGAAATCCTGCCAAGTGTGTTCCACCGTCACGATTTGGAATATTATTTGTAAAACAAAGCGATGTTTCTGTATACGCGGTCGTCCACTGCAAAACAATTTCAATATATGAATCATCTATGGTCTTTATCATTTGGATTGGATCACGATTTAACAATTCTTTTGACTTGTCAAGATATGTTGCAAACCCAGACAGACCGTCTGTTGAATGAAATTCCCGTTCTTTCTTTTCGCCACCACGCAAGTCTTCCAAGATAATGCGAACATTTGCATTTAAATACGATTGTTCACGCAACCAATTTTCCAAAATATCAAAGTTGAACACGGTTGACGCAAATGTATCTGGTGAGGGCAAAAATGTTACCTCGGTCCCATGCTCACGACCAGTAGTATTTTCTGTAATCTTTAAATCCATTGTTGGCACACCATCTGCGAAACGCATTTCGGCCTGCTTATCACCGCGCCAAACTTTTACTTCCAACCAAGTAGACAACGCATTAACAACAGACACACCTACACCGTGTAACCCCCCAGAAACCTTGTATGCACCATTACCTTCGTTATCAAATTTACCCCCGGCATGCAATTCACACATAATAAGTTCCAATGCACTGCGGCCTGTCTCATGATTTATATCAAACGGCATACCACGTCCATTATCACGAATTGTCGCACTGCCATCAGGATTTAAAGAAACATAAACTGTATCCGCATATCCGGCCATCGCTTCGTCAATAGAATTATTGACAACTTCGTAAATCATGTGATGAAGACCAGAACCACCCTCGCCTACATCCCCAATATACATTCCAGGACGTTTTTTAACCGCCTCGAGCCCTTTTAAAACCTTAATTGAATCACCGGTATATTCGTTATTTACAGACATTGACAAATCCTTTCTTTTTTTGTATCAAAAACATAGCAAATTATGGTATAATTGTAAAGAAAAAAGGAAAAAACAAAGGATTTTTTACAATGTCGGAAAGTTATACAGTTGACGATTGCCTTACTGCAGAAGAATATGCTAAAACCAATGGGTTAAACAAAGAAATTGTAGAAAAAGCAATCAGACGAGCCAAGGGCCTTGTTGTAAAACATGAAAATCGTCGCATAAGTGTTATAATTTCAACACGAAGCAAAGGAAATACACCGCGTATTCACCCATCTGCGCCCGCACAAGAAAAATTCAAAGAAATAATAAACAAAATAACAAAAGGGAAAGAGCTATGAAGTTTAAATTAATATATTTTGGTGAAATTTTAATTAACCCCAAAAAGCGCGCCCAGCATATATCAGACATACGTATGCAGTTTCATCCACAGTTAAAAAAACTGGTCGAACACCAACCATGGAATAATCTTACACAATATATGGCACCAGATGCGACAAAAAGCCCAATTACAACGCATCATATTGGCGGGATAGATTGGAATCCGATTATTACACCAAAATTGAAACTTATTGCTGAACTTGACATTCAAATGTTGCACCCCGAAATAGTAGGTGTTCCGCGTTCTGATATAGATAATCGAATAAAAACTCTTTTTGATGGTCTGCGTTGCCCACAAAATGAACATGAAATTGGGCAAAATGTACCCCGTGATATTGGACCAATTTACACATTACTAGATGACGATCACCTTATTACTAAAATATCAGTGAATACAAGCCACCTTTTATCAACCAATATGTTTAATCAAGATATCGCAAAATTAAGTCCGGATTGTGTGTTTTTGATGATTGATGTAAACATGCGTGTTGCCGAAGGAACATTGGAAAACCTGCCATTTATGGTATAGAGGGCACGGCAGAAATCAAAAATACCGGATATTTTATCCGGTATTTTTTATATTGTCTCAATTTGTCTTTCCGTGGGAACACTAATATTTCTATTATCTGGATGTCGCAGTTGTTGCGTTTTCCTTATTCCTTCTAATACATCAATCCGTTTTTTAAGGTCATTGTTTTCTGCCCTAAGACGCCTTATCTCCGCCAACGCCTCTTCCATTGTTTGTGGTTCAACCTCGACCGATTGTGTCTGTTGAGCAGACAGCTGTTTTTTTGCATTTATTCTTTCCTGTATAGGGGCAAAATATTTTTTTATTTGCTGTAACTTGTTGTCATTATATTGCACACCCCGATAATCAAGCCCATCGGATTCATACTTGTGTTTCAACATTTTATAAATTTTTTCGATATCCTCATCGGAAATTTGTAAACTTTCAGCATTGTCCGATAATATTTTAAAATCCTCTTCTTCTGGTCGTTCAGATTCTAAAATACGCACAAGTAAAAATTTATTTATTTCTGGATTATTCATTCGAAAACCTTTATAGACACTTCCACTGTTATAAAGGAATCTACGATACAAGTATTGTATATTATAATCCCTTACACCGTTGGCTATTTTCTTTTTATCGATACCTTTCAATATATTAAACAGAACTTTTTGCCCTTCTACATCATCGGTGTTTTGGAATAATCTAACAATTTTTTGTGCATCTTGGATTATATCAGGTTCACGACGAACGAGACGATTTGCCATCTTTACAAAATCTTCTTCATTACTATGAATCCGTGAACTTAAAATTTCACTTCGGCATGCTAGTAACGAATATTTTTTATCAAAAAAGAACTCTGCATTCCATGGTGCGCCACTAATGATATTGACCACAATCGCCACCAATTCAAGTAATTCTGTACCACTAGTCTTAAATGTATATTTATCCATTTATTATTTCCTTCTATACAGGATATTCTATCAGAAAAACATAAAATTTCCAAAAAATTGTATTATGACAAAAATGCCGTAATCTGGTCTTGCATTTGAAATGTTCCAAGAACAATCCACGCAATTACAGCAGATATTAATAGAATTCCGACCGTATTCAAAACATTAGCCACTGATTCTATTTTTTTAACAGAATTTTCCAAGTAATCGTTTGATATTTGGTTAAGGTTTGTATCAAAATCATTCATATCTGCATATATAGTTAAATCACCGATAAGTTCTTGATTTGGAAAATCCATACCTGTATTTTGCAACGCGTCACCAAGGTTGTCACCATTTGCAATATAACGCAATGTGGCTTCTAATATCTTTCTTAGATACCTGTTAGAATTATCGGCAAGCATTCGCATTGCATCAGGAATTGCAACACCAGACGACACCATTGCCGCAAGCGACATCATCCAACCAACAGATAAACGTATTTTATAAATATTCCATGGTGGAAACTTATCAAACGCGCCACGTAAATGCCCAGACCAACGGGGCAGTGACCATATAACAGCAACCGCGAATGCCCCAATTACTATTGAAAAAATCTGCCAATATTTACTTGCCAAATTAGATATCCATATGAGCGTCGCGGCTCCCCCTGTCCATACCATTGAATCACCTGCAACCTCGGCAAGTGGCGGAACAAGATAAAGCCCAACCATTATGATTATTCCAATCACCAAAACAAACAATAATAACGGGTATGCAATTGCACCAAACACAGCACTGCTAATACGTTTATTCGCAACAATAATTTTACTTACATTTTCAAGTGCGACTACTAAACTTGATGTATTACCTGATGTTAATAAAAGCGTCTCTTCGGCAGGAACCCATCCGCGTGTCGCCTCTGAAAAACTTAGCCCCCGTTCAAGATTCTTTTCCCATTCGCGCATGCAAATTGCAAATGGTTCGTTTGGTTTAGATCCACCTTTGGATTCAATCATTTGAATACGATTAAGTGCATCAACTAGTGTAAAATCATTTTTTAACAAAGACACCAACTTGCGCCAAATTGTAATGCGCTTGTCCTGACTAAATCTGCAAATAAGCTTTGCATAAAGTATTTCAAGTTTATTCATGATTATTAATAAACCCCTGGTCTATCAAGTAAACCAACCCAACGTTCTAATTCATCAACACCGATAATTCCGCGCAACATAAGTTCAGATGCAGCCTCTTTTAATGTACGCCCATCCATTTCTTCTAACCAATATTTAACTGCAGCCTCGGTATCACCGGCCAGTGCAAGTCGTAAAAATTCGCTGTTAGTAATTATTATTTCACCAGCTTTAATACGACCACGTGTTCCGGTTCCACCGCAATGTTCGCAACCTGCGCCACGAACATAAACCTGATTTAAACCAATCTCGCCAAAGGCGTCCATAACACGTCCATATTCTGAATATTCTGGATGTGCAGACAATTTTTCACGACAATTCGGGCAAAGACGTTTGAACAAACGCATAGAAACAAGACCACGCATCATAGTCTCTTCTTTTAACTTAAACGCTTCTACCCCCATATCTAGCAATCTAACTAATGCCGCCATTGCGGAATTCGCATGCAATGTTGTCCAAACATTATGACCAGACAACGCACCCTTTACCGTCAGTTGTGCTGCGGCCAATGTTCTTATTTCACCGACCATAAGCGTATCAGGGTCACTACGTAATGCGGCGGCAAGAGCCTCGGTATATTCTGCCTCACGTTGTTCTTCATTTGCGGTGTTCACAACAGGAATCTGATGGGCACCAAATATCTTTTGTTCAACTGGATCTTCCACTGTTATCAGATTGATTTCATAATGATGTTCTTTTAACATCAACACCATGTTTCTGACAAGTGTCGTCGACTTACCTGAACTCGTTGGACCTGCAACAACAACCAATCCTGTGGGGTAAGAACGTAACCTACGCAACAACTTTTGTTCATACTTTCCAAATTCTTGCTCTGTTGTAATATTTTCAGATGGATTATCATATAACAATCGCATAACAACATAACGCGATCCAAATGCAATTGGATTAAATTGCATTCTGATACTAAGCACCCCTTGTGGTAAATACAAATCTTTTGTCCCACGCAGCGGTGTTCGTCCATCTTTTTGTGCGGATTGGTATTCATTTTGTGCATAGTTTGCATTTGATATATCTGCTGATGCAAATGCGGCACGAACAAAAGATTCACCCCAACTGGAATTAAATTCCAGCACTGGTTGCATACTTCCATCTATACGAAAATATATTGTTGTTTGGTCTGCTACTTCAATATGAATATCAGAAACCTTTTGTGCCGCCGCCCTTGCGACAATATCTACAAAATCTTTCTGCATCTGATTATTATATTCAAAGCGCGATTTTACAGAATCACCAAGAGTACTTTCATGATATTTATATATAGCAGATACCAAACCTAAATCAGAATAAAATGGTATTCGTATTGGGCGACCCTTGCGTTTTAACAAATCCATGAACGCAAGTACACGACCATCATATTTATGTGTACGTGACACGATTATGCATCCGCCCGAAAAGTAAGCCAATAACCCTTGGGTATCTTTTGGCAATTCAAACTCGCCACCAGGCGCCGTAAGTAATTTATTATCCTCAGAAAACAAATAATCGATTATTTCCTGATTATCGGCATGCTCTAACCCCGCCGGAATAGACGGTTTCTTGGAACTTGGTAAAATATCCAAAATTACTTTTTCTTCTGTCTTCATTTTGTCAAAGACGCTTTATTTTGACCACCAACATTAAGGGTATATGTTTCACCATCTTTGGTAAACACAACCCCTTCGTCGAGTGATATTGATTTTACCGTATAACCATCAACATCTTTGCCGACACTTATGCGTTTATTTTGACCATTAGATAACTCTTGGATAGTAGCCTGCAATTGTGCACCTGCACCAAAAACATTTAACAATTTATACTTTTTTGTAATTTCTGTTTCCTCGGCAGATTCAGTCGCAGCAACTTTTCTTGGTTTGTAGTCTGTGGTCGGTTGAGTATCTAAATCTTCTTTTTCTCGCTCTAAACGTTTTGCTTCTGCTTCAAGTCTTGCACGTTCTGTTTCGAATTCCTGTTGCTGTTGCTCGGCACGTCCAGACAAAGTATCAATTTCCATATGTAATTTTATTTTCTCTGCAGCCAACCTATCCAAATCAAGATTCAACTGTGCACGTTCTTTTTCTAACTGCATTAAAACTTTTTCTTGTTCCAAATCAGTAATTTGCTGAAACAAAGAACCTTCTATTTGGTAATCTTCTATTGCCTCGGCAGAAATTTCATCATTAACTTCTGCTTCGTTAAATTCACCATCATCAAACACATTCACAGATTCAATAACATCGGCAACATTATCAAACTGCGTTTCACCTGCAGCATACACAACAGATGATATACAGATAAGAAATACAGACAATAATAATTTAATTTTAGTTTGCATAGATTATCACCTCATAGTTCCACATTTTTTTCGTCATACTCCACGATGCTTTTGTCATATAAACACCGCCAAAATCGTCAAAGATCTGCATAAATTGATATGGTATCAATTTAGAATCTGCGGAAACCTCGACAACAAAAACCTCGGCAGATTGCGCGCCATTAGAAACGATATCCGCAACGGCATTTATCCCGGCATTAAGTTTTATTGCCTGGAATCTGCTTGTCAACTCTCGCATTATCGTATCTGTATCGCGCATATCACGTGATGGCACAGGCACACGTTCTGGTAGTTTTGCACGCACAGTTACTTCGTCATCATTCATCTCTTGAACAAATACACCAGGCATTATGTTTCCTGCAATAGAATAAAAATCATCTAGTGTACCAAAAGAACGTCTAAATACCGCACTAACATATTTTTCATCACATTCGGCAGATATCTGAACCCATCCAGTAACTGGTTGCATCACAAATCCGATTGCCTTGTAACATAAATCTGCCCGCTCGACCATATCAGGCAACAATTCATACGGCATAACCAAGGGTTCTTTTTCAAGCTCTTGACGCAAATTATATTCTTTATCAAGTTCTTTGTTTTTCTCTTCTATTTGTCGCTTATATTCATCGGCAAGTTCTGGATTTATCTTTGCAACCTGGGGCTTTGGTGTAAATATTTGATTTATTGGTTCACGGAAAATATAAAGAAACAATATTCCAAATAAAAGCATTAACAAAAGCGATATTGCACCCGCCCCAAAACGACTTATTGGACGTAAGACACCATGATTATTGCCCAAAACCAAGTCTTTTATATCTCTTTCAACCGTACGTGGCATTCCCCAATCAGCCGGTGCAATCAATGCGTTCCAATCTGGAATTTCGGTCAATTCTGCATATTTAGCACGTGCATCAGCCTCGTTATCAAACAGTAAATCGTATAAAATAACACCATTTCTGACCGCAATTAAAACGAATTTATTATCAACACTGAATGCACAAAGCATCGATGCATAACCGGGTAACGATTCTATAATTTCTGCGGCAATTGATGGCATTCCTGAACGAATTCCATTAGACCGTGCACCCAAACCAATCATACCAGAGTATGCAATATATCGATTTAATTTGTGATCTATACCACGTGCCAATTTATAGGCATACGCGCGCGACGTAAAGCCTGTAACCATTGGCTGCCAAAGCAAACCAGCGGCATATTTTTTTCTTTTAATATGTACGTATTGTCCTGACAAATTCTCTCTCTATACCTATCGTGATAGAATTATAACATAAAACAATATTTCAATTCCAGTGTAAAAACATCTGTTATAAAAATAACAGTATTTATTTCAAGAACAAAAACAATAAGAATTACTTTTACTTTGTTTTAGCCGTTTTTATGGTTTCAACATTCGGGCAATCATAGACATTTGCCACAAGTATAAAAGTATTTTTTGGACCAAATACGGCCCCATCATTCTGCTTTATTCGCTCACTTACAATCCAATATACATTTCCAGGATGTGACTGATTTGCAATACTGTTTTCTAAATATCTGTGTGCATCATCCTGTTTATATGCTGAAACAGATGATTCAATCTTGTACAAAAATGTACATCCAGTCGGTTCTTTATCAAGTTCTTTAATATTTTCGCTGCCATTTTCATTCTTAATATATCCGCCACAGTTACACAAAACAAGACCCATAAAAAACAAACAAAAATATTTTTTCATACTTGCCTTCCTTTCTATTTATTCTGCATCAATTATATCATAATTTGCCGGATTACTAAACAATTTTCTAAGAATTATATTATTCATCGCATGACTGCCTTTATATGATTCTAAATTTCCAATGATAAACCCACCAGATGTAAACATATCACCAATTGCATCTATAATTTTATGTCTTACAAATTCATTAGGCCAAAAAATCTTGTTTAACGTCCCATCACCTTTGTCATTTAACGCAATAACGTTTGTTTCATTTGCACCACGTGCCATGCCGTGAGATTTAAGATACTCCCATTCGGAAAATTTTCCAAACGTCCGCGCACTTGCTATATTTTTAACAAATTCTTTAACCGTTTTTTTCGTACCATCAAAAGAATATGTAAAACTCTGACTGCCTATTATTTTTTCAGGATAAACAAGTGTGGCACTAATATTAAGCGCACCATTATTTGAAGGTGAAAGTTGAACAAAACCATTTGTTTTTCGACCTGATAAAAAATTCATAATATAAATTTTCATGCGCGTAAACCACGATAACTGACGTAAAGCCTCATGCGAAGTAACGATAATTGAACGCCTTACTATTATCTTTTTTAGTTTTCCTGGGGTTATGCCAGCATTGTAAATTTCGTTGTAAAATTGCTTCGCACTACCGTCTAAAATTGGTGTTTCTGAACCATCTATATCAATAATTGCACTATCAACCCCAGCAATAAATAATGCCGCCATTAAATGCTCTATGGTTTTTACATGTTCCCCTGATAATTTCCCAATTGTTGTATTGCGCATCTTTGTATCACCAACATTATCAAAAGACGCAGGAATCAACTTATCTGACATATCAATGCGATGAAAAAAAATACCTTGTTTTTTCGAAGGTTTTACTAACATATTTACCAACGCCCCAGAATGAATTCCAACACCCGAAAATTTAATCTGTTTTTTTATCGTCGGCATTTAATTTCTCCTTTAACCAATCAAAAAACTTTGTATCCAAAACCGTTTCAAGTTTTGCATACTTAATTTCGTCGCGCACAGCAATCGGTAAACGAACCCAATCTTTTTCTGTAGTAACAAGTTTTGCTTTTTTCTTTGCCGCAAGTTTTTTTAATTCCAAAATATCTTCATCTGTATATTGATAGTGGTCACCAAAAGCGCGGTGCGCAACTATACCGTCCAATGATTTGAAAAATTTTTTTGGATATCCTATACCAGCAAAAGCGACTATTTTTGTATTCTTGGTATATGGCGATATTGTTTTGTTTTCTGCATAAAATATTGGCACACCTGATGGTAATTTGAAACGCTTCCTGGGTTTTCCATTTTTAATAATAATTATTGCATCTGCTTTTTTAGCCTTGTACTTTGGTTCACGTAACGGCCCAGCCGGCAATAAAAAACCATTTCCATAACCTATCATTTGGTCAAAGACCAAAATAGAAACATCCTTTTTAATAAGCGGATTTTGTAATCCATCATCCATTAAAATTGGGCCATGTTCATTTTTTTGCCTATCTAATAACATTATATTACTTTTTCTATGCCCAACATGTACGGCGATACCGTCGTGCATTAGCATTGTCGCTTCGTCACCAATATTTGCGGTACTGGCCGTACGCTTGTATCCGCGCATAACCACGGGGGCATCTAAATAATTTGCAAGTGTCCTAACAATAGGTGTTTTTCCAACACCCCCCGCAAGTATTCCACCAATACACACAACCTTGCGACGCGATTTATAAGCGAACATTCGGCGCCAATTAAAAACAAGGCGCGATATAAAATAGTAAACAAAAGCAACCGGCAATAATAAAAATGCCAACGGTGTTTTATGTAAAAACCACCAAGGTGTTTTCATTTTAATGGTACCTTTTGGTAAGTTTCGGTTCTAACCCCATGCGTTTTGCACGTTTGAATTCACCTGTTTTCAACCCCTGCTCTACTATATAAAGATTAAATTCCGCATCCAATTCGCGTAATTGTGCAACCATAAGATCTTCCAATTCTTTACGTTTATCTTCAAATTCTTGCGGTGATATCTTTGAATCTATGTATATAGGATTACCAACTTTACACTTTATTTTTGTAAAGGGATATACTAATAAATACCTATCCCAACGATTTTGAATCCATACATGTTTCGCAGAAAAACAGACTGGTATTATAGGCGCACCTGTCATTTTTGCAAAATAAAGAGCACCTTCCTGGACTCGCAGTGATGGGCCACCAGGTCCATCAGGCGAAATACATAATGAATGATCACCTTTGCGCAATACACGAATACCTTCGCGCAGAACAGAAATTCCACCATTATGTGAACTACCATAAATTGCACGTAATCCAAACAAATGTTGCAATTTTGCCATCATGCGCCCATCTTTGTGACGAGACGTAATTGCATAGGATTTCATTCCACCAAGGCATACAATTGGTGAAAGCATCAAACTGCGCCCATGCCAAAAAACAAAAATAGCCGGTTTATGACGAAATTTCTTAAATGTTTCGTAATTGACAATTTTCCGACGAGAAGTCAGATAAATAAACCACATCAACGCCGCCATAACAACGGCTATAATCCATTGAAACCCAGAAAAACCTAATATTGGTTCCCAAAATTTTTTCCATAACTTTCTAAACATAGCGGTTAGATTTTATCAACAAAAAAACGATATTTCAAGTGTACATTAGGAATACATTCAAATCTGTGACTACAATAACAAATTATGGATTTGCGCCGACTAAATGATATGTGTTTCCGTTTGTATATTTAAAGTTAAATGACCCTGTGCCACTTTTTGAAAAGACATAACATTCTTCGTTACCCAGTTTTATATGCACTGCTGGGTTCCCTGATGGTTCTAATTCACCAAATATATCAAAACTAAGCCCATTACTAACCTTAAGTTTTTTGCCAAAACTGCATAAACGATAACAAGATGTACCGTATGCAGCATAACCTGTGGCACACGAAAGATCTGGTTCACAAGACACTTTGTTACTAAATGACGATTCAAATCCAGTTGTATACTTTTTTGTTCCTGATGGACATGATGTTACAAGACCAGATCCATTAAATACATTTTGAAATGCGGTACTAACTGTTGGACTTGTATTTATACCTGCAAACAGTTCTGGGGGAACATAACCCGAAAGCCCAGAACAATTATAAAAAGCGTTTTGAAACAAATTTGCTTGTTGAGCACCAGAAATTCCACTAAATAATCCCCCAGGAATAGAACCACTTAATTTGCTACATTTATAAAATAATCCATAAAACAAGTATGTTTGCGGTGTTCCCGAAAGACCAGAAAATAAATTCTCGGGAATAGAACCTGTTAATTTTGCGTCATCCCAGAACAGTGAACGGAACATAGAAGCGCGTGGTTGCCCAGTTATACCATCAAATAATTCTTCGGGAATTGAACCCGCTAGGTTAGTACAATCTGCAAATGCGGTTCGAAAATATGGTTGTGAACCATTTGCAAGCGTCGGAAATATTCGTCCCAATGATCCAGAAATACTGGTCAGGTTTGTTAGATCAACAAAACTTATTGATGCATTCGATTCTTCGGTTCCGGTTGAATACCCTGTTGCCAAACCACCAAGTTTTACCGTCTTTGTACCAGTTGATGAATACCTGTGCGAGATAGTTTGTTTTGAGGTACTAGTTGAGTTGATCGTCCCAGTTGACCCATCACCATAATCAATATAAAATGTTCCGGTCGATGCCAAATAAAACAAAGTTGTGTTACTTGAAGTACTGGTAACATTCACTGTAAATGTAAATTTTGCTTCGAAATTATTTTGATCTTCAGCGTAAACAACCCCCTGGAAAAACATTCCAATTGATAGAATTGCGACAAAAATAATTCGCAATAATACCCTCATATACCCCCTAAAAAACGCTTCATTCCATTCGGAAATGCAATTTTTTTGATATCAGATACAAAAATAACACATTAAAAACACTTCACAAATTACATGTGTTACTTATGCACATCAAAATGGTGCACTCCCTCAGTAGAAACCTTAGCAAAAATAATAAAAATTAAACAAGTGAAAATATATTTATAACATAAATATATTCCAAAGCTTATGAAAAACTATTACCGTTTTTCATTTTTTTTATCAAAAATTTTTGGTGATGCAGCGGATGAAGTCACATTACTTCGTAACTTTTCTTTTGTTAAAAATTCAATAACAGAATAAACCTGTGCCTTATTCAAACTGTGCATAAATTGTTTAGATGATATAATATCGTTGATATCTTTGATTTCTAGCCCACTTTTCATAAAACAAACAGCGACATTTTTAATAATCTGGATTGTATATTCAATTTCTTTTTCTGTAGAAAAATTGCTTAAATAATCCGTCAAAATTCCGCAAATATACACAAAATATGTCTTCAAAGGTTCTGTTTTACCCCCGTTTAAATTTAAATCTATAAAACTGATACCATCTTCGGAATAAAAGAAATTCGTAGTTTTCGAAGGATCAATCATTAATCCAGCATTTTCAATATCTAACCAATCAGATATAAATTTATCTATTTTTTCAATATTCATATTTGCAATATCATGTAATCTTTTCTCGTGTTCTTCATCTGACATACCACTGCTGTATATCTCGGTTCCTTTGGCACGAGGTTGCAAAATATATCCACGGGCATACCCAAGATCATTTGGTGGATAGACAATTTTGTATTCTAATGTGGGAACTATTGCAATTCCACGCTTTTTCAATTCATTTGTAATCAAAATTATTTTTTTTATTTCGTCTTCTTTAAAACCACCAGCTAGTAAAACATAATCATCAAAAAGACGTACTTTTTTATTTCCGCCCCTTTTTATTTGACCCTGACTTTCAAAATGCATTTTTACAAAATCATCTATCAACATGTCATTTCTCTTTTTTGATACAAAGACACTATACCATGAATAGAATAAAATATAGTAAAAAATTATTAACAATTTTGAACCCAAATAATTTTTGTAAATCGTGGTTGTGCAGTGTGTGCGATTCCCGAGCCGAGTTGTTGGAAATGGGGCGAGAGATAAAAAGAGTTTTTTGTTATAAAAAAATAGCGATGATATACATCGCTATTTATTCTTATTGTTCGTGATATATTAAAATGCGTAATTTGCACCCAGACGGAATTGATGATAATCTGTGACTAACTTGTATTTATAGCCAGAATCTTCAAACTTTTTCGCAGATGTTAAATACCTGTATCCCAAATCAACGGACAACGCATTGGTTATGTTATATGCAACACCGCCACCGATTTGCCATGCAAATACATGCGGAGTTGCGCCAGCGCCAAACCAGTCCTTGCTTAAATGATTAAATTGATATCCGGCACCAATACCAAAATATGGTGTGAACGCGGACATTGTTTTGAAATCAAGATAGGCATTTGCCAAAAGGGTATGAGAACGATTCCAAATCCCAGATGTCGATAAAACAAAACCTTCAACATAGTCATATTCCAATTCACCACGCAATGCGAAATCGGGCGACAAATCGTATTTCACACCAAATGCACCCGATACATCAAATGCAAATTTATCCCCAACCCATTCACCCATAGTATAATCAGAAGCTTCCCCAGACAGTTCAATTGTTGCATGTGTATAACCCAAATGTGCGGACACATATGGCGAAACAGCGGCGTTTGATGCAAATGTTGCCATTGTTGCTATTAGTGATGTTAAAAGAATCTTTTTCATATTTTTCTCCTTGGTTGGCTATGGATATAATATCATAAATATCAAAATTTTACAATAGCACCACTATAATAACCAAAGACTCAGTTCAAAAGTGGCAAATTTTTATCACTTTTTAAAAAATAATTTTCGAACTCTGTGAAAATATTAGAAAACTAACAAAAAACCGCCCTTATGGACGGTTTTGTAAACTCTGGTTGCGCAGTGTGTGCAGTTCCCGAGCCGAATTGTTAGGAATAGGACGAAGAATTGATGAATTGAAAGATAAATTAGGGTTGGTGGATTTGAGCCGGATTTATTGACATATGATATTTTTACTATAAAATCTCTATAAAAGGGTTTGTTGTATGCCAAAAGAAATTAGATTTTGTCAGCCAATAGGGGAATATTATTTTTTATCGCCTTTGTCTGCACATCCAATAAAAATGGTTGTTGATGGACAAGAATATGTTTTTCCTACGGTTGAACATTACTATCAGGCAATGAAATTTTATGCAAATGATGAACGTTTTAATAATATTTTGAATCTGGAAAATGCAGATGATGCACGACTTATTACTAAAACACCCGAATATAAAATAAATCGCAGAAAGGATTTTGATAAAAACAAATTTGATATTATGGAAGATGGGTTGCGTGCGAAATTTTCTCAAAATCCAGATGTTACAGAAATGTTAAAACAGACAGGTGATGCGATATTAATAAAATCTTGTCCGGTATGTTATAAGTGTGGTTTTGGTATAGGTAGTGGTACAAATCGTATAGGAAAAATTTTAATGGAAATTAGAAAAGAAATTCAAAAATAATAAAAAATAGTTCAAAAGTGGTGATTTTTCACCACTTTTTTAAATTTAACTTTCGAACTTTTTGTGGGTATTGTAAATCTAATAAAAAACCGCCCTTGTGGACGGTTTTGTAAATCTTGGTTGCGGGGGATGGATTTGAACCACCGACCTTCAGGTTATGAGCCTGACGAGCTACCGGACTGCTCTACCCCGCGATAAACGGCACTAATTATAGATGATATTTTACCATTGTCAAACAAAAACTGTGTTTTTTTAGTGCTGATGTTCTAAAAAATCACCCAACTTTTGCGGTAATATATCGGACTTTGGTAATTGTGTATCATCTGATTTTCCGCCATCGTATTTAGAATCTTTTAACATATCATTAACATTCATATAACCAATCAAATCACTTTGTGTATATGTTTGTTTCTTAAGCGCATAACCACGCAACTTTACATATTGGTCACTTGTCTTTTTTGTATCATGATATTCACTGAAACCAACACATACAATAATTAAACCATCTGGACCATCGGAAACATTCCATACTATACGCTTTCTATCATTATGATTTGAACTGTCTATGCTTTGAACAATGCAACATCCCGACTCTTTTTTCACAGTTGCGGATACAGTTTGTTTACCATCTTTGATTATATGAACAGAACCTTCAAATTGCATATCAAGTGGATCAAGATTTACCTCGTTTATCGCGGAAAGAGCCTTATACGCATTATTTTCACCAGAAGCTTTTACAATTTCTTTAAATTGACTCTGTTTTATATACTTTTTTATTTCAATTGGTTTAATTGTTTTTGTTTCTTTTTTTATTTCAACAGATTGCTGAACTCGAATTGATTTTTCTTCTGTTTTTTCTTCTATGGTTTCTTTTGTTCTGTCTTGTATTAAATTTGATAAATCTTGGCATACACTATCTAGTTGTTCGGCATTGATACAAACAACTATTACACCATCTGCACGATGCATCATTTTTTTCTGTATACCGTTTTTTCTTTGATCAGATAAAACATTTCTTATATAGCGCTCTAGTACATCATCTGACAAAGATTCATATTCAACTAATTCGCGACAATGTGCAAATATTTCTTTAATATCTAGATGTTTCCCTTGGATTTTTATTTCAAAAGTTTCTTGAATTGTTTGTGTTGCAGATTGAACCTGTTCCACCTGTTTTTGTAATTCTTTGGTTTCAAAATCACGGTCTATTTCTTGTAAAATATTTAACAAGTTATTCCCATTCGTATCAAGTACTGTAACATTTGGATGTGTTTCGATAAATGCCAATGTTTTTTTAAGATGTTCTTCATCTTTTAACAAAACACTTTTTTTTATCAGTCTTGGCTCTACAACAAGTGTTTCAACCATATCCGGCAATATATCAATCAATACATCAAAATCAGATATACTAAATGAACAATTTATTTCATATGTGGCCGGCAAAAAAGTATCTTTTGTTATATAATCTTTACCAAGGCGACTGCAATCAAAAGTACCACAAACTATACGTGGAAATCTTTTACTATATTTAGAACAGTAAAAATTGCCTCGAATAACCAACCATGGAAAATAAGAATCATCAAAATTACCACTTTTATTTATAATATTCCTTACATCTATATCTCCAATAATATTAAGACGCAAATTTTTTCCAAGATTTATTTTTTCATTTATCAAAGGTAATTGGCTAATAGTAAACCCTGGCAATACATCACCATACATCGGATTTATATCCTCATCACCATGAGTCATAATAACTTGAATATCAAATTTATTTTTTGCCATTACTTATTTCTTTTACTGTTGGTTACTTGGTAATATAATACAAAAATATATTATTGTCAAGTTTTTTATAATTATAAAAATACCACTATTTATTAGTGGTAAAAACACGATATACACTGAAACACAACGTATACAATATTTTAATTACCTAAAAAACATCTTTTTAATTCGCTATTATCTTCGTTTTGATCGACACGTTTATTCCGTATCTCTTGTGCGGCATTTATTTTTTGTTTTAATAAAATAACTTCTGGATGAGATTGTATTTCGTTATTCATTTTTTCTATAACTAACTCAATATCTTCACGTGATTCTACAAAAACTGGCATAATGGAATTTGTTGCATTAAATACAGAATTCTTTATATCCGACATCATATCTTTCATAACAGATAAATATGCATTTATATGTTTATCTTCATGACCCAGAATTGCGTTATACGAACACGACCCACGTATATGTGATTTATCTATTTTAATTTCAAAATTACTATAACCAATACTTGCGTCTAATTTTTTAAGTGTGACACAATACCCTGTATCTTTTGCAACAATATCAACAACAATATCAAAATCTTGAACCAATGTAGCAAGAACATTTCCATGTAATTTGTTCATTGGTTCATCTGGTTGGGTAACACTTTTCGTATAAGATGGGTTTAATATATTTATATTCGGTACATTTTTATATTTAATACAATCATCTGCAAATGCGACACCATATAACAATGATACAGATAAAATAAATATCTTATTAAACATATTATAAATCACCTGCACCTTGTTTTTTAAGGTACTCTGCAACAAACGCAGAACCATACTGTCTATATAACTCTTCTGCCAAAAGCACAGATGAACGCCCAGATTCAAACAAACGCAGCAAATTTCCTAACCCACCAAGTTCAGTATTTAAAATTACAGATTCATTATTGACCGGACGCATTAACAATACGGCACGTTTTAAATTAGGGTATGCTTTACCTTGTATAAATGCCATTTCTAATGGATTAAGATTCCAATGTTCATAGTCCGCCTCGTCTGCTGCAGGATTACGGAAAAACATTATTGTTTGTGCCTGACCACGAACAACATCACCTATACCAAGTTTATCAAGAACATTTGCACGTTGGAATGCCACCATATATGCCTGACGATTTTTACGACCTTCTTGTAAACCAACTATAAAATTATCACGGAACATCTTGTTTTCCAACATAGGCGCCGTCTCGTCAATCATAATCAATGATGGGTTTCCACCAGATACCGTTGTGTTATTTATTCTGTGTAATATATAAGATATAACAGCTGGTGCAAGTGTAGAATCTTGTAATATATCCGTAAAATCAAATGTTGTTAACCGGGATTGTAAATCAAGCGTATCTGTATCTTCATTAAATATTTCACCATACTGTAATGGATCAACCCATTTCTTAAGTGCACTGCGCATATTACCAGATGATGAAAAACAACTTTCCCAAAGATTTTTTAACATCCTATCTTTGTCAGATAGATAATCAAAATTAACAGAAACAGCACGCGCAATTTCATCTGCCGAGACTGCATCATTCTGTTCAGAAATCATCGCCAACCAACGACGTAAAAATGCACGGTTTACCACAGTATCTTGCATCTTTAACGGATTCAAATGTGTTAAAAATGCCGCATCAGATTTTTCTTTACCTTGCATTGTTATATATTTTCCACCAACAGAAAGTGTGAATATTTCAGCACCTTTATTTCTATCAAAGAAAAATGCTTTTAATTTTTTATGACGCAATGATTGTGCAATTAAAAACGAGAATAATGTAGTCTTACCACCACCTGTCGGACCAATAGTTAGCGTATGACCAACCGCCGCTGGTTTATCGGAAACATGAAATTGAAATTGATATGGTGTACCTTGCGCTGTTGGAAATACAACAAGTGGACCCTGTCCCCAATCAGAATTTGTTATACCACGTGGAGTACTTGACATTGGTACAGTTATTGCCGCAGCGCGTGATAACATTTTAAATGTTCGTGGAAATGTATCAAACCCAGGAATTAATGAAAACCAAGATACTTTTGTAGCAAAATTTTCTTGTATTGGCGATACACCAAACGATGCGCATATCTTTTTAAATTCATCAACATATTCTTTTAATTCATCCTGTGTTTTTCCAAATATTAAAAACAATGGATAATAATTTACAAGTGTCTGATTTCCTGATACATTCTCGTCCATAACTGATTCTGCACTTGAAATTTGTTCTTCTGTAGAATCATTTTCTTTTGATGCTGTACTGCGGCGCTGACGTAATACTACCTCAACATCGGCGGCACCCATGATTTTAAAACCATTCATACAAATCATTTCTGTTTGAATAGTGTTAACAGAATCAAAAAAGTCTTCATCTAAATAATCAGGTGCTGCACGAAAAGATATTAAGGATGAAAAATATTCTCTATCACCGCTGATATACTTAACATTACCATTAGATAAAAATTCAACATCATCAACTGTTGCTAACTCTGTAATTTTTTCATCACAAACTTCAGGTGTTGGTTTAGTTATTGGTGAAAATATACGCCCAAAAAATTTTGCCATATTATCACGTGAATCATTTTTAAGAATACGTGGATTATATGGTGCAAGTATAGATTCTATATAATTTCCATATTGATTAAGTAAATCACGGGTATTTTGACCACTAACTGTTAATACTATGTAATAATCATTAGTAAATATACGTAAACCTTGTGAATGCCATTTATCGTATATTTTTTGTAACACAGGTTGATCAAATTCGTAATTTGTATTTTCGGCAACTGCATCACGAACAGTAAAAAATCTTAAAACTACATTTGGGTTATGAATTTGATTAAATATTTGTGAACGTAAATCTAAAAATTTTACCCTTTGTTCATCTGTTTGCATACTGGTTTGTACACCTGATACATGATACACACGTACCAAAGCACCATTATCTAATTCCAAAGAATCATCATTGTAAACTGTTTCAAAAGGAATATATTCAGTATAATGTTTATAACCAAATCTTGGAAAAACATGTTTTACAATAGTAGGCACATACATCATTAAAATAATAAAAGCAAAAATAACCGCCACAACCATAACAGTAAGTGTCATAGTCACAGAAAATCCACCGGCAAAATATCTAAAAAAACTCTCTATCATGCTGATAATCTCCGCGGTATTTTATTTTTCATCATTTTTATCTTCGCTATTAAAACCTGACCAATTTGTGAATCATTCTTGGTAAAACGAGCAAAAAGCATATGTATCAAACAAACAGATATTAAAAAATATAATGGATTAAAATATTTATTAACAAAATCTGCGTTAAAAAACGTCAAACCAACAACATATAAAACAATAAAGACCGTGAACTGAACCATAAAATTCAGAACAGCCAAAGTGTACGGCACACCAAATAAAAGCGATGGATTCGCCAAAGCTTTTAATACTTGTTGTCTCATTTTACTGAAAAACCCTCCATGGATATTTTTATTATAACAATTTCAATAATTTTCAACAAGCATAAAAAATAAAAACATAAAATTGTTAAAATTGTTAAAAAATACACGTATTTTTAACAGATTTTTAAATATATTTATTTTCAACAAAATATATAAAAAGGCTTAAAATAAGCCTAAAAAATGTTAAAAACATTGTTAAAATTAGGTTATTAACATTTTCAACAACCTAAACAACAATAACAAAATATAAATATAATATTTGATTTTTGTTAAAAAGTGTTTATAATTGCCCTGCAAAAAGGATAAAAAATGAAATTTTTAAGTTCTTTACGGGCGTGGAAAAAACGCGGAAATATTAAACAGGTTCGTCGTGGAAAACAAATTGTTTTGATTGATCCTGATAACCCAAAATTCAAGGCAAAACAGGGTTTTAAAAGGAAATAATCCTGTGTTTTTCCTGTTCTATTTTACGGTATTCTGTCCTGAATGCCGTATTTTTTTACTAAAATAAGTTAAAATCATTAGTAAATGCCTCTACTAAAGCATTTTTAACCTCGACACCGGACAAACCAGCTAAACGCATATAATTGTCAATTTGTGTGTCTGAGTGGAATATATAGGCACTATGGTCCGCAAATTCAGGAACAGACATAATATGTTGTGATGGTTTAAATATTATCTTGGCGGTATTATCAATTGTATACCCACCAAAACTAATATTTGACTTCGTATTATTGCAATTTTTATTTACAATTGCGAGCCCTGATACATCTGAATAACTTTTTTTACCACCAATAATTTTTGTTTGAAGTAAAATACTAGTATCATCACAATTATGTTCTGCGACAATATTAAGTGATAAATTAGACAAATTTTTACACATAATGTGACCACGAAGTTCAGAATTTTTCCCGGTGTTTTTTATAAAAATATTAAAAAAAGCCGGGAATTTATTTTTTATGTTCACACTTAAAAACACCGGTTGATTTGATGCATTTATATTTATATTCAATGTATTTTTATCTTTTATTTCACCAACGTATACAATATGAATAGGCAAATCGTAATTTTTTGATATATTCTCGGTTTCTTTAATAGTAGAAAGTGATGAATTATAAACCCCATCACAGTAAACAATAGTTTCTGCGGGAAAAGTTTTTATATTGAATTTGTTCCACATGTATGACATATTATCTGTATTATAAAGGATTTTATTATGGGTTTCAATTGTGGAATTGTTGGTTTACCAAATGTTGGAAAATCAACATTGTTTAATGCATTAACACAAAGTGCCGCGGCTGATGCGCAAAATTATCCATTTTGTACCATAGAACCAAATACAGGTCATGTTGTTGTTCCTGATGAGATATTACATAAACTAGCAGCGGTTGATAATTCGGCAAAAATTATACCAACACAACTTGAAATTGTTGATATTGCCGGGCTTGTTCGTGGGGCATCAAATGGTGAAGGATTAGGAAATAAATTTCTGGGAAATATTCTAGAAACAGATGCAATAATCCATGTTGTTCGTTGTTTTGAAAATGATGATATTGTCCATGTTGATGGTCGTATAGATCCAATATCAGATATAGATACTATTGAAACAGAACTTATGATGGCTGATCTGGAAAGTTTATCTAAACAAATTAAAAATCTTGAAAAAAAAGCACATGGTTTAGATAAAGATGCTATAAAATTACTTGCAGATGCGAAAGTAATACAAGAAAATCTTGAAAAATCTGTACCTGCACGTGAAACTAATATTGAAACTAAACCATTTAATTTGTTAACAGCGAAACCTGTTATATACGTATGTAATGTAGAAGAATCTGCGGCGGCGAATGGAAATAAATACTCGGAAATGGTTGTTAACAAATTTGCTAATAAATCACCGGTATTAATTATTTCTGGAAAAATTGAAATGGAAATTGCACAAATTGTTGACCCAGATGAACGTAAAATGTTTTTAAACGATCTTGGACTTGAACAATCAGGACTAGAAAAAGTTATAAAAACTGGATACGAAACACTTGGTCTTCAAACATTTTATACTGTAGGGCCAAAAGAAGCACATGCATGGACCATTACACGTGGAATGACCGCACCACAAGCAGCCGGAAAAATCCATACAGATTTTGAAAAAGGTTTTATTCGCGCAGAAATAATTTCACCAAATGATTATATAGAACTTGGTGGTGAAGTTGCTGTCAAAGAAGCCGGAAAAATGCGTTTAGTTGGACGTGATTACGTTATGCAAGAAGGTGATATCTGTCATTTCTTGTTTAATAATTAATTTATGATAATTACAGTTATTTATCATTTGTATCAAGCAGAAGTTCAAGTTTTTCTTGGGCTTCTTTTATTTTTTTATCAATTTCTTTTATAGAATCAGAATTATTATTTTTTAACGCATTTGCAACAAGTTGCTTTTTTTTAATATTTAATTTTTCCAGATATTTTTGTAATTTTAAAGAGATGAGATATTTTTCTGCGGAACTAAAATCAAGATTCATCTCATTTACATTAGAACTAAAATCAAGATTAAAAACACTTATAAAATCACCGTATCTTTCCGCAAGTTCTGGGTATTTGTTAACAATAAATAATAACGTGTTCTTGGTTGTTAATTCTATATCTGGAACATCTATATTTTGTGCATTAGTTTTTTTCTTCCATTTATGCCATTCATTAAATTTACGTGAATCGTATTCATGTTCGTATTCTGCGCGCAATAATTTATCTGTTATTTTTTCAAGTTCAGATTTTAAAAATTTTTCTGCCTGTGTTTTGCCAGAAGGTGTATTAACAAGATAATTTTGATTAGTAATTTTCCATAAAAAATCAACCAAAGGCATCGCATTATTTATAATTTTATCCATTTCTTTTTTACCAGATTTACGCAGAATTTCATCTGGATCTTTACCACAAGTTACAAATGCAAAGCGAACATCAGAATTATCACGTAAAAACGGTAATACAATATCACATGCGCGTGCTGCGGCTTTTTGCCCTGCCCCATCACCATCAAAACAGAAAATAATATTTCGGTTTGCTTTGCAAAGTATTGCTATATGATCCTCGGTTAATGCAGTTCCAAGTGGCGCAACAGTTTCACTAAAACCATTACATTGCATTTGAATTGCATCTATTTGCCCTTCAACAACAATAGCACGATTTGCGCGATGTATAGATTCACGTGCAAAATTAAAACCAAATAATGTTTGACGTTTATGAAATAATTCTGTATCTGATGTGTTTATATATTTTGGTTCAGACCCATCCAGTGAACGCCCTGAAAATGCAATAATTTGTCCATGTGCGTTAAATATAGGAAACATTAATTTATCACGAAAGAAATCATATAAACCAAATTCACCACGTCGCACTAATCCTGTTGAGATTAATTTATCTTGTTTTATATTTGTAAACTTATTTGAAATAATGTTGTTTTTTGGTGCATATCCTATACCATACTTTTTTATCATTTCATCAGTAAAACCGCGACCACGTATATATTCTAATGCATGTGCACCTTCGGGTGTAAATAATTTTTCGGTATATATCTTTTCTGCATCAGAAGTAATGGTTATATATGTTTCTTCTGATTCAATTTGTTCTTTGGTTTTTGGTTTATATTCTGGTAACTTTAATCCGGCCATATCGGCTAATTCGGTTATTGCTGTTTTAAAATCAACATGTTCTGATTCCATTGTAAACGAAATAATATCACCGTGTTTTCCGCACCCAAAACAGTGGAAAAAACCCTTATCTTCACTAACGGAAAAAGACGGAGTTTTTTCGTTATGAAATGGGCAACAACCCCAATAATTTTGTCCCTTTTTTACTAATGGCACACGACGCGATATAACATCAACTATTGATAATCTTTCGCGTAATTGGTCGGTAAAATTATTATCGTATTTTGCCATTACTTCTTACTAAATTTTTTTGTTGTTTTTTTATTATTGATTAAATCCACAGCATTTTCTAAATCTGGTTGTTCTTTGACACTAACATTTACTTTGTTACTAGAAATGTAAGCGCCATAGCGTCCAGTTGGATAATAATAAATCATTTTATTTGTTTTTGGGTTTATACCAATTTCTATGGGTTCAACTTTCTTTTTTTCACCAGACAATAGTTCTTTTGCTATTTCAAGTGTTATAGAATCAGATGAATATTTTCGAGCAGAAGCATTTTTTTTGCCATCCGTAACATATGGACCAAATTTTCCTATACGATAAGATATACCATCCCCAAGTTCTTTTGGTTCGTTTTTAATATCATTAGTTTGTTCATCAGACATACGTTTTGTATAATCACATTTTGGATAATTTTCGCATCCAATAAAAGCACCATACTTTGATAATTTAATTCCCAGTTTACCACCACACTTTGGACATTTGTTATTTCCATCAATAAATAAATGGTGATTCATAAAAGTATTTATTTCTTGAATAATATCAGATGTTTTAACGTCGCGCGCACCAGAAATCATAGTTTTTGTATCACCCCAAAAATCATTCAATGCGCTTAATTTGTCGGTTTTACCATTTGAAACATCATCCAGAGTATCTTCGGTTTTTGCGGTAAAATTAACGTCAACTAAGTCGGAAAAATATTTTGACAAGTATGCTGCAATAACCCATCCACCGGATGTAGGTTGAAAACGACGTTGTTTATCTTGCTCGACATATTTTCTGTCAACGATCGTAGACATAATAGTTGCATACGTTGATGGGCGCCCTATACCAAGTTCTTCAAGTTTTTTAACAAGTGATGCTTCGGTATATCTTGCAGGTGGTTGAGTAAAATGTTGATCAGATTCTATTTTAGAAATTATGATTTTGTCACCAATATTCATAACAGGTAATTTCTCATCTGATTCATCATCAGCATCATCTTTATCTTCGATATAAACTTTCATAAAACCATCAAATGTGCGCGTTCTACCAACCGCATGAAATGTCGCAATATTATCATTTGTTAAAATATCCGCACTAACAGAATCAAATTCCGCATTTGTCATTTGGCATGCAATTGTTCGTTTCCATATTAATTCATAAATTTTCTTTTCATCCCCAGAAAGTTCATGAAATGCGCTTTCAAAATGTGTTGGACGAATTGCTTCGTGCGCTTCTTGCGCATTCTTAGATTTTGTAATATAGACATTTGGTGTTTTTGGTAAAAATGTATTCCCATACGTTTTTTCAATAAATGCTCTTATTTCACTAACAGCTTCGTTTGAAAGGTTTGTAGCATCTGTTCTCATGTAAGTAATAAAACCATTCTCATAAAGTTTTTGGGCCACCGTCATAGTTTTCTTTGATGAAAAATGAAGCTTGCGTGAGGCTTCTTGTTGCAGTGTACTTGTTGTGAATGGGGCATATGGTTTATAAGATATTTTTTTCTTTTCTATATTACTGACCTTGGCATCTAATGGTGTTTTTAATTTTGATAAAACAGAATCTACATCAGATGAATTTCTTAGTGTCATTTTTTCAATTTTTTTGCCATCAAAATATAAAAGCCCTGCATTAAAATCATTTTTACCGATAGTACAACCAGCAGATATAGACCAATATTCTTGAGGTTTAAAATCTTCTATTTCTCGTTCACGATCAACAACTAACTTTACAGCAACTGATTGTACACGTCCTGCTGACCGTCCAAGATTTCTGCGCCATAACAAAGGTGAAATTTCAAAACCAATTAGATAATCTAATGCGCGTCTAACAAGATATGCATCAACTAAATTAGAATCTATTTCACGTGGGTGTTTAATTGCTGTGGTTACTGCGTTTTTTGTAATTTCATGAAATGCGACACGGTATACAGGCGTTTTTCCAATAAGATTTCGTGAATTTAATATATCTAGTATATGCCAAGCAATTGCTTCCCCCTCGCGGTCAGGATCGGACGCCAAATAAACAGCATCTGCTTTTTTTACCTCGTCAGTAATAAGTTTTATCTGTTTCTCTTTACCAGGCATAATTTGCCAATTCATTTTAAAGTTGTGTTCTGTATCAACACTTCCATTTTCCGGTACTAAATCACGAACATGACCAACAGACGCGATAACATGCCATCCTTGCCCTAAATATTTTTCAATTGTTTTTGCCTTTGATGGAGATTCAACAATAAGTAAATTCATTTTAACTTCCTTTGGCCGATAATTGTTGGTCTTTATGTATATGTGCATTCTCACATAGTCCAAAGCCGAACATAAGCGATAATAAACTACTGCCGCCAAAGGACATAAGTGGTAATGGAACCCCAACAGTGGGAACAAGACCAAGAACCATAGAGATATTTATAAAATAATAAATGAAAAAGTTCAACATAAAACCAAAACAAACCAATTGACCAAAACGGTTTCTACAGGTTTTTGCCGCCCAGAATAAAATAACAATGATGCTTGTATATATAAATAATACAGTAAAAGCACCAAAAAACCCAAATTCTTCACCAAGCATAGTAAATATAAAGTCTGTCTGTTTTTCTGGCAAGAAAGATTGTTGGGATTGTGACCCATTCATATACCCTTTACCTATTAATCCGCCACTACCAAAGGCTATTTTTGCCTGGTTAATTTGATAGCCTGCACCTTTTGCGTCATGATCAGGATTAAGAAAGGTTATAATTCTTTCACGTTGATATTCATGCATACCACCAAACCATATAACTGGTGCCGCCAAAACCGCCATAATAGCACCAATAAGAAACCATTTTTTATTTGCACCAACAATATAAAAAATTCCAATGGTAATAAGACCAATTGAAACCGCAGTCCCTAAATCTGGTTGCATCACAATAAGTCCGAATGGAACAAGCATCATAAAAGCAGGAACAAGGTAATTTTTAAATTTGCTTAAATCTACAGAATTCATCCATGCAAAATATCGTGCTAATGCCATAACAAGTGCGATTTTAAAAAATTCTGATGGTTGAATGTGAATAAACCCAAGGTTTAGCCAACGTTGCGCACCCATCCCGGTATGACCAACAAAAGTTACTAATATAATAAGAATAGCAGCAACCGCATATATCGTGTACGCAGATTTTAACCAAAATTTTATATTCGTGAATGCCGCGACAAAAAAAACGAACATACCCATGGTAATTTTTAACAATTGTGACAATGCGAAAGGTTTCCACGAACCACCGCCAGCGGAATAAAGAATAACTTCGGATATAACTAATATTAAACACATTGGGGCAAACATAACCCATGAAAAACGGCTAAGTTTTTCTGAAAAACTCATCATATTCGCATTAGAAACACGTGTTTGTCTTGTCATCTTTAATCGCTCGTTAAAAGTTCCTTCATTATACTTGCACATGTACGTGCGGCGCTACCACTGCCACCAGAATGTTCTGTAATGATGCATACGGCGTATTTTGGTGCATTGGTCGGGGCATATCCAACGAACAGCCCATGATTACGCATATTCCACTTAAGTTGTTCATTGGTAAGAACCCCAGAAATACGTTCCGCGCGCGAAATACTTCGAACTTGGGAAGTACCAGTTTTCCCAGCCATTTTTGCGCCCTTGACATTTATAGCACTGCCTGCGGCAGTTCCGCCCTTTTTTGTTACTTCTTCTAGACCATTAAGAACAATTTTAAGATTCTTTTGTTGGAATTCCATACTATCAAATTTTGGCAAATATTCATCTTTGATTAAACGTGGCACAATTTTTTTATTTGATGCGACACGCGCCATCATGATAGCAAGTTGCATGCAATTTACTAAAATAAAGCCCTGACCAATTCCAGAAATAATAGTATCACCATGCACCCATTTTGAACCAATATTAGATTCTTTCCATTGTCTGTCCGGTATAACCCCAGGCATTTGTTTCAGAATGATATCTTCCATGTATTTCTCTGTCATCCCAAGACGAATAGCCATACGTTTGATAGCATCTATACCGATACGCAAAGCCAGTTGATAAAAATAAATATCGCATGAGTGTTTAAGTGCCTGGACAAGATTTACACGACCATGTCCTTTGCTTTCCCAGCAGTGATAACGTCTGTCTCCATAATCCCAATGCCCCGGACAAAAAACAGTTTCATTTGGTGTAACCGCACCAGCCTCTAGTGCAGCAAGCGCAACAACAATTTTAAAAGTTGAACCTGGTGGATAAAGTCCTTCGAACACTTTATTCATAAATGGTTTTGCGAAATTTTGACGCAGTCCGGCAATATATTCTTCGGCATCATCCCCAGAAAAATAATTAGGATCAAAACTAGGTGTAGATGCCATTGCCAAAATATCGCCATTTGCAATATCCAAAACAACACCACATCCAGATTTATGCAATGTTAATAAATCATAAAGTTTTCTTTGTATATTATCGTTAATGGTTGTCTGAATATCAGACCCAATAATAGATTTTTTAAATTGTGTTTTGTCTTCACCTGTAACACGTCCAACCGCATTAGTTATCATCACATTTTGACCGGGGGTACCAGATAATTTGTCGTTAAATTTCTTTTCAAGCCCTGTTATACCATGTGTATAAAAGGGTGTATTTGCAACTGGTTTATCGGGTGCCCCAACATAGCCAAAAAACTGCGCACCCGCAGGCCCCAACTCATAAACACGTGCAAAACCACTATCAACGTGCAATCCCGCAAGATTTTTTGCTTGTAATCCCGCAAGAGTATTCCAATTAGTGTTTTCACTTACCAAGACAGGTTGAAATTTTTGTTGTTTTTTTATTCGTTGCCATATTTTATCAACCCGTTTTTTCGTTAGGTCTAAATCATGTGCAACCACAGATACAAGATTTTCTAAATCATCGGTTTCTTCGGGAATAATATATATACGATAAACAGGGGCATCATGCGAAATTGGTGTCCCATTTGATGATAATATATTGCCACGTTGCGGCATGTTTACTTGAATACGAAATGAATTATTTTCACTTTTCTTTTTATAATTATGATAGTTAAAAACCTGCATCTGTAACATGCGTAAAACCAAGGCGGATGTTAATACCATACCTGTTGTTAAAAACAAAGCACTGCGGCGGTCAAATAATTTTGATATTTCTGTATCAATCATCACATACCACCTTGGTTAAAAAAGCCACTGGAATATATGCTGCGCATGTAATTATAAACATAAAAATGCCACCCAAAATCCCAATTAAATTAAAATTCCAAATAATCATTGATATAGATGCAATACCAAAAAATATCATAAAGGCGTATATGCCGTATTTTTTGGTATGCGTTAAATCAATGATTGTTTGAATATTCATGATTGCATAGTAAGCACAATATAAACTTGTCCAGAACATAACAGTATCAAATTTATAATCTATTAAAAAACAAAGCAGAATTGCGAATACCGTAAAATATGGCACCGGTCGTATAAAAGAACAATAGAATATAGGTATAATTGCTAAAATTCCTGCTGGATTTATCCATGGACTTGATAATCGCCATAATGCAATAGTAATCAAAAAAGGAAATATAATTTGCAAATATTTTACAATTGTTTGCTTCATTTGTATTTTTCCTGATTTACATTAAATTTATACACAATGACACTGGATAGTTTGCTTGGCGATAACACATCAACATCAGATGTATTGTGCATTGTCCCAACAAATATGTCAGGTGGTAAAATACCACTGATACTGCTGGTAACAAGTTTAGTTCCTTTACCACCTTGGAATTTATGATCACTAAAGAAACCAATTTTTGATGTTGTTGAGCCATTCCCATGTAAAAAACCGTATACATCTGATCCAGCAACACGAACAGCAATATTAGTATTAGAATCTGTAAGTGCACGCACACGTGAATAATGTAGTCCAGTATCCATAACAATACCAACCATTGTATTATCAAACGACAAAACAACCATTCCTGGCTTTATTTCATCATAAGCTCCCCGATCAATTAAAAACGTTCCGTGATTAAGCGCACTGTTATCCAGGATTACATCGGCAACCACGGTATCATATCCGATACTTTTTTTAATATCTAATTCATGTGCTAAACGCTGATTTTCAACCAATGCGATATCACAATCATTTTTAGTAGCCAGTGCGGCATAAAGTCGTACACGTAGTTCTGCATTTTCCTGTTCAAGATTAGAAATATTGCGAATATTCCTAACTAAATTTCCACCCGCCCTTACCGGCCATGTTACCAAATCGCCAATAGCACTTACCACAGGTAAAATAATATGTGCCGCCCCATTCATTATTCTGTAATCTGGTTTTGCTATTACAATATAAAGTAGTATCATCGGCAAAAGCGCCGCAACAAATGCGGACTTTATAATAGTATGTAATCTGGAAGATACTTTCTTTGGGTTCATTTGTTGGTCAGTTTAATAGTAAAAAAAAGAATATTCAATAAAAACTTGATTTTTCGTTTATTTATGTCAGAATAGGCGCGTTGAACCATCCAAAGTGGCAAGGCATTGCCACCAGGATATATGCAAAAAGAGGTTATAAAATGCCAAAATTAAAAACAAAGTCATACTTGAAAAAGCGTGCATCTATGACCGCAACCGGTAAAGTTCGTGTTGCCAGAAATGCCCACAAGAAACTTCTGCGTAATAAATCTGCCCGTGCAAACAAGGCCGGGTCTAAACCGCAGTATTTGAATGATAACATGGTCGGTCAGGCGAAAATCTTGGCACCATATGGTTTGAAATAATGGGGGTACATTATGGCAAGAGTAAAACGTGGAACAACGGTTCGTCAAAAACACAATAAAATTTTAGAACGTGCCAAAGGTTTTCTTGGGCGCCACAGTAGCACTTATCGTGCCGCACGTGAAAAATCCGAAAAAGCAGGTCAATATGCATATCGCGATCGTCGTACCAAAAAACGCGATTTTCGCAGTTTATGGATTGTTCGTATAAATGCGGCGGTTCGTCCGTCTGGTATTACATACAGTCAATTTATGAATGGTCTGCGCAAGGCAGGTGTCGATTTGGATCGCAAGGTTTTGGCAGAAATGGCGTATGCTGGCGATGCAAATTTTGCTAAACTTGTTGAGACTGCAAAACGATTTATCGCAGGGGATAAATAAAACCCTTGGCGGCAGGTTGTTTTTTGTTTATGATTATGGGGCCGCAGGTGTTGGCCCCATATTTATTAAAAGGTTGAATCAATGTTACAAGAAAAAATAAAAAAAATAGAATCGTTAGAGGAATTACAGGAACTTTACGCATCTGTATTCGGTAAAAATGGTACAATGACCATGCGGTTAAAAGATATGAAAAATCTTAGTAACGATGAACGCGCCGAATTAAATCGTGAAAATACAGAATTGCGAGAGCTTTTTAAATCACGTCAAACAAAAATCGAAAATACTGTGTTAAATGCGGCTTTGGCAGGGCAGAAATTGGATGTGTCATTAAACGCGGAACCCAAAAATCGTGGAACAATTCATCCATTAACACAAAGTTTATATGAAATTTCTAAGATACTAGAATCTTTTGGTTACACACGTCATACTGGACCCGAAATCGAAGATGATTGGCATAATTTTACCGCGTTGAATACACCATCATATCATCCGGCACGCGACATGCAGGACACGTTCTTTTTACCAAATGGCAATGTAATGAGAACTCAAACTTCGGCAATTCAAGTTCGCACAATGGAAACCCAAGGTGTCCCAATTAAAATGTTTGGTATCGGTTCAACATACCGTAAAGAAATGGATGCCACACATGGTCCTATGTTTGGTCAAATAGAAGGTTTATATATAGATAAAGATATTACACTTTCCGATTTAGTTGGTGATATACGCGCATTTCTTAAAAGATTTTTTAATTTAGACAATGTAGATTTGCGCATCCGTCCATCGTACTTTCCTTTTACTGAACCCAGTATAGAGGTTGATATGAAATGGAATGGTGAAAAATGGTTGGAAATAATGGGTGCAGGCATGGTACATCCAAATGTATTACGTAATTGTGGTGTTGATCCAGATAAATATCAGGGTTTTGCATTTGGTTTTGGCTGGGATCGCTTGGCTATGTTGAAATATAATTTACCAGATTTGCGTGATTTATACGGTAATGATATTCGTTGGTTAAAATCATGTGGCTTTTAATAATAGGGGCATAAAATGAAATGGACATTTGATTGGTTGAAAGATTACCTAAAAACAGATTTATCTGCGATGGAAATTGCAGATACACTTACACGTACGGGGCTGGAAGTCGAAGATTTGATTGCACCTGTTGCACCGATTGCAGCAAAAATCGTTGAATGTCGCCCACACGAAAATAGTGACCATTTGCATGTGTTAAAGGTTGATGATGGGTCTGGCACTTTGCGCCAGGTTGTGTGTGGTGCGCCAAATGCACGTGTTGGTTTGATTTCAGCATTGGCGATACCTGGTTGTGTTATCGAAGGTCATGAAATACAAAGTGGTAAACTGCGCGGTGTATTGTCTGATGGTATGATGTGCAGTGGTCGTGAACTTGGTGTGAATGACGATCACACCGGTATTATTGAATTGCCAAAAAACACAAAAATTGGCAGTGTGGTTATTGAATGTCCAACGGTGTTTGATGCAGGAATTACACCTAATCGTCCCGATTACTTATCTGTGCGCGGTGTCGCGCGTGATTTATCAGCCACTGGTGCAGGTGAATATATTGCACCAAAAGATAACACGTTTTCGGTGTCTGGCAAGGCACGGGGTGTTAATATAAAAACTGAAAAATGTCGTGCATATAAATTGGCCGAGATTCATAATATAAAAATGTCGCCAAGTTGTGAAAAAATTGCATCACGCCTGCGTGCAATTGGTATAAACCCGAAAAATGCACCAATTGATGCAACAAATTACATTTGTTACGATATGGCGCAACCAATGCACTGCTTTGATGCAGATGAAATACACGGTGACATAATAGTTCGTCTTGCAAACGCTGGTGAAGAATTTACAGACTTGTTTGGGAATAAGCATGAACTGGTCGAGACAGATATGGTTATTGCCGATGATAAAGGTATATTGGCATTAGCGGGTGTTGTCGGTGGTTCGCGCGGCATGACAACCGATAAAACCAAAAATATAATCTTGGAAAGTGCATACTTTGATCCAGTTTGTGTTCGTAAAACGGCAAAACGTCTTGGGATATCAACAGATGCCTCATACCGTTATGAACGTGGAATTGATCCAACAATTACAGGACCCGCATTGATGTTTGCGGTCAAAATAATAACAGATGCATGCGGTGGTGAGATAATTGGATTTTCTGCATCAGGTAATGATTCTCCGACAAATCCAGTAATTGAATACTCGCCTAGCATATTCATCAAAAAAACCGGTATCAGTATGTCTGATGATAATATGAAAAATATTTTAGCACGACTTGGATATACTGGCAAGATGGATGGCAAGGTTTGGAAAATAATCGCGCCTTCATCACGTGTGGATGTTACAATTCCTGAAACAGTTGTTGCAGATTTGATTCGTATATATGGGTATGAGAAAATCGCACAAAACGAGAAACATACAATCGGCGATGCTGAACCATACGATAATTTTGATTTTGAGATAAAAAAATCTTTAGTTGGTCGTGGATTGTGTGAATGTCGTTCATACGGATTTGGGAATTCTAAGATTGAAGAATTTGTGTCAGACAAACCGATTGTCCGTATTGCAAATCCGATAATTTCAGATTTTGACACCGCGCGAAATTCATTAGTTGGTGGATTACTGACTGTTGCCCAAGAAAATGAAAAACGTGGATACCCAGATATTAATGTGTTTGAAATGGGCACGGTTTTTGATGGCGACAAGCCAAATGAGCAACATACACAAATTTGTATTGTTCGCACCGGTGTAACATCACCGAAACATTGGCAAAAGCGTAATCGCTCAGTTGATATCTATGATGTCAAAGCAGATATAGTTTCTTTGTTAAACGGTCAAAGTTTTACCATATCGACCGAGAATCCACCACGGTGGGCGCATCCATATCGTTATGGTATGATAATGCAAGGTAAAAAGAAATTGGCGGAATTTGGTGAATTGCATCCATCGGTTGCAAAAAAGTTAAAGATAAAGACAAATGTAGTTATCGGAATCGTTGAAAATATAGATGATTTGCCAAAGCCCGCAGTAAAGCGCAAAGCACTTAAACTTAGCGAATTTCAACCAATTTCGCGAGACTTTGCCTTTATTGTGCCAAGTGATTTTCCTGCTGAAAAATTAATTGCGGCGGCACGTACGGCATCAAATCTTATATCTGATATTGTTGTGTTTGATTCGTTTGAAATGGCAGATGGTCAAAAGTCTGTTGCGTTTACAACCACAATAATTCCGACAGAAAAAATGTCAGACAATGATTTAGCAAAATTGCACAGCGATATAATTGCGGTTGTTGAAAAGAAATGTCACGCAAAAGTTCGAGATAAATAAATTACAATGTAAACATGGGGTAATATCATGAAAAAAAGAAATTTGTTTGAAATTGTTATAATTTTAGCCTGTCTTATTGGTGTTGGGGTGTATCATTTTACCCGGCCAGATTTGGACGAAATGGTTGGTCAAATGATAATGACGGGATTTCATGGTGATGGCGAAAACCAAAATCCCGAAGAGTTTGCTACTGTTTTGAATCAGATTGAACAGGGAAAAATTGGTGGTGTGATATTATTTGATGTTGATGTATCAGGATTGTTGGCCCAGGGTTATGATATTGTTGAGGCAAAAAAACAAATTTTTTCATCAAACATAAAAAATGTAACCCAGGTAAAAAAGTTAACAACAACTTTGCAATCTGCTGCGCCAAGAAAGTTGTTAATTGCCATTGACCAAGAGGGCGGAAACATTCAACGTCTAAAACCCGAACATGGTTTTGCGCCGATTCCTTCGGCGGTTGAAATGGCGAAAACAACCCCGGAACAAACATATCATGTTGCATATGATTTAGGAAATAGATTGGCAGATTTGGGAATAAATGTTGATTTTGCGCCACTGTTGGACGTAAATGTTAATCCTGATTCACCTGCTATTGGTGCCAAGGAAAGAAGTTTTTCTGAAAATCCGGATGTGGTAACAAAGTTTGCAGGTGCATTTGCCAATGGACTTGCAGATGCGAAGATTGCATATTCATATAAGCACTTCCCAGGACATGGCAGTGCGGGTGCAGATACGCATGCCGGGCTTACTGATGTAACAAAAACATACCAAGAATATGAATTATCACCATGGCGTGATTTATTAAAAGATGCGTCACCATATACTATGGTCATGGTCGCACATATTGTAAATCAAAATATTGATACATTGCCGGCATCATTATCAAAAAAAACAATTCAAATGATTCGTGACATGGGATTCAATGGTGTGGTTGTATCTGACGATATGGATATGGGCGCGATTGCAAACGAATACGGCATAGAAACCGCGATTCAAATGGCTATTGATGCGGGTAATGATATACTGGTATTCGGGAACAATCTAACATTTGATAAAAATCGCGGCAGTGATGTAAATGCAACGATTGTAAAAATGGTAAACGAAGGGAAAATATCAAAATCACGCATACGCGAATCATACAGACGTATTATGAAAATGAAACAAAAATTAAGATAACAAAAACGGGGCATTTGCCCCGTTTATTAAATTATATGTTACCTAGTCAGGTAATTCCCACAACCAACAGTTCGCATCGGTATGTGTCACCCCATCGGGCCATCCAACACAAACTTTCTTGGCCTGGCGTGTGTTAACCGCGGCAGCGGTTGCAATCTTGTTTGCATCAGTCCCGGCATTATATGTTCCCGAACCATTGTATGTTGCGACCGAACCCCCAATCGCACCATTGGCATCATACGTAACAACATTTCCCGCGGTGCTGGTTGGCAGTGTCACCTGGTTATTACTAATTGCCGCCATAACTGCACCCATTGTTGGAATGGAAATTTCTTGGATTTGTTGTTCGATGGCAGTTCCGGTACCATAATTTGCCACATCCGCAGTTTCTATAATTTTACGTTCACCAACAACCCCTCCCTCAGATGTCTTTGTAACTAAACCTGTTCCTTTAACAGATGAAGAAATCCAACTATTATTACTATAAGCAAGGTCATCATTGTAATATCCTGATTGCGGAATTTTACCTTGATATGCTTCTAGTTCATTGTTAATAAAATCATTTACCATTCCTGTTGTTGGAACAGTATTTCTAAAGGCGTTGTTATCAAAAAGATCATAAATCTCTGCATTGGTAACTAAATCCGCCAGGTCATCATCCAAAATTCCATATTGACCAATATCCCCAGCATTCGTTGTTGGTGATGTTACCAACGTATTTGGAATAGTTCCTGTAATATGATCTTTTTCAAAAGTTATATTACTAACAGGAATAAGGTCTTGTTTCGTTGCAACTGCGGTATCAACATAATTCTTGGATGTAACCTTTTTATCACCATCCGTAGCATTTGCCATTGTTGTTCCGACAATAACCGCAAGTATTGATGTTAATAAAATCTTTTTCATGGAATTCCCCCCTTTTGCTGTATAAAACAACCGTCAATGGAAATTGACGGTCGGGGTGTTCGAAAATCACTGTTCTAATGACTCTGGCAATTTTTATATATATACTACCAGCACC
Organism: Alphaproteobacteria bacterium; assembly: GCA_017615655.1. Lineage (GTDB taxonomy): Bacteria > Pseudomonadota > Alphaproteobacteria > Rs-D84 > Rs-D84 > Enterousia. The sequence goes on from JAFZZS010000005.1 coordinate 69,992, forward strand.
CCGACAATGTTGGGGTATAAGTACGGTGCAAAAACATAGGAATCACTTCGGATTACGATGCATTGCACCGAGAACAGCAGGCCTTCGACAGCCCCGAACCAAATTCCCATTTGGTTCGTGAATATTCTATCATAATTTTCGTTTTTATACAAGCAGTTATTCAGTAATGACCACTTTTGCCCGCCACTAAAATACTTGCAAACCATAAATTCTTTGTTATAATGGCGTTTGCCTTGGGTGGTTAGCTCAGTTGGTTAGAGCGTTACGTTGACATCGTAAAGGTCGTTGGTTCGAGTCCAATACCACCCACCACGAATTTCAAAGAGTATATAAAATGAAACGAATGCAAATTTAATTCTTGGTAAAAATTTAAACGGGATTCTTTGGGACGCCCCGTTTGGCGTCCCTTTTTCATAAAAAGGACAGGCAAATGAGCAAAAAATATCTTATAACATCGGCATTACCATATGTAAATAATCAGTTACATATTGGACATTTAATTGGTTGTTTGTTACCAAGTGATGTTTATGCGCGTTTTTGTCGTGCAATGGGGCGCGATGTTTTGTATATCGGTGGTTCCGATGAACACGGGACAACATCTGAAATTGGTGCACAACGTGAAAATATGCCTGTGGAAGAATATGTTGAAAAATATCGTGCAAAACATCTTGATGCGGTGCGTGATTTTAAATTATCTTTTGACTTGTATGGACGCACGCATACCGCACAGCATGAAAAATTAATGCACGAATTATTCAACCGGTTGGATTCGCTGGGGATGATAGAAGAAAAATCATCTGTTCAGCCCTATTCTGTGAATGAAGAGAAGTTTTTGGCAGACCGATATGTTATCGGAACGTGTTCGCGTTGCGGATACGAGAAAGCATATGGTAACGAATGTGAAAAATGTGGCGCATCATTGGATCCGTCTGATTTAATAAATCCGCACAGTGCGATTGATCCATCGTCCCCGGTAGAAATGCGTGAAACAAAGCATTTGTATTTCAAATTAAGCAAAATGCAGGATAAATTACGTGCATGGATTAATTCACGCCAAGGCTGGCCAAAGACAGCGATTACAATCGCTAATAAATGGTTGGACGAAGGGTTGCGTGATAACCCAATCACGCGCGATTTAAAATGGGGAATTTCTGTTAACAAACCTGGATATGAAAATAAAGTTTTCTATGTTTGGTTTGATGCCCCATGGGGTTATGTTTCGATTTCGCAAATTGCAAATCCAGATTGGGCATCTTGGTGGAAAAACCCTGATTGTCATTATACACAATTTATGGCAAAAGATAATGTTTCTTTCCATTCGGTATTTTTCCCAGCCCAAGAATTAGCAATGGATGATAATTGGAAAACGGTTGATGTGTTAAAAGGTCAAAATTTCTTGAATTTTAATGGCGCAAAAATTTCTAAATCAACTGGTAACGGAATATTCTTGGATCAGGCGTTATCCATTGCACCATCTGATTGTTGGCGATATGCTCTGTTGGCATCGGCACCTGAAACAGATGATACAGACTTTACAATGACACGGTTCGCAGAAATTGTTAATAAAGACTTAAATGGTTTACTTGGAAACTTTGTATCACGTGTGTGCAAACTTTCGAACAAGAACTTTGGTGATGTTGTTCCAGATACAAATTCAAATGATGAAACACTGGCACATGCGGTGAATGAAAAGTTAGCGGAATTGACTGGTGCACTGGATGCATGTGAATTTCGTAAATCAATAAATGCGTTACGCGAAATTTATGGCATTGCAAACGAATATATGACGGCAAAAGAACCATGGACACTTGTCAAGAATGGCGATACAACGGGTGCGGCCGCGGTCCTAAACGAATGTTTTCAATTAATTGATTTGTTTGCAAGGATTTCTGCCCCAATCATTCCAGATGCGGCGGAAAAAATTCAAAATATATTTGAAACAAAGCATGATTTATCATGGCCAACGATGTATGAACACAGAATCGCAAATGGTGAAAAATTTACTGTGCCAGAAAATCTGTTTTCGCGCGTAGAATTGCCAAATAGTGAAGAACAATGAAACTTGTATTAATGTCTTGTTGTGCGCCGTGCAGTGCGGGGGCAATAAAACAACTTGTGGATCATGAAATCCCAGGTATAGATGATTTTATCGTTCTGTTTTTTAACCCAAATATTTTTCCAGCAAGTGAATATGCGCGGCGTATGCAAGAACAGGTAAAATACTGCGAAAAATTGGGTGTAAAATATGTAATTGGCAATTATGACCATGATGCGTGGCGTGCAGCCGTACATGGTTTGGAAAATGAACCGGAACGTGGCGACCGTTGCAGCATATGTTTTGCATATCGGTTTGAATATGCAAAACGGTTTGCACGTGAAAATGGGTATGATGCAGTTGCATCTGTATTCGGGGTTTCGCGCCATAAAAACCAAACACAAGTTGATACAGCTGCGGAATCCGCATTAGATGATATTCAATATTTGCCAGTAAAATGGAACGAGAATTTGCGTCAACAAATAAATCGTGAATCTGATTTTTATCGCCAAAATTATTGCGGTTGCGAATTCAGTATTCGTAAAGTATAATCTCATCGTAATATAACCAAAGGGGTGATTATGTCATCTATACTTGTGTTTCCAGGTCAAGGTTCGCAAAGCGTTGGCATGGGATACGATTTGTATAAAAATAACACTGTGGCACGTGCTGTATTTGATGAAGTTGATGATGCGTTAAATCAAAAACTATCAGACATTATTTTTAATGGTCCAATGGAAGATTTAACATTAACAACAAATGTTCAACCTGCGATTATGGCGACTTCTATTGCAATGTTGCGTGCGTCAGAAATACCCTTGACGGAATATGTCGCTGGACATTCATTGGGCGAATATACCGCGCTGTGTGCGGCGGGTGCTTTATCATTGGCAGATACTGCGAAATTATTACGCTTGCGTGGGGATGCAATGCAACGCGCGGTTCCTGTTGGTCAGGGTTTAACCGCCGTTATACTTGGGCTGGATATTGATGTTGTGCGTGATATTTGCGCAAAAAATGATTGTGATGTGGCAAATGATAATTCTCCGGGTCAAGTTGTGATTTCTGGCGCAAAAGAAATTGTTGAAAAAACACTTGAAGATGCAAAGAATGCTGGGGCAAAACGTGCAATGCCACTTGCGCTTTCCGTCCCTGTTCATTGTCGAATTCAATCTCCTGCAGCTGATGAAATGCGTGCAGCATTGGCAAATACCGAGATAAAGACACCATCTGCGGCATTGATTTCAAATAAAACATGTGCCCCGATAAGTAATCCTGATGAAATTCGTGATGCGTTAGCTTACCAGATTACACATGGTGTCCGGTGGCGCGAAAGTGTTTTAGCAATGCATGATATGGGTATAACCGAAACAATAGAAGTTGGTCCTGGGGCTGTTTTGACAGGATTAACAAAAAGAATCTGTCCAGATATGGAAAGTAAAAAATTGGAGATATAACATGTTTGATTTAAAAGATAAAGTTGTTTTAATAACAGGCGCAACTGGTGGAATTGGGGGCGCAATTGCACGCAAGATGCGGGACGCAGGCGCAACAGTCATTGTATCTGGTCGCAATGTTCAAAAAATGGATGCAGAATTTGATAATTCTTTTGTAAAAATTCCATGTGATTTATCATCTGAAAATGGCGCATCTGAACTAGTTGTATCAGCATTAGAAAAATGTGGTCGCATTGATGTATTGGTAAATAATGCAGGTATCACGGCAGATACGTTGTTGATGCGTATGACAGATGAACAATTTGATAATGTCATAAATACGAATCTTCGTTCATGCTTTAAAATGTGCCGCGCAGCGATTATGCCTATGATGAAACAACGTTTTGGTCGTATTATAAATATGGCATCAATAATCGGTGTTATCGGTGGCGCAGGTCAAGCAAACTATGCTGCAAGTAAAGGTGGAATGATTGGTATGACAAAATCTATCGCAGCCGAGGTCGCATCCCGCGGTATAACGGCAAACGCAATTGCCCCAGGATTTATCAAAACACCTATGACAGATGTTCTACCCGAAGATTTAAAAAAGAGTTATCTTGCACAAATACCAGCAGGTCGTTTTGGTGAACCAGAAGATATTGCAAATGTATGTGTATTCTTGGCAAGCGATGAAGCATCGTATATTAACGGTCAGGTATTACATGTTAACGGTGGACTTGGGCGATTTTAATGCAAGAATTTGATGTTATTGTTATTGGGGGTGGACATGCCGGGGTCGAGGTGGCTGCGGCGGCTGCGCGTCGTGGTGCAAAAACACTGCTTTTAACAATGCGAGAATCAGATTTGGGTGCTATGTCCTGTAATCCATCTATTGGTGGTCCTGGTAAATCACAGATGGTCGCAGAAATGGACGCACTGGGTGGGGTTATGCCACGCGCTGCGGATATGGCAGGAATCCATTTCAGAACATTAAATTCATCACATGGTCCAGCAACCCAGGCATTGCGTGCCCAGATTGACCGTAAAATGTACCATAGTGCAATAATTAATATTCTGTCGGAATATAAAAACCTAACTGTATTGTTTGAAATCGTACAATCTATTGATTTGAAAGATAAAATTATAAATGGTGTATACGCCGGAAAATCTATTGTTTTTACAACCGGGACATTTTTACACGGACTTGTTACAATGGGGGGTGAAAAAACACCATCAGGTAGAATTATGGATGATGGTACATATCAAATACCTGATACTACTATTTCTGGTGTGTTGCGCAGTGCAGGATTTAATATAATGCGACTGAAAACTGGTACACCAGCGCGTATATATCGTGATTCAATCGATTTTTCAGTATGTGAAGAACAACGACCTGATAATCCACATGAATGGTTTTCTGATGGATGTAATACTGATAATAATATTGCGGTGTGTTTCATTACTCATACAAACGAAGAAACCCATAAAATAATACGTGACAATATTAAAAATGCGCCGATGTACAATGGTGATATAGAAGGTATTGGGCCGCGTTATTGCCCATCATTAGAAGATAAAGTTATGCGTTTTCCAGAACATTTATCACACCATGTTTTTTTGGAACCAGAAGGTTTGAATAGCGATTTAATTTATCCAAACGGTATATCAACAAGTTTTGGTTGTGATATCCAAGATAAATGGATACGAACTATTCCTGGATTGCAAAACGCACGTATAGCGCGTTATGGATATGCAATTGAATATGATGCAATTGATGCGCGCGCATTGGACTCGCATTTAATGTCACATGATATCCCAGGGTTGTTCTTTGCAGGGCAAATAAATGGTACATCTGGATATGAAGAAGCCGCAGCGCAAGGTGTTGTCGCCGGCAGTAATGCCGCGGCATTCGCCATTGGATTATCAACATTGGATTTGGATAGAACAAATTCAATGATTGGGGTTATGATAGATGATATAACAACTCTTGGCGTGGACGAACCGTACCGTATGTTTACATCTCGTTCGGAATATCGATTAAATCTACGTGCAGATAATGCGATTACACGTTTAGGGGAAATTGCAGTAGATTTGGGATTATTATCTGAATCCGTGTTTGTACAAAAAATAAATAAAAAGGCCGGTAAAATTGCTGAAAATGACAGATTCTATGCAGGATATATAATGCGAAACAATCGGGAAATAGAATCATATAGTCGTGATAAAAAAATAAAAATACCGGCAGATTTTGATTACGATTCACTTTCTGGTTTAACAAACGAATTACGTGAAAAGTTAAAACGTACCCGCCCATCAACAATCGCCGATTTACAACGTATTCCCGGAATTACTCCTGCTGGTATAATGGTCGTATTACGCAGGGTATCATAGTAAGTATAAAATACTTGAAAAAGCAAATAATGTTATGTAAAGTGATTCTCGCGTTGCCGGTGTAGCTCAGCTGGTAGAGCATCTCATTCGTAATGAGGGGGTCGTAGGTTCAAGTCCTATCACCGGCACCAGAAATAAAACCGCCCATTCGGGCGGTTATTACTTTATATCTTTATACGTTTTTATTTTGAATTTACAAGTTGCTGCGCTTGCATTTTGGCCTTTTGGTCGGCCAATTCTGCCAAATAATTTGATAAAGATGGGGAAATCGTAGCAATTTGATGATAATTTCCATTTTCATCACGTTTCAGTACATAACCATTACCCTGAATTCCGCCACACCATGTTGTCCCCATAGGTGAAAAATTAATCATATATTGGCCAAATGTGCAACGCATAGGAGTTGCTGCTTGATGTTCAGTTTCTTCAAAATAACGAACAGTAATAAAGTCGTGTTCTGCCAAATTATATAAAATTTTATCCAATCCTTTTGCCTCGATTTCAATAGCTGGATTAAATTTCTTATCTTTGGTCAATTTTTCGATACGTTCTTCGCCGCGATCGTGCGCACGCAATTGTAATTTATAATCGTTGTTTTTGCTTGTGTGCGCGACAAAATATGATTTATAAGTTTTGAAAAAATGAAGTGGCTGCCCCATTTTTTCTGGATTCATAATATCGTGGCGTACACCTTTTGCCGCAACAAAAACCGCACTAAGATACGCAATCGCTTTATCGCCAAGGAAAGCGATATGTTCACGGTGCTCGTTTCTTTTTTCAAGTTTTTCTAACTTTGTTGTCATAGTATCTCCTTAGATTTCTATATTGCTATATATAACACAAAAACAAAACTTGTCAAGTATAGTTATATTTTTGTATAAAATACTGGAAATTCCAAATTTAATATACTACACTATTTTGCGATGAATAAAAAGACAATAATTATTATAAGATAAACCCGCAAGCGCTTTGGCGTTGGCTGGGGCGCAAACGCGCCCGTTTTTTATAATAAAAACATATAATGGAGTAGATAGCAATGGCATATCCAAAAACAGAACCAAAGGCAGATTTTTCTTCATTGGAACATAAAATCATAGAGTTCTGGCGCAAAGATGATACTTTTCACAAGTCCCTGAATAAAACAAAGTTGGGACAACCATTCATGTTTTATGACGGTCCACCTTTTGCCAATGGATTACCGCATTGGGGGCATTTAGGTGTATCTGCGGTCAAGGATATGGTTTCACGTTATCAAACAATGAAAGGCAAATATGTTGAACGTGTGTTGGGATGGGACTGCCATGGCTTGCCAGCTGAAGCATCTGTTGAAAAAAAGCAACAGCGTACCGCAAAAGACATTGTCGCAACTGATGGTATCGCCGCCTTTTGTGATATGTGTCGTGCCGATGTTATGACATATTCAAATGAATGGCTTAAATTTATTGAGCGTGTTGGTCGTTGGGTTGATGGTGGCGATGGTTATGGCTATCGAACGATGGACAAGAATTTCATGGAATCTGTCATATGGGCAATAAAAGAGTTGTATAACAAGGGGTTATTGTATAAGGATTTTAAGGTAAACCCATTTGATTGGAAATTGGGGACAGTCCTTTCTAATTCCGAAGCATCCAGTGAATATCAAGATATTGTTGATGATACAGTTACAGTATGGTTTGAATTAGAAAATGGTGATAGAGCATTGGCATGGACAACGACACCGTGGACATTGCCAGCAAATTCGGCGTTAGCGGTGAATAATAATATGAAGTATGTTCGTATGCAACATGATGATGGTCATGTATATGTGCTGGCGGAATCTCGTTTATCTGCGTATGAAAAAATATTCGCCAATTCTGAAAAAGTCGGTGAATATATGGGAAATGAATTAGTAGGTTTACGCTATACACCTATTTTTCCATATTACACCGATTTAGCCAAAGAAGGTCATGGGTTATATACTGTGATTTCTGGGGATTATGTATCCGATAGTGATGGAACGGGTATCGTTCATATTGCCCCTGCCTATGGTGAAGATGACTATATCGTAGCCAAGGCGATTGATTCGCAATTTCCAGTTATATTGAATGTTGATGATTACGGCAATTTTGATAATACGGTAAAAGATTGGGCGGGTGAAAATATATTTGATGCCAACCCAAAAATTATAGATTGGTTGCGTGCTAATGGAATTCTTGTTAAGAAAGACCAGCATAAACACAGCTATCCATTTGGTCCACGCAGCAAGGAAAAACTTATCTATCGGGCGACAGATGCGTGGTATGTTGATGTTCCAAAAATTCGTGAACGTTTGATAGAAATAACAAAAAATGAAACGACATGGACGTCGGCAGGTAACAGATTTTTATCGTGGATAGAAAATGCGCGACCATGGGGTATCTCTCGCAATCGATTCTGGGGTGTACCTTTGCCGATTTGGGAAAAAGGTGGTGAATATAAAATCTTTGGATCAATTGCGGAACTAGAGGAATTTTTTGGTGTAAAGATTGATGATTTACATCGGCCAACACTTGATGCCCTGGAAAAAGATGGTTGGAAACGTATACCAGATGTCTTGGATTGTTGGTTTGAATCTGGGTCGATGCCGTTTGCAGCATTGCACTATCCATTTGAAAATAAAGAACTGTTCGAAAAAACTTTTCCGGCAGATTATATTATCGAAGGTCAAGATCAAACACGCGGATGGTTTTATCATTTGATGATAATGGCGGTTGCGTTATTTGATAGACCTGCATTCAAGGTTGTGTCCGCAAATGGTATGGTTGTTGATGAAAACAAAAGAAAGTTTTCTAAATCGTTGGGTAATTTTGTAAATCCTGAACAACAACTTGAAACTTACGGTGCGGATGCAGTTCGTCTATTTATACTGGGCAGTAATTTTATGAAAGCCGAACCTGTTCCTGTGGATAAAGAAGGCAAGGTCTTTGCAGAACCAATTAAAACGATACTTACACCGCTTTGGAATGCATATCATTTCTTCACGTTGTATGCAAATGCTGGAAATATCACTGCACACGATGTTACAAATGCGCCTGCGCGTAATGTACTAGATAAATATATCTTGGCAGAAACAAGCGTTTTGATTGATGTCACGGATGCCGCATTGTCGGAATATAAACCAGATGTCGCAATCAAAGAATTTGTCAGATTCTTGGATGTATTAAACAATTGGTATATTCGCCGGTCTCGTGCACGTTTTTGGGATGAAGATACAGATGCATTTAACACATTATATACGGTTTTGATTACTGTATGCAAGACATTGGCACCGTTTGCGCCATTTATTACTGAATATATTTATAAAAATTTAACAGGGGCAGAATCTGTACATCTTGAATCATACCCAATTGCAACAAATCATGATGAGAAAATTGTTGCGGATATGCGTCGGGTTCAAGATATAGTTTCAGTTGGAAAACAATTGCGTGAACAGTACAAATTGCGTAATCGTTTGCCACTTGCAAAGTTAACGGTCGCAGGTGGAAATGCGATGCCGGAATACACAAACATAATTCGTGATGAGTTAAATGTTAAATCTGTTGAATGGATTGATAGCGCATCAAAGGTTGCCGATAGTTTTATATATTTGGTCACCCCAAGGATAGGTGCTCGTTTGGGTGGTGCATTGCGTGAAATAATTCCGGCAGTAAAACGTGGCGACTATGAATTAGATGGTGATAAATTGATTGTCGGACAATATACGTTAAATTCCGAAGAATTTGAAAATCGCCTAAATATCAAAGATGGTGTTACAGGAATCGCGTTACCCGATAATACTGCTGTTATTATTTTGGATACCGAAATTAATTCGGAACTTTTATCCGAGGGTTTTGCAAATGATGCATTGCGTTTTATTCAAGACACACGTAAAGCATTAGGTTTAGATGTTTCAGACAGAATAAATCTTACCTATACGGCAGATTTGGCACTTTCTGGGGCAATTGAACAACATAGAAAACGTATAATGGCGGATGCACTTATACGTGAGATGGCACCTGGGGATGCGGAACACTTTACCGACATCGAAGGGTATAATTTTGGCATATCAATAAAGAGGGTGTAATATGAAAGATGATAAATTTGTTTTAATTGGTACAGTTTGTTTAATAGTTTTGTTTAGATTTTGGGGTGTGTTTTTTGATATCACTGCAAATTCTACTTTGACAAGCATGTTTAATATCACTGAACGGCAAATAGAATCAGAGGTAAAACAACAAAATACAAAAGATAAGACTTTTGTTGGATGTGGATCTGGGTTTTCATCAGAAAAATATATGGATAATACAAACGGTAAGATGGATGTTAGATATAAAGCCCAAAATATAGTTACATGTGATTGTTTAGAAAATGGTTCTGTGATTACCAAGAAAGTTATTTATGAATATTCATACGAACCAAACAATGTCGAAATGGATTGTAATTCAAGATGCGAAGAAATCTGTGTTAAGTAATACCAAGATATGATAACACCAAAGATTTTCTTTAGCGTGGTTCCGTCAAATCTTAATATGGATATTAGATCGGAACTAATCAGTGTGAACGATTTTACTTTTGCAATTGCTGTTATATTATCTGCCCAGGCAACAGATAAAAAGGTGAACGAGGTCACGCCTGCTCTGTTCCGCGTTGCGCCAACGCCACGAAAAATGTTGGCGTTGGGATTGGATGGGTTAAAGAAATATATAAAGGTTATTTCTTTCTTCAATAACAAGGCAAAAAATATCATTGCGTTATCCAAAGAATTAGCGGATATTAAAACAGATGGTGACAATTTTGTGTTTCCACCTAGGTATCATAATCGTGATATTCTTATGAAATTGCCGGGTATCGGCCAAAAAACCGCAAATGTAATAATGAATGTTTTATGGGATGCACCAAATATCGGTGTTGATACACATGTATTCCGCTTGGCACATAGGTATGGGTGGGTTGATGATGGTGCGAATACACCGGAAAAAGTCGAAACAGAATTATTAAAGAAAATTCCGAAAAAGTATCATTCAATTGTAAATCACGTAATGGTCCTGTTTGGGCGGTATACATGTACCGCGTTGCGTCCAAAATGTGCAAACTGTCCCATCGCCAAATGGTGCAATTATAAAAGGTAAAAAAACACCGGCATTACCGGTGTTTTTTTAATCACTAACCACTAATACATCGTCTGCAAGATGTGTTTATTCTTGTCCAGACTTGATAACATTTTACCACTACCCCTGGCGACACATGCCAATGGATTATCTACCAAAAACGCGGGCAAACCTGTTGCAGCGCGAATTGCTGCATCAAGTCCGCGTAACAACGAGCCACCACCAGTCATTGCAATACCCAAATCTGCAATATCGGCGGATAAATCTGGTGGTGTCAATTCAAGTGCATGACGAACCGTGTCAACAATTTTGGTTACGGTTTGCGATAATGCTATTGCAATCTGTGATTCGGTAATAATTGTTTCACGTGGGGTTCCTGATAACAAATCACGTCCCTTGACCTTCATACTTAATTCATTTGCTTTGTCCTTTGGGGAAATCGCGGTGCCAATAGTTTTTTTGATTTCTTCGGCGGTGTTTTCACCAATAAGCAGGTTTTTGTTCTTGCGTACAAATTCAATAATATCTAAATCCATCTGGTCACCAGCGGTACGCACAGCATTTGAATACACAATTCCACCCAAAGACATAATTGCAACCTCGGTCGTACCCCCACCAATATCTAGTACCATCGAACCACGTGGTTTTTCAACTGGTAATCCCGCGCCAATTGCGGCGGCTGTTGATTCTTCGACAATATATACCTTGCGCGCACCCGCGGCATCTGCCGCTTCTTGTATAGCACGACGTTCAACCTGAGTTGCACATGATGGTACACATATAATAATAAGTGGTGCAGTAAGCGGGCTGCGATGATGAACCTTGCGAATGAAATATTTAATCATTTCTTCGGCAACCTCAAAGTCCGCGATAACCCCGTCACGTAACGGACGGACAGCAGTAATCGTTCCAGGGGTACGCCCCAACATTTGTTTTGCTTCGGTCCCGACAGCCAATATTTCCTTGCGTCCAAGTAGACGGTTTTCTGCAACTGCAACCACAGATGGTTCATTAAGGACTATACCACGTCCCTTGACGTAAATCAGTGTGTTTGCGGTTCCTAAATCTATTGCCATATCTGCCGAAAAGAATTTCATCAACCAATTATACATTTTGTGCCCCTTATCAATTTTCATCACCACTATAAACACAGTATTACGAAAAATCAAGCCATAGAAGACGTTTTTTCTTTGACTTTATGTATATTCTGGTATTATTAAACACATGCGAGACACAATAAAAAAATATCAAGATTTTCGTACTGCTGATTCTGACCCATCGGCACGTTCGGCATATTTTACAATTCGTGCCAAAAAAGCCAAATTTCAGGATGATGCAAGGGTCGGTTTTGTGGCTACAAAGCGCACATTTAAACTAGCCACAGATCGTAATCGTGCAAAACGGTTATTGCGTGATTGGGTTCGTTTTTGTTCTGATTTGATGCTGCCGCAATATGACTATATTTTTATTGCTTGTGCAAATATTTTGCACACAGAACGTGAGACAGGACGAGCTGCGATGGCCAAGGCATTGCAACATATCGTGCGCAAATATAATAAAAATGCAGGACAAGATTCTTAAACTTCCACGGATGTTTGGTGTTTTTATGATACGCATATATCAATGCGTTATATCACCTGTGTTTGGTGGGCGTGCGGTTTGCAGATTTACACCAACGTGCAGTGAATACGCAAAAATAGCAATTACACGATATGGTTTAATACGTGGAACTATTATGGGAATCCGTAGAATTCTGCGGTGCAGACCGGGTGGCGACTTTGGTTTTGACCCTGTTCCTTGACAAGTTATGGTTTTATGTTAAAATCTTGGGGATATAGAAGTAATTTTACAAAAGGATTTTGAAATGTCATTTCGTTCAACCGTAGAATCCATGTCGAAAATTATGGATGATATGGGGATTACAGAACTTGATTTAGAACGCCAGTTTTTGTTCGGCGTATACCGTAAACATATACATTTGTCAAAGCAAACCGGAACCACGGTTACTATGCCAACATTACCGGTCTCAGAAAACGCAAAACATACTACTAGCGAGCCAGCTGATGCGACAACGGCTGGTTATTCGTTAAAATCACCAATGGTTGGTGTCGCATATCTTGCTCCGGAACCAGGTGCGAAACCGTTTACCAAGGTCGGTGCCCAGATTAAAGCTGGTGATACGGTTATATTAATCGAGGCCATGAAGACCTTTAATCCGATAAAATCTGATAAGGATGGTGTTGTCAAAGAAATTCTGGTTTCAGATGGACAGGCTGTTGAATTTGATCAACCTTTAATCATTATTGAATAATAAACTATGCCAAAAATAAAAAAAGTTTTAATCGCCAATCGTGGTGAAATTGCATTACGAATAATTCGCGCATGTCGTGATATGGGAATCAGGACGGTTGCTGTCTATTCTACCTCGGATCGTAATGCTATGCATGTTCAACTTGCTGATGAATCTGTATGTATTGGGCCGGCGGCGTCAAAAGATTCATATCTTAATGAATCTGCGATTCTTACCGCGGCACTTTTAACAAATGCTGATGCGATACATCCTGGATACGGCTTTCTATCTGAACGTGCGGATTTTGTTCAAAAGGTCGAACAACATGGTCTTATTTGGATTGGTCCAGATGCGGCGATGATAAACAAAATGGGTGATAAGGTTAATGCGAAACAGACGGCAATCGAGTGTGGATTGCCTGTTGTCCCTGGGTCAGAGGGTGCGGTTAATAGTCTAGAAGATGCGTTAAAATGGGGTGAAAAAATTGGTTACCCTGTTATGTTAAAAGCGTCAGCTGGTGGTGGCGGGCGAGGAATGCGCCCAGTTATGTCTGCTGATCAAATGGCCGAGGCTTTCGAAATTACAAAGAACGAAGCACGCAGTGGTTTTGGTGATGATACATTGTATATGGAAAAGCTTTTGTTGCATCCACGCCATATCGAATTTCAAGTTTTAGGCGACAAGCATGGTAATGTCGTGATATTTGGTGAACGCGATTGTTCCTTGCAGCGTAAAAATCAAAAAGTTATGGAAGAATGTCCGGCTGCGACACTTACACAAAAGCAACGTGATGATATGATCGAAATTTGTAAGAGTGCAGCTAAAAAAATGGGTTATACAAATGCCGGAACATTCGAATTTATGTATGAAAACGGCAAATTTTATTTCTTGGAAATGAACACCAGACTTCAAGTCGAACACCCTGTGACAGAGATGGTATATGGGGTTGATTTGGTTCGTGAGCAAATAAGAATTGCTGCAGGCGAAAAACTTGGTTATACGCAGGCGAATGTTATTCCACACGGACACGCTATTGAATTTAGAATAAATGCTGAAGATTCTGATACATTTGTTCCGTGTCCCGGTAAAATTTCGCTTTACGCCCCGTCAGGTGGTTTGGGGGTGCGCGTAGATAGTGCTGTTTATACTGGATATACAATTCCAGCAACTTACGATTCTATGATTGCGAAGTTGATTGTTCATGCACAATCCCGTTCGGCATGTATCATGCGCGCAGAACGTGCATTAGATGAATTTGTTATCGAAGGGGTAAAAACTACGATTCCACTTCAAAAAAAGTTGCTAGGGAATCGTGATGTTCGTACATTAAACTTTGATAATCACTGGTTAGAAGAGTATTTAAAAAAAGAAACAAAGAAAGAACCCAAAAAAGAATCAAAGTAAAAAGACCGGTAATGCCGGTCTTTTTTTATTGTTTTTTACGCCGTCTAAATTCATCCAAAGAAACGACGCGCCCATTATCAGGAATGGTATCACCGGTTCCATCCAACGGTAACTCAATATCATTATCTGGTGCAGCGGATTCAGCACGTTTATGGAAAGATAACATAAAATCCACGGATGGATCTTTGAATTCAACCAATGCCGAAAAAGGCACACGAATAAAGAATGGGCGCCCATCAAATGTAAGTTGTACACCAAATTCTTTGTCAGAAACATGTAAATTGTTATATGAATATTGTAAAACTATGGTCATCACATCTGGATAGCGTATACGCAAGAAATCTGGCAAAACGACACCGGTATCATGGGTCCTGAATGTTATAAAAAAGTGCATACCATCGCCAAGACCGTTTATTTGTGCAAAAATCAACGCTTCACGCACCACAGATTTTAACGCGTTATCCAACAGTAATTGATAATCTATTTTTGCCATTTCTTCCTCTTTAACATCTATGAATTATATTATTTATTATTCCGTCAGTGCAAGAAACAAATATTGCATCTGGTACATTTGTAAAAGCGCCAGCGTCTATTCCGGTTGCCCAAACTTGTGCATTGGCATCACCAAGTTCCGAGAATAATTTTTCTTTGGATTCTTGATCAAGATGCGCAATCGCCTCATCCAGTAATATTATTGGGTGTGCCCCTGTTTTGGTATAAACAAGTTTTGCATGTGCCAATATTAGTTTTAAAATAGTTGTTTTTTGCTGACCCGTACTGGTCAAGTTTGCCGGCAAATTTAATGCCATATTAAATATACCAAAATCAGATTTATTTACACCATCTAGAACCATTTTATCATTAACGAGTGCACGATTTGATTTAAGATATGATAAATAATCACGTTCTGCACTTGCGGCATTAGTTGTTAATATCATAGATTCAACCATACCATCAACAGATACCGCAATGTCTTTTAAAAAATAATTTATTTCACCAGCATATTGAATGCGGGTCGCCGCGATAGCAACAGATACGGCGGCAATTTGAATATCCAATGCGTCAATCCAATTACCATCGGCACCATTTTTTAGTGCCCCTGCCCTTTCGTTCATAAGTTTTGTATATCTGGTAATGCGCCCCGCATGTGCAGAATCAAAACTTGCGGCAAGTCTATCAAAAAATGCCCGTCTATCAGCCGCATTGTCTACAAATATTCTATCTTCACGTGGGGTTATCCACACTATACGTAAATGACGTGCCAAATTAGATAATGGTGCGGAATCCCCATCTATTTTTGCATGTCGATTTGTATCGCCAGCATTAAAATACACACTTAGTTCTGTTTCATCAGAAATTCCTGCAAAAATAGAAAAACCACCATTACCATTAAAACGTGCAATATCAGTCATTGGTGCACCACGCATGCCACGTTCACCACCAAGCATCGAAACAGCCTCTAATATCGCAGTTTTGCCTGCGCCATTTGGTCCGGTTATAATAACATTTTTTCGCCCCATCGTTTCAATACGACAGGTTTTATGATTTCTAAAATCTGTAAGAGTAAGATATTCAATCATGTTACGCTTTCAGATTAAGAATTTTAACCTTTTTTTGCAAGAATAAAAGCACGATTTTTATAAGAAAAAAAGCGGCACAAACCGCTTTTATTTTGGAGGCTTGGGTCGGAATCGAACCGGCATACAAGGATTTGCAGTCCTCTGCATAACCACTCTGCCACCAAGCCGTCAAACTGACTCAACAATCCTATCAAAAAAAAATACTTTTTCAACTATAATTTTTTATATTGGATGATACCGATGAAAATTACAAAATTTATGGGTGTTTTTGTAATTATACCGGCAGTATCTTTCGCGGCAGAAAATAATTGTATGAACCGTACAACTGTACCAGATAAGGTTCTTGATTTGGTTTCGGTTGTTGAACTTGGGTTATGCAGAAACCCTGAAACAGCATCGGCATACTATTCATTGGAATCTGCGCGATTTAATAAAAACGCCGGTTACGCAAATTATTTGCCGTCTATAAATGCCAACGTAACACTAGGAAAAAATTACCAAAATAAGAATTGGGACGAATCTCAATATGGTGCATCAATTTCTGCATCGTATTTGATTTTTGATTTTGGTAAAAGATTAGCGGATTTAAATCAATTATCTGCAATATGGCGTGCCACGGGTTTTGAATATAACGAAAGAGTTCAAAATTATATTTATGGTATAATCGGTGCATATTACGCATTGCTTAATGCGGATGCGGATATTATAAGTGCCAAAAAATCACAAGAGGTTGCAAAAACTGCACTGGATATCGCAAAAAAGAAATTTAATGCCGGCGTTGTTGCACGTGCAGACGTGTTAAAAGCCGAAACAACATTAGCAAGTCGCGATTTAGATTTAGAACGCGCAAAAAATAATCGCGAAATCACCAAGGGCACATTACTAACGAAATTGTCTTTCTCGGCCAACCAACATATTACAATTGCCGATATGCCCAATGAATTCGGATCCCCACATGAAAACGAAAGTATAGATAAATTAATTGAAATTGCGCGTACTAAACGCCCTGACCTGTTACGTGCAATGGCAAATAAAGATGCCGCCTGGCATAGACGTAACAGTGCGTTTCTTAAAAATTTACCATCTATAACTGCAACAGGCACAATTACATGGAATGATGATGACGCACAATTTTTTGCCACTGGTGGAAGTCATGTAAACGGTACTATTGGTATACGTGCGTCTATGCCGATATTTGCCGGATTTGCAAATATGTATGGCGTCCGCAGTGCAAATGCATTATA
Source organism: Alphaproteobacteria bacterium (assembly GCA_017615655.1). GTDB lineage: Bacteria > Pseudomonadota > Alphaproteobacteria > Rs-D84 > Rs-D84 > Enterousia. Next base: position 87,477 of record JAFZZS010000005.1, read on the forward strand.
CGAAGGTTCAAATGAAAATCTGCGTATCACAAATGACACTGCTGTATTGGATGTTTTTACAGCATATCAAAATTATAAAACAGCACAAAATGTCTTGGAACAGACAAAAACGTTACTTAAATCCGCAACAGAATCAGAACGCGTAACCGCGGGTATGTACCGTGTAGGGCGGGCAACGATGTTGGATTGGCAAACAGCCCAGGCCGAACTTGTTTCAGCCCAAAAGCAAAATAATGCGGCAAAATACGATTTGTTTACAAAACGTGCGGCGGTTGCGCTGGCTATTGGTGATATTAAATCAGAATTAGAAAAGGAAAAATAATGGATAAAAATCAAGAATCAAAACCATCTTTTTTTAGACGAATATTTGCATTTTTATGGCGTCATAAATGGTGGTCTTTGATAACAATAATAATTTTAGTTTCTGGTTCTATATGGTGGTTTATCGCAACACGTGTTCCAAAGGCTGAATATGTAACAGTAAATGTATCACGTGGTGATATTCGTCATGTTGTAACTGCAACTGGTGAGATAAACCCGGTAAATACAGTAAGTGTCGGTTCACAAGTTTCCGGGACAATCCAAGAAATTGCGGTTGATTATAATTCTGCTGTCAAAAAAGGGGATTTATTATTAAAAATTGAACCGTCCGTACTGCAGGCAACCGTTGATGAATCCAAGGCCGCACTTGATGCTGCACAATCACAACTAAATCTTTCAAAAAATGATTATGAAAGAAATAGAACTCTTTATAACGATGGCTTTATTGCACGTGCAGAAATGGAACAATCACAGGCAAATTATGAACAAGCGATCCAATCTGTTAAACGTGCACAATCACAATATGAACGTGCCGTAACTAATCTTGGGTATGCAACAATTACATCACCTGTTGATGGAACCGTGATTGCACGTAAAGTAGACAAAGGACAAACTGTTGCGGCATCGTTTCAAACACCAGATTTATTCGAAATTGCCGAAGATTTATCTAAAATGCAAATTGAAACCGCTGTATCCGAGGCAGACATTGGTGTTATCAAAGAAGGTCAAGATGTTACGTTTACCGTAGATGCATACCCACAAAAGAAATTCAATGGTGTTGTTCGTCAAATTCGTCTTTCGCCGACAATGACATCAAATGTCGTCGTATACACGGTGGTTATTGATGTTGATAATTCTGATTTAAGTTTAATGCCAGGTATGACAGCGTTTGTTACAATACTTGTATCCGAAGCAAAGGATATATGGAAAACACAAAATGCCGCGTTTTTGGTTCGTGATTATAAAAATATAATTCAAGATATAGCAAATGATATAAAACCATCGGAAAAATTAGCAATATTGCGTGATGGTAAAATTGTATATATCCCATATACCAAGGGGTTAACAACCGCAACGGAAACACAAATTATTTCGGATAACTTAAAAATGGGCGACCAAGTTATTGTTGGGCGCATAGGACAATCTACCAGTTCTGCAGCGACACAGGCACGCCGGCGTGGGCCATTATGATGAAAGAAAATATAATTTTTATGAATAAAATTTGTAAGAGTTTTCCTTTGGAAATCGGTGGGGTTCAACAGGTTTTGTTTGATGTTACTTTTAATGTTCTTTCGGGTGAGTTCATCGCAATTATGGGACCATCTGGATCGGGAAAATCTACGTGTATGAATATAATTGGTGCATTGGATACACCAACATCAGGCGTCTATGAATTATATGGAAAAAATATAACAAATATGACAAATGATGAATTGGCAAAAATAAGAAATGAATATATTGGATTTGTGTTTCAGAATTTTAACCTATTATCCAAACGTAATGTTTTAGATAACGTGATGTTGCCATTGATGTATCGCGGAATATCTACAGAAGATCGTATTGCGCGGGCACGTGAAATGCTACGTCGAGTTGGACTTGAAAATTTTGAAACATATTTACCAACACAACTTTCCGGTGGAATGAAGCAACGTGTAGCAATTGCGCGTGCATTGGCAGGCAATCCGAAACTTATACTTGCAGACGAGCCTACTGGGGCACTAGACAGCAAGATGGGAAACGAAATCTTAAAGTTTTTTAAGCAGTTAAACAAAGACATGGGTATAACGATTATTATGATTACTCATGAATTTGAAATTGCTAAATATGCCCATCGGATTGTGCATATTTATGATGGTCGGATAAACTATGATGGTCCAGTACCGCAAAAGGAAAGCATTCTTATGAAAAACGTGAGATAATTTTATGAGTTTTAATGATATATTAAAAGAATCTTGGTTGTCTATTAGTGGTAACAAAATTCGGTCTTTTTTGACCGTTCTTGGTATTATTATTGGTGTACTGGCGGTTGTAATAATGGTTGCTGTTGGTGAAACAGTTCAAACAGAAATTACTGATCAATTTTCATCACTTGGCACAAATACGATAGTTATACGCGCTGGTGCTGCAAGAATCGGTGGGGTTCGCAGTGGTAATATACAAACATTAACTACCGATGACGCCGAAGTAATTGCGAAATTACCCGATGTTGCAGCAGTTACACCTGTCCAGGCATCCGGTGTGCAAATTGTCTATGGAAATCAGAATTGGTCCACATCAATGATAGGTGTTTACCCTGATTATACAACCGTTCAAAGTGTAGAAATAGAACACGGTGCCTTTTTTGATCAAAGCGCAGTTAGAAACGCATCTACCCACGCTGTAATTGGTCCTAAAACAGCATTAGAACTTGGAATGGGAAAAGACCCTGTTGGTGAAGTAATTCGTGTCCAGAATGTTCCTTTTGTTATTGTTGGGGTTGCAAAAGAACGTGGTGATACCGCCATGGGTTCGCAAGACGATATGTTGATGGTACCTATAACAACATTAAAAAAACGTTTACAAGGCAGCAAATTCCCAAATTCTGTTAGTATGATTGCGCTGAAATTATTTCAAGATGCCGATAATTCCGTGGTCATTGATCAAATTTCTGCCCTGCTTCGTGATAGACACAGATTAAAAGATGGTGATGAAGATGATTTTCAGGTTATGGATATGCGACAAATTATGGAAACAATGACAACAGTTACTGGGTATTTGAAACTTTTACTTATTGCTATTGCGGCGGTATCTTTACTTGTGGGGGCAATCGGTATTATGAATATGATGTTAGTATCTGTAGCGGAACGCACACGTGAAATTGGTATACGCAAGGCTATCGGTGCACGCGAAAGTAATATAATAATTCAATTTCTTGCAGAATCTATCATGATATCTTTCATTGGTTCAATGATCGGATTAGTTTTTGGGGTCGGGCTATCTCAGGGTGTGGGACGTTTTATATTGGGATACAATGTCCCATTTAGTTTGTGGCCTGTTGCACTTTCAATCACCGTTGCTGTTGTTGTCGGGCTTGCGTCTGGGGTTATGCCTGCAATAAAAGCCGCAAAATTAAACCCAATTGACAGTTTGCGATATGAATAGTTTTTATTTAACTTTGCGCAGTTTTTTACGTATTTTGGGTGCAACGCTTAGTCCATCTGATGATAATTCTATGGCGCGTATATATGCCTCACTAGCCATTTTTTTATCACCATTCCTTGCATATGCATCACCTAAGTGTTCAAATAAAGATGAACAACTATTTGCGGTGCGCCCTACCCTTGTCAATATGTCCAGTGCGGCATCATTTCCTTCGCGTTCTGATACTACAAACGCAAGTGTATCCCATGCAACAATATCTGTTGGATCGTGTTTTACCATTGTCATCGCATAATCATATGCATTTTCAATTTCACGTTTTTGAATTGTCCAAATACGTGCCTGAATAGTAAGAATTTCAGAGTCTGTTTTAGAAGATTTTGCAGCCTCGTGAATATCGGACTGTGCGCGGTTTAGATCATCAAAAAGCAAATAAACCAATGCGCGTCTTTTAAGTAGATATATACGTCCTGAATCCGACAATGCCGGGTTTTTTAATGCATTATGTAATACACGTAATGCGGCACTTTTGTCACCTTTCCCGGTATAAATTGCGACTAATTTATTAATTGCCGGTATGAACAATGGTTGTTTTTCAAGAATATTTTTTAATGCATCCACAGAATCAGATTCATCTGCTGCATGCATTTGCGCAAACAGAAAAAACGGGTTGCTCTGACTAAGATTTTCAAAATGTAAAGTCCCATTTCTGCCCGTATTAGAAAAAAACTGTCCCATATAGTAATTTATACTATCATTGAACCAGGGACTGTTATCAGTAATAATTTGTGCGAAACGTAACATCAATACTGATAAGTCAGAAAAAAGCATAACTTTTGTATGAGATACACTTTGTATCAAATCAAAAGCAAGTGCATTCTGGGGACCAGAAAATGTTTTCCAATCAGGAAAATCATCATAACTTGTCATAAACATTCCACCGGCATTTGATGTAAAATCTTTACGCAACAATTCCGCCAAGTCGGTAAAATTATGCGATTTGTAAAATGACATTATATAGGTGTAGTCATTTATATTCATAAATTCACTTTGAACTTTTTCAAATTCCTTGGTAGCGCGCTGTATATCCCCTGTTTCAGCGTAAATTTGTCCACGAATAAAAGATTTCCACGAAGAATTAGAATCTAATGAATCAATATATTTCAAGGTTTCTGTTACGCGTTTTTTTGCGATTCCAGACCATATACGAAACGGTGCGTATAATGCGGATTTATCACTGTTATGACGATTATACAGTGCATCCCACTTAGAATTTTTAACCAAATATGCGTCATAAATGATACGTGATGCAGCATCAGTTTCTTTTGCTAAATTTTCTGGATTATCTGGCATAACACCGTTTAAAAATTGAGCCAGATAGTATGTTCTGCGAGGTGTTTTATAAGATACATCAGAAAACTGACTGGCAAAATTTGATGCAGATTCAAAATCATTAACATATATAGCGTGTTGTGATGCAAGAAACGCCCCATATTTTGTTGTAATATCATCCGGTTCTATTTTGACTGGTATTGGGCGTGTAAGCGTCCACATACCCGCAAAAATGACAACAAAAACAAAAAAGTAAAATAACGTTTTTTTCATGGTGAAATTATGCTACAATAATAATATGAATAGTAAAGAAAAATTTATACGTTATGCGGACTTGTTGCGAGAATGGTCGCAAAGAATGAATCTTGTTGCGCCAAGTACATTGGCTGACATAGAAACACGTCATTTTGCCGATTCTGCACAATTGGCAGAGATTTTACCAAAAGATGTTAGCGTCATAGATTTTGGCAGTGGTGCGGGTTTTCCAGGGGTTGTGCTTGCCATCTTGGGATGGAATGTAACCTGTATAGAATCCATCGGCAAAAAAGCACTTTTTCTTAATGAGTTAAAGAAAAGCCTCGCACTTGATAATTTAATAATTTATCATGGTAGAGTAGAAGATTTTTTACCGGCATTTTTTATAAAAAACAAAGAAAAAGCCGGTAAATTTTATTCGGGTTTTGTGATTACAGCACGTGCGTTTGCGCCATTAATTAAAATTTTAGACTATGTTCGAGATATAAATTGCCGGCTTTTTTTGCTAAAAGGCCGGGAAATTGAAAAAGAAATAGATGTTGCAAAACGCAAATACAAATTTGATTATCAACTTGTTCCGTCAAAGACCGGTGATGGTTTTATAATAATCGTTGATTACAAGCATTAATTTCATATGAAACAAGGTGTAACTTACTAAAATTACGTGTTTTTGTCCCTTTTTCTGTGTTACGGTTTAATTTCGTGTGAAATAAAATATAATATTTTGATATTAGTGATTTTTTGTATTTTTAAAATTTATAACTTGACCCTTGTGTTTATTTCGTTGTATGTTTACTTTAACAAAAGGAAGGTTTGTTATGACGGAAATAATCGCTTTTGCAAATCAAAAAGGTGGTGTAGGTAAAACAACAACGGCTATAAACCTTGGATCGTCACTTGCAGCAATTAAAAAACGGGTTTTGTTAATAGACTTAGATTCACAGGGTAATGCTGGGACTGGGCTTGGGTTTATACGTTCTTCGCATTCACAAAGTGTTTACGGCGTATTGATGGGGACCTCAACAGCGGCAGAAAACATACTGTCAACGGCGGTTCCTGGACTACATATACTGCCATCTACCCAGGCTTTATCTGGTGCAGCGGTTGAATTATTAGATATGGAAAATAAAGAATATCGTTTGCGCGATGCGTTGGAACCAATTATGTCACATTATGATTATATTTTGCTGGATTGCCCCCCTGCCCTTGATTATGTAACACTTAATGCGTTAACTACGGCAAATCATGTTATTATACCCCTACAATGTGAATTTTTTTCGTTAGAAGGCGTTTTACACCTTGTAAACAGTATTAAAGGAGTACGTCAAAAATGGAATCCGACACTTGATGTTCTGGGGGTTTTGTTGACAATGTATGATCGGCGATATGCCATGACGCGTGAGGTTGAGGAAAATGTTCGTGCTACATTTGGTGACAAGGTTTTTAAAACGGTGATACCCAGAAATGTACGAGTAGCCGAGGCGCCAAGTCATGGCAAACCGGCGTTATTTTATGATTTTAATTCAACGGGTGCGCAGGCATATTTACGTGTTGCAACCGAAGTTGTTCAAAAATTAGAGAAGGGGAAATAGTATGTCAAGATTTGGATTAGGACGAAATTTAGACGATTTACAGAATGAAATTGGGGTTGCCCCAGATATTTCAATTTTATCGGGAACAGAACGCGTTGTTGTTCGACAAATACCGCTTGTTCAAATAGGTATAAATCCTGATCAGCCACGTAAAACATTTGTGCAGGCAGATTTAGAAGATTTAGCGGCGTCTATTCGCGAAAAGGGTGTTTTAACACCGATTTTATTACGACCAGTCAAGGGCAGGGCGTACAGCTATGAAATCGTTGCAGGTGAACGTCGTTTTCGTGCTAGTAAAATGGCGGGTTTAAATGAGATTCCTGCATTTGTTAAGAATTTGGCTGATGACAATGCAATGGAAATAGCGCTTATTGAAAATGTGCAACGTGAAAATTTGAACCCCATAGAAGAATCTGCAGGCTATGTAAATTTGATGAACAAGTGCAAATATACACTGCAAGATGTTGCACGTTTGATTGGTAAATCTGAAAGTTACATAAGAAATTCGATTCGTTTGAATGGGTTACCGGCATCTGTTAAGAAAATGGTAGAGCAGGGTGAACTTTCCGCATCGCATGCACGTGCAATCGCAGTTGCAGAAAACCCCGAACAATTAGCGCAAGAAATTCTTACAAAGAAAATGACTGTCGCAGAGACCGAAATGCGCGTAAAAAAAGTTGCTCGTTCCACCAATACTCGTAAATTCACTGACAAGACAATGGATGCTAAAACTGTTCGCGAATTAATTGGGCGTGCTGAACGCGCATTATCTGCAGCGGTAAGAATAACAGAACGTCGTGGTGGTGCGGGGATTATAACAATATCATTTAATACCCGTAATCAATTAAATGAAATAATTGACAAAATCGCCGGCAAAAAATGATAAAATATTAAAAAATGCCGGTCGTTGACAAAATTTGTACCTAAAGATAAACGGGGAACCTGTTTGAATAGTTATAGATTTGCCTAAGAAAAAAGAAAACACCGACAGACATCGGTGTTTTTTGGTAAAAAAAAACGCCCAGACGGGCGTTTTTATTATTTGACAGTCGTTGTTGCGTTACGATTGAATTTCCAAACATCTTCGCCGGTACCTTTGACCAATGGACGTTCTTTACCATAAGAAATGGTAGAGATACGTTTTGCATCGATACCTTCATCAACGATAACCTTCTTGGCTGCGTTAGCACGACGTGCACCTAATGCCAAGTTGTATTCTGTAGAACCGCGTTCGTCGCAGTTACCAGCAATTTGAACTTTGACATCATCGTGTGACTTCATGTACAAAGCCTGACCCAACAAGTTATCACGCGCCGCTTCAGAGATTTCCGAAGAGTTAAACGCAAAGAAAACGCGTTGGCCGTTCAAATCTTCTGGTTCAACAACACTTGAACCACCACATGCCGCCAGCAATCCAGCAGCACCAGCTAATAAAGCAAAGTTTTTTATTTTCATGAAAATACTCCCTTGAGTTTCTGTTGCTCATGGTTTAGTGTATAATAAAAATTTTCAAAAATCAAGAAAAACAAAATGGAAAGTGTAATAAAATGCAAAATGTGTTGAAAGATTTGATAATGGCGGGTGTTAAATGGGAGATTTGTGACACTTCCCTGGGGTTTGCAGAATTAATATCACATTCTGAAAACAAACCAGAAAGAACCCGCACAATATCAACAGTGGTTCCACCCATAGATCCGATTGTACCAATGTCGATAGATACGGCATCTGCAATGGCGAATCGCCCAACAACAGTTGATGCACTTTTACGCATGATTCTAGAATTTAATCATCCACTACGCAATGGCGCATCAAATGTTGTTTTACCAGCGGCCGCAAAAAATTCAAATGGCGTAATGATAATTACAGACATTCCATCAAGTGATGATGATGCTACTGGAAATATTCTTTCAGGAAATGCTGGTGACTTGTTAAATAAAATGTTATATGCCATTGAAATGTCACGCGATACAGTGTCAATATCCCCGCTATTATTTTGGCGAACACCAGGTGGACGAACACCATCGCGTTTAGAATTAGATTTGGCGCGTCCATTTGTAAATAAATTTATAGAATTAGTGAATCCACGAATAATTATAACACTGGGAACCGTCGCAGCATCTGAAATTGCAAATATTGACCTTGCACATCACCATGGTGCCAAGACAGTTTTGCACAATAATGTCTGTGTGTTTTCTATATATCACCCAAATTACATAATTTTAAAACCTGATACCAAGCGAGATGTATGGACGGTTTTACAAAGTGTACAAAATTTGTTGAAAAATTCTTAGAAATGTTTAATACTTGGCGCATAGACATTAAAAGGAGCGTACAATTAAACCAGTAAACAACCGTGATAATCGTCGTGACATGGGTCCGCGTATAAATAATCGTATAACTGCAAAAACTGTGCAAGTTATCAGTAATGATGGACAAAATCTTGGCATAATGCAAACCACTGATGCCATTCAGACAGCAATGGATTTGGGGTTTGATTTGGTAGAGTTAAACGGGAATACCGCAACACCTGTTGTTAAAATAATGGATTTTGGAAAATATAAGTACGAGCAGAAAAAACGTGCAAATGAAGCCAAGAAGAAACAAAAAATCGTTGAAATGAAAGAGGTTTGGATAAAACCATTTATTGAAGAGAACGATTTGCAAATAAAGTTGAAAAAGGTTTTTGAATTCCTGGATAATGGTGACAAGGTTAAAATCGCGGTTATGACACATGGTTCAAAACGCGTTTTGGCAATGGGTAAAGATGCGATTCCCGGTCTTTTTGCGCATGTTGTGGAACTAATTGGTGATCGTGGAACGCTAGAGAGCAGATCAAAACCAGATGAAAGAACAAAGTCGATTATTATTGCGCCTGCCAAGGCAGTCAAATAGTAAAACGCCCAGGTGGGCGTTTTTTTGCATGTAAAAGAAAATATAGATTTATCATTTGATTTTTTACCGATGTTTTTGTATTGTTCCTTTTGATTTCAAGAGGTTTAAATAATGGATACAGAAAAACTGTCATTTGAAGAAGCGTACAAGCAATTAAGTGAATTGGTCAAAAAAATGGAATCTGGCGAATTACCATTGGCGGATTCTGTGGCGGCGTATGAACAAGGTATAAAATTAAAAGCATATTGTGAACAATTATTAAAAGAAGCCGAATTAAAGATAGAAACCTTGAAAATTACAAACCCAAATGATTAATGGATTTGGCAATGTCCGAAAAAAGTAAACTTACCCCGGTAATGCAACAATATGTGGATTTTAAAAATGAAAATCCTGATGCATTGCTAATGTTTCGTCTTGGGGATTTTTATGAATCTTTTTTCGAAGATGCAAAAGTAATTAGTTCAAAACTTGGACTTGTTTTAACATCACGTGGTACGGATGGTGATGGGGCGGATATTCCAATGTGTGGTATTCCATGGCATGCATCAGATAATTACTTTGGACGACTTGTCAGTGCGGGTTTCAAACTTGCACTAGTAGAGCAGATGGAAACACCGGCTCAGGCTAAAGAACGTGGGCATAAATTCATAGAACGCAAAATAGTACGAGTCTTGACCCCTGGCACACTTACAGATGAAAATTTGTTATCACCCAAGAGTTCTAATTTTTTAATTGCGGTTATGCCATCAGGAGATAAGTTTGATATAGCGGGCTGTGATATATCAACAGGTGAATTTTTTATTGGTCAAACAGGTGATATAATCGACGATTTAGTTCGCGTCTCACCGGCCGAGGTAATATATCCATCATTAGATGCAGAAAATAACACTATTTTGCATATTCGTGATACATTTAAATCAACACCGGTTTTTGAAAAGATATATCGTCGGACAGATATAAGTACAATAGTATCATCAATTTTTATGGACGCAGATTACAAAAATAACCAGGCTGTTGGATTGCTGGCGGGGTATCTGTTTAATACTCAGCGTGGTGCGGCACTGGCATTTCGGGCACCATACACATTTAAATCTGGTGCGCAGATGTTAATAGATTCTGCGACATGGAAAAGTCTTGAGATAGATGCACCAATAAATGACGGCGGTAAATGTTTACTTGATGTTCTGGATAATACAAAAACCGCTGCGGGCGGTCGTAAACTGCGTTCGTATTTGCGCAATCTTTCGGCAAATATTAGTGAAATTTGTGCAAGACAAGAACATATTGGGCATTTTGTAAGAAATTCTGATGTGCGGATGATGGTTGGCAAGATGTTAGCACGTGTTCCAGATGTTGGCCGTGCATTATCACGATTGCTTTCGGGGCGTGGTACCCCCCGAGATATGCGGAATGTAACAGATTTTCTAATTGAATTACCAAATATAAAAATGATATCTACACGTCTTGATTCGGCCCTGGCCACGCAGATGGGGAATATAAAGACACATGATAATATCGCATTGCAATTAAATTCGGCACTTGCAGACGATTTGCCAACATTTTTTCGTGATGGTGATGTTATACGCGATGGTTTTGATTTATCACTAGATAACATGCGTGCGCTTTCACACGGTGCCAAAGAGGCTATTGCGGCAATGCAGGCACAATATGCCACCGAAACGGGTATTCATACTTTAAAAGTCAAGTTTAATAATGTTCTGGGATATTTTATCGAGGTCCCATCCGCACGCGCAGATTCTATGATGCGTCCAGATTCTGGGTTTATACACCGTCAAACAATGTCTGGGAATGTGCGTTTTACGACGGAACGTTTAATAGAATTAGATAACGATATTCGAACCGCCGCAGACAAGGCAGCCGCCATAGAGGCAGAAATCATAGACAAATTCATTGAGCAAATTCGTGAGATTTCAAATGATTTGCTGTTGGCGGCGGATGCAATCGCTGATATGGATGTGTGGTATGCATTGTCAATATGTGCGGTTAAATGTAATTGGGTACAACCAGAAATAACTAATGGATTTGATTTTAATATTGTTGGTGGGCGCCACCCTGTTATAGAATCTGTATTGCGTTCACATGGGGACAGTTTTGTTAGAAACAATTGTAATCTAGACAATGAATCTATTGCATTACTTACTGGACCTAATATGGCGGGAAAATCAACATATTTGCGTCAAAATGCATTATTGATTGTACTTGCGCATCTGGGTTCTTTTGTGCCAGCGAGAAGCGCCAAGATCGGAATTTGTGATCAGTTATTTAGTCGTGTTGGTGCATCAGATAACCTTGCGGCAGGGCAATCAACATTTATGGTTGAAATGGGTGAAACTGCGAATATTTTGCGACGTGCAACACCGCATTCTTTTATCATTTTTGATGAAATAGGGCGTGGAACCGCGACTTACGATGGTATGGCTATTGCACAGGCGGTCCTAGAATATCTTGACATGTTACGGGCACGGACATTATTTGCAACTCATTATCATGAATTGACGCATTTGGCGGCACAAAATGGTGGAAATTTAAAAAATGTTTTGTGTCTTACCATTGATGTACGCGAACACAATAATGAAATCGTATTTATGCACCGTATTATGCCGGGGGTTGCAAACCGTTCATATGGTATCCATGTTGCAAAAATGGCGGGAATGCCGGATTCAGTGGTTGCACGTGCAGAATCTGTACTGTCCGGACTTGAGGGGCCACAACCCCAAAATATGTCACTTAATGAACCCAAGAAACATAGTACGGATAATCGTACCGATAATCAGCCAAAAAATAAGTCGCAACTTTCACTATTTGAATAATTGATTACATATGTATAGTTATTAAGATAACATAAAAAATATGTTGTAAATTTATTATTTTATTCAATAATGTCAATATGTCAGATGGTTGGATTATTTTAGACAAGGCTTCCGGTGTTTTTTCAAAAAGTGCCGCTGCGCGTGTTGCACGTATTTTTGGAACGAAAAAGAATGGGCATATTGGAACGTTGGACCCGATGGCATCAGGGGTGTTACCAATTGCACTTGGTAAAGCAACGAAAATGGTGCCATTTATCGAAGAATACGCGGATAGAGCCAAGGAATATTTGTTTTCGGTTAAATTTGGGTTCGAAACAGATACACTGGATATAACTGGCAAAGAAATAAAGCGCACAAATGTTGTTCCGTCTATAGATTTAGTGCAACGAAATTTATCAAAATTTATTGGCAAAATTTCACAAATTCCCCCCATTTACAGTGCAGTTCATATTGATGGATGTCGGGCATACGAATTGGCACGCAAAGGCGAAATTCCGGAAATTCCTCCGCGAATAATCGAAGTTCACCTTTTAGAATTATTAGACTCTATTGACGATACATTTAATTTTCGTATGATTTGTGCACCTGGGACATATGTTCGTAGTATTGCACGTGATTTAGCATATGCGTGTGGAACTTTTGCTACTGTTACAATGATTTGTCGCACATCCACAAGTGGTTTTAAATTAAAAAATGCTGTTGGACTTGATTTTCTAGAAAATTTGTTTAATAATGGCACGGATGTCAGTAAATATCTGGCACCAGTGGATTTCGGACTGGGGGACATTCCGGTTCTTAATCTTAACGATCAATCCGTCAATCTGTACAGAAATGGCGGGTTCATAGGAGTTGCGAGTGCCGATGGAATATACCGTGTTTATTCTGAGAAAGAATTTATTGGAATAGGTACAGTTTCATCAGGGGTTCTGCGACCAAAACGAACAATTTAAAACATAAGGAATCAATAATGTCCATAACAAAAACCAAAAAGACAGAAATTATCAATGCATTTAAGGCAAGCGATAAGGACAATGGCGGTTCAGTTGAATCTCAGGTTGCTGTTTTAACAGAACGTATCCGTAATTTAACAGAACACATGAAACAGAACCACAAAGATTTACATTCGCGTCGTGGTTTGCTTATGATGGTTAATCGTCGTAAAAAATTGTTGGCGTACATCAAAAAGCGTAATGAAAGTGAATACGAAGAGCTGATTAAGAAATTAGGTCTGCGTAAATAATTTTTGGCCGACGGATTGTCGGCCTTTTTATTTATAAAATATTTGCAAACAGTTAAATATGAAAGTATAATCGGCATCAGCGAAGGAGAAATTGTTCATTTTTGCATTTGCTTAGAACCATGTTCAGAATGCAATAACGAATGATTTTTCTTCGCATGTTGAAAGTGAAACAAACCAATTAAAACGGAGGAAAATTATGTTATTTGGTTTAATAAAGAAAGATGAAAAAAGTCATCTTAACAACCCAGTTGCGGTTGAAATAAAATATGGTGATGAAACATTGCGTTTGGAAACGGGTCGTTTTGCAAAACAGGCAAACGGTTCGGTTATGGCGACAATGGGTGGAACAATGGTTTTGGCGACTGTGTGTGCAGAAAAGACCGCAGTCGAGGGGCAAGATTTTTTCCCATTAACCGTCGATTATCAAGAAAAATTTGCGTCAGCTGGTCGTATACCTGGGTCGCGTGATCGCCGTGAAGGCAAGGCATCAATAGGCGAAACGCTTATTGCGCGTTTGATTGATCGTCCAATACGTCCACTTTTCCCAGAAACATTTAAAAACAAAGTTCAGGTCATCGCCCAAGTTTTCTCGTACGATAGAAAGAACCAGCCAGATATTTTGGCAATGATTGCATCATCGGCGGCACTGGCATTATCAGGTGTTCCTTTCCAAGGACCAATTGGTGCCGCACGTGTCGGTTACATAGATGGCAAATACGTTTTGAATCCGTCTAAAAAGGATTTAGAAAAATCAGAAATGGATTTGGTCGTTGCGGCCACAAAAGATGGTGTTTTGATGGTTGAATCTGAAATTGGTGAATTGGACGAAGCAACCACACTAGGTGCTGTTAAATTTGGTTTTGATGAACAGCAGGCGGTTATTTCTGCTATTAATGAATTGACGGAAAATGCGGGCAAAGAACGTTGGGCTGTGCCAGAGAAAACGCCAGAATATCTTGCAATGGAAAAAAAATTTGAAGACTTTGCCGGGGATATTGAATCTGCGTTGTCTATCAAAGAAAAGCTGAATCGTTTGGAAACATTGGCTAATATCCACAGTAGTGCCAAGGCATTAATTCCAGAAATGTTCCCAGACACAGTTGTTGCAACGTCAACATTAGAATCATTTGCTGATGAAATTGTTGAAAATATTACCGCGCGTATTATGCGTTCTAATATTTTGGCAGGTAAACCGCGTATTGATGGACGTGATACCAAAACAGTTCGTCCAATTGAGATTGAACTAGGTGTGTTGCCTCGTGCACATGGGTCTGCGTTGTTTACACGCGGAGAAACACAGGCATTGGTATCGTTAACTCTTGGTGGGGGCAAAGACGCATTACCGTTGGAAACACTTGATGGTGCCGAAGATCGTGATTTCATTTTGAACTATAACTTCCCAGGATTTTCAGTTGGTGAAGCCAAAGGTTTGAAAGCCCCAGGTCGTCGTGAAATTGGCCACGGTAATTTGGCATGGCGTGCAGTTCATCCAATGATACCAAGTCGCAGTGAATTTGATTACGTAATTCGTTTGTGTTCCGATATTTTGGAATCTAACGGTTCGTCATCAATGGCGACCACATGTGGTGCGACACTTGCCATGATGGATGGGGGTGTTCCAATGAAACGTCCTGTTGCCGGTATTGCGATGGGGCTTATCAAAGAAGGTAAAGATTACGCAATCTTGACAGATATCTTGGGTGACGAAGATCACCTTGGGGATATGGATTTCAAGGTAACAGGAACAGACCACGGTATCACTGCCTTGCAGATGGATATCAAAATCACATCTATTACATTTGAAATTATGGAAAAGGCATTGGCTCAGGCAAAAGATGGCCGTATGCACATCTTGGGCAAGATTACCAGTGCAATAAAGAAACCACGTGCACATGTTTCTGAATATGCGCCGCAAATGTATACTATGAAAATCAATCCAGACAAGGTTCGTGAAGTCATAGGCAAGGGCGGCGTTGTTATCCAGGCATTAACACGTGATACAAATACAACCATAGATTTGGAAGATGATGGAACGGTCAAGATTATGGCAGTAACGCGTGAAGATGCAGATGCGGCAATTGCGCGTATCAAAGAAATTGTTGCCGAACCCGAGGTTGGTGAAATCTATGCCGGTGTGGTTTCCGGAATGAAGGATTTCGGGTTGTTCGTTAAAATCTTGAACGGGTTTGAAGCCATGGTCCACATTTCTGAAATCACGGGCAAACGTCTTGAAAAAATCGAAGACGCCGGATTCAAAGAAGGCGATGCGGTATATGTAAAATACCTTGGTGCCGACAAACGTGGTAAAACACGTATGTCTATGGTCGGTATCGATCAGAAAACCGGGAAAGAAACAAAATAGTAAGGTTTTTATATGACAACGCAGGTATTAGCGCAACAAAAACCTAGATTATTATGGACAGATTTAGATTGGGCAACCTATTTAGATTGCCCAATTTATGAGATACCTGTGTATAAACATCGTCTTTCTGAAAATTTGCGTATGAAGATAAAGTTTTTAGAAGCAAACAGAAAATACGAGTTTCAAGTATTTCAATTGGTTGTTGGATCAAAGGGCAGACGTGTAGAACGTTATGTGTGGGCGGATTGTTTTAATCAGTCGTTTGATAAATCTCAGGTGATTTGCAATGCCAACAATCATATTTCGGAGTTAAAATTGAAACCCAGTGTGGCGATTAAATTTGGTGTCCCACAACGGGCGGTTCAAATGATGTTAATACATGAAAAATAAGGAGTAAAATATGGATATGGAAGCATTAATGGCTCAGGCATCAGAATTACAGTCCAAGGTTGCCGCTGCACAGGATAAATTGGCGGGTATGCGTGTCAAAGGTATTGCTGCAGGGGGGGCGTGCATTGTTGATATGACCGGTAAGTATGATATTTTATCTGTAACGATAAATCCATCAGTTGTTCAAAATGGCGTGTCTGCAGTTGAAGATGCGGTCTTGGCGGCGATGCGTGATGCCAAGCAAAAGGCGGACACATTGATTGATGGTGTTATGGCTGATGCAACTGCGGGCATGCCATTACCAAATTAAAAAAATCTGGACAATAGCGAAAATATAATTTACTATTGCCTGGGTATTTCGGATGTTTAGCTCAGTTGGCTAGAGCATCTGCTTTACACGCAGAGGGTCAGGGGTTCGAGTCCCTTAACATCCACCACAAATAAAAAATGCACCATTTGGTGCATTTTTATCTTGTTTTTCTTGGAAAGACGCCACGATTTATACCTAATTCGACCGACGGTGCAAATTTGCCAAAGTTTTCATTTGGTGTTCCATCTGCATTTGGTTGGTATACCGGGTCATGATATGTTGCGCCAACCGCGACATATGCACCGCTGGCTGTGTGGTATATACCGATAGTTCCACCCTTGATTCCATCATCAGATTGTGCAAACCCGGTTAATGCGATGGATGCAACATTGTCTTTTAACTTGTATTGATATGTTCCAAAAAACGCTGGCCGTTCACCCATATTCAAGAATTCCAACAACATTGAACTATTGTATGATGGGTTGCACATTATGTGAATATTGCCAATTGTGCGTTCTTTATCCAGTATAAGAATGCCACCAAATTTAAAATTATCTTCGATTTTCTGTTGCAAAACAAATACAACAGCACCATTCCCGGTGAATTTTAACCCTGGGGTATATTCGGCATATCCGCCCGAAACAGTAGTTTCATCACCAGTGTATGTTGCAATTGCCGCGCGTGGAAAGTAATGACCAGCGCTTAGATAAGCCGCATTTATGAAATAATGGCTTACAGGCATAACTTTTGAAAAATTGATAGAATAGTTTAGTGCGGAAAATTTGCCATATTTGACATCAAATGTTCCAACCGACGTCCACAATGCAACAGTCATATACATATCGTGCGTAATAGATGTCATGTTTTGCCCAGTGTAATTTTGAATCATTTGCGTTGTCGTGGCGCCAATGGTTAGTTTATCTTTGATACGAACAAAAGGCTTAACCACAACCAACGGTGAAAAAACAGTCCGCAAATTATCTTGTGATGTATGCGTAAAAGATTCTAATTCGACATACAGCGCATCTTCGGGATGTGAAAATTTAACGGTTGGATTTTTAGGTTTTGGTGGTTCGTTCAAATTTATTGGGTTTTTATGTGTCAATGTTTCCATTGGATCAAAATGTGAAATTGTATCACTATTAACATTTTGTGCGGCAACATTACCACCAAATAACATCGCTAAAACATAGGCAGCTAAATATTTCCTGTTGATGAAAAAAAGTCTATTTTTCTTGTTCATGCAAAGCAAAATAATACACAAAATAACATTTGTCAAGTAATTAGACAGAATTATATAATTTGCACCGATGGGCTTTTTATGATATAATTACCAACATAAAAGACAAAAAAGGATGGGAGATTATGAAGAAAATAGCAAAATTTTTGGCGATTTTTTCGGCCATTGCCGGAATGGGTATTTGTGATGCCAGTGCCGACTGTAATTGGCTATATTGGACCCGTGGGGCACGTGGTGTTGATAGAAACGATTATTTATGGAAAAATGCCCGTGAATATAACGATACTGCCGTAAGAGATGGGCAGGCCTATGCGGTTGTTTGTGGTGGTTTACAGAAAGGTACCTGTTGGGATGGCGATGTTATAACCGCGCCAGCTGAGCACGTCTTTGAGGGACAAGTAGTACCCTATTCACGAAAGTATAAGTGTGTAGCAGGTCTGAGTGCGGATCACCGTTGGGAACCCCTTAGTGATGGTAATGTATGCCCTTCATTTAGATTTGAGAGGGCCACTATAAGACTGGCCAAGGGTCAAACGTATCCAAACCAAAATGATGTCACAATGACCCGTGAAGGATGTCAGAAAATTACAAATGAATCATTGGATCCGTACGGCATCAGATATCAAGTGAAATGCAATAATAGTTTAAAATTAGAATGTGTTTTAAAAGATTGCAAGGGTGGTTATGTTCCAAGTGGTAATAGATGTGTCGAGAAAACCACACCACCAAAACCAAATAATTGCAAAGTGACACTCAAAGGAAAAAGTGTTACGGTTGAGGCTGGGCATCCTTATTCAGAATGGCTTACCGCGCAAGAATGTAAAAGTGTAGTGCCTTCGGCGGTAGTCGATGAAAATGCTTTATATCAATTTTGGTGTGGACCAGAATGTAAAGAAATTGCATGCAAGGATGGTTATGTACACAACGAAAAAGGTAATTGTATCAAAAAAGGCAGTGGCAAGACATGTCGCGAAAGTCGCGCAGGCATGAGTGTCGAGGCCATTGCATGTTGCGATACAGGCACTGCGGCAAAATGGGATGGAAGCAGATGTAACTGCAAAGATTTAAACACTCATTTTGAAATTGTAAATGGTCGTGGTCAGTGTGTGGCAAATGGTGGTGGCAATACAAATCGATGCCCATCAGATGCGGTCCCAAGTGCAGATAACACAACATGTATATGTACCGATCAGAACAAGGAATTTAATTCAACTCTCAGACAATGCGTTGCCAAGGGTAACGTTGTACACACGTGTCCAGATCATATGGTATGGGACGAATCCAAAAACCAGTGTGAATGCATCGAATTAAATCAGCGCAAACAAGGTGACAAGTGCGTATGTGCTGTTCCGGATGCGAAAAATGATGAAAACGGTATTTGCCAATGCAATGACAAAGAAAAGGTTGTCAAAGATGGCAAGTGCGAATACGATGAATCTATATTGGCGAAAATACGTGCCGAAATTAGCGCAACATATGGTCGTTTGAATGCATCAGTCGGTGGATTTGAAAAGTCCGTATGGAAAGACGAGGATGGTAACTTTAATACCGCACGTTTGGCATCTGATAGTATCGCGGGCGTTGTGCTTGGAACGGCGGGTGGTATTATCACGTCCAAGATTGTCAAAAAGAACCAATTGAAACAGGGTTTCGAAGATATTAAATGTTCAATTGGTGGTCAAACAGTTGCAAGTTATGGCGATACATTCAGTGTAGGAATGTAAATCCATAAAAGTTTGATAATAATTACCCCGGCTTTTGCCGGGGTATTTCTTACTTATCTGTGTCGTAATCCCCAGTAATATGCCGTATTGATATATTGGGCGGCACGTTCAATATCAAATTGATTCGTTTCTGGGTTCTTTAATTTTCCCTCGGCGTCTATCCATGTGGTATAATCAGCAGGCAGTACATAATTTATCTTATCAAGATTATTTGCAATGTTTTCTGGTGATAAACCGCCACTGTAACCCATTTTATGTTTGTCCATAACAGGTGCACGCCAACTTTTCGGGCTGATACCGCGACCACCCGATGCATCAAACAATAATGAAAAAGGAACCCCGGTTTTACTCAGTGCATGAATCCGTTCGCGTTGCGCAGGCGCGTATTGAAATATAAATTCAATGTCTGGGTATGCACGAATAATATCTGCAACTTTTTGCGCATAGAAACGGTATTTATTGCTGCCACCGTTGATGTTTATTTGAATCCGACCAATTACATGTTTGCCATTGTCGCGTTTCAAATCAATCATACGCTTTATTTCATATGGAATTATCCCGTTACAAATTTCTGTGCGCCATTCCGAATTAACGTGCATTGCAAGATTTATGTTATTTACACGTGATGCATGCAAAAGCGTATCAAACCAAACATATCGTGGCATATGTGCAGAAAATTTAGTTGGATGTGCCTGAATTGCGAATTCTGCCATTGGGTACTGTTTACCAAGGTTGATAATGTCATCTATGGTATTATATTCACGCATATCGCTGCAGGTTATTTTTTCTAAAATCATTTCATTTTCCTTTTTGTTACTTGCATCCTCTGCTTGTTAACCACTTATTCTTAATTGACCACATGCAGAACCTATATCTGTGCCACGTTCCCGGCGTATGCGTGTATGTACCCCATTTTTTATCAATATATCTTGAAATCTGTGAACAGCGTTTCCCGATGGTGATGAAAATTCTCGTTCAGTAACAGCATTCCATGGAATAAGATTAACCATACAGTTCTTGTCACGAACTATTTCAACCAATTCGTTTGCGCATTCAGGTGTTGCGTTCAACAAGTTACCCTGGGCATCCCCCAGTAATATATATTCTATCATCAATTGACGGTTATGGGTGTTAGTAAATCGCCATGCGGCGTCCATTATCTCAGCAATAGAATATTTGTTCGCTATGGGCATTATTTTACGCCGTAATTCATCATTTGGTGCATGTAAAGATATCGCAAGGTTAATTGGTCGTCCCCATTCAATAAGTCTATCTATGCCCGGAACAATACCACATGTAGAAACAGTGATTCTGCGCCAACCGATGCCCATATCTTGATTTGCACGTTCCATAAACCCAATAACGTTTTCGGTATTTTGCAATGGTTCGCCAGTTCCCATAACAACAATATGTGAAACATCATTATTGTTTGCATCACCATTTGGATGTACGGGCTTTTCGTTGAATTTATCGGTACGCAATTCCCACTGTGCCACAAGTATTTGCGCAAAAATCTCGTTTGCAGTCAAATTGCGCTTTAGTCCAAGTAGTGTGCTGGCACAAAATTTACAACCCATTGCGCATCCCGCCTGGGAACTGACACAAACACTGTTACCATAACTTGTTCGCATTAAAACGCATTCGATTCTTTCACTGTCGTGTAATTCTAGTAAGAATTTTATGGTTTGTCTGTCTGATGATTCAAGTTTTTTTATAACCTGAACAGGTAATGTTTGGGCAACCCTGTCCAAATCATTCCGTAATGTCTCAGGAATATTTTTCATAACAGAAAAATTTGGCGCCCCACGATTAATCCATTCAGAAATTTGCTTTGCGCGAAACCGTGGCTGCCCCATATCAGTCACAAACTTTTCAAGTTCCGCATTCGTTAAATTAAAAAGAATGGTTTTCATAGTTTATATCTGTTGTCGTTGATAATAACTACGGCCTTGCGACGCAGTTGTTTTAATTGTTGGTCGGCGATAAACATCGCTTGTTTATAAATCGCATTTTGCTTAATCATATCATCTAATTTCCCATATTCATTGGTCTTTTTAGTGCTGCATACCAAGAATATTGTCCCATCAGACGGCTTTGACCAGGTTAGTGCAGGCAATCCTGCAACTTTTTCGCGTATCTCGGGTGCCAATTCATATTGTAATGCACTAAATTTCTGGGGTATTCCACCAAGATTTTCCGCCATATTAACCGCATTATCGCAACTTTTAGGCTTAGTTAGTTTTTTAGCAACATCATCTGGGACATCAGTCAATCGTACAAGTGTCATTTCTATCGGTAACCCATGTTCACGCTCAATAGATAACTTTTCGGCGGCAATATCTTCCTTGCTTACCTCGATAGTCGGCATAATGGTGCGCCCCACAATAACCTGCCATGCAATGTTTGCACGTGTAGCCGAAATGGCCATGCTAAGTTCAGATGCGCTAAGGTTATCAAGATTCATACGTTTCAGTTCTGCAATTGCATCTTTTTCACTTGGGACCGCATTAAAATTACCGGCATATTTAAGTTTAACATTATCATCTATGATATTTTGTAATGCCTGGCGACGATTATCCGTAGAAGTATTTCCTTGGCGTGCCATAAGTTTTGTGCGTGCGGTTATGTCGGTATCGGTAATTGGTTTGCCGTCAACCGTCGCAACAACGGTTGTAGCATTTGCACAATAAATACAAGCGAAACATAATATAATAAATGCAAATATTTTTTTCATACATTCTCCTTTTAATAATGTTTGCCGTCTACACTTATACCAAATCTGAATTGGAACGTTGTTGTTCCTACATAATCTTCTTTGACTGTGTTATCACGACGGTAACCAAAACTTAGATAATAACACGGATGTTCGTAATACAATCCCCCCGAGTGCTGTTGAAAACGTTCATTTGTTACATTGTATATCGCATTCCAACGTACCGACCATCTGTCTGTAATTGCAAACCCAATTCCACCCATTATTTCATGAATTGATTCCGTTTGTGCAAGAACATTATCAAATTGTTTGGACCAAATGTGTCCGACATTAAGGAAATTTTGTTCTGTTCCAACAACAGCATTAGTCTCTGTATGCCGTAATCCAAGATTAGATTGAGATAGACGAAAACGCGTATAAAGGTTCAACCATTTCATATTATTATAACCAATACGCCCAACATAATCGGATTGACCGTTGTGGAATCCGCTGTTTGGATCAGTATCTTCGCGTTTGGTAAAATCGTATGTTTGTCCTAAAAATGTTTCTATGGTTTGTCCATCAGAATCAAATGCAGCCCACCGGACACCATAATCAGCAAACGTTCCGTTTTCCCACAAATCCAGCCCAGCAAAACGATTTGATGAAAATAAAGTTGCATCTGAAAGCAGGGCGCCCACAGAATCATTGTTGGATGCAAATTGACTATCGTGAATATGTCGCATAACTGTCATACGGGCGCGTGGTTCAATAACCTGGGTCCATTCGGTCAATGGTTTAAATAGTGGTAGCCCCCATTCCAAATAGCCACTGGGCAGGAAACGATTTTTCATTCCAGAATACATTTCACCATCTATCATTTCGGTATTGTCAAAATTGTATAAATCATAACGTGTTGCTAAACTTGCTGTTATACGATTTCCGCCCCATATGGTCCATGGCGATGTTACCCGTGCCTCGCCAATAAGGCGTTGTGATGCAAATCCATCCCCCGATATTCCCAATACATCGCCCATAAAAGTTGCATATGTCGCCGCAAACAGCGGTTGCGTTTGATAAATTCCGCGAATATTAGGTAAAATATTACCTGTTGGTACAGAATAATGGTGTGCTTTGCTACGCAATTCCTGGAATATATGGGCGTCTGCAATCATGTATCCCGATTGACCGAATAATTCAATCCTTGCACCAGAATCAAGGTATGGTTGCTCATCATAAAATCCATATTTTTGTAAATACGTTTTATCTGATGCACGTTCCAAGAATATATTCGCGCGTGCATTTTCCCCAAGTTCAATTACATCGTTATGGAATATATGCCAACGGTTTTTACCTTCGCGATTGTGTGTAAATGATCCACGTGTACGAAATTCAGAGTGATCACTATTAAGACGGTGTTCAAGTTGAAATAGTGGGTTTTCACGTGTTAAATATGAAAATGTCGCTGTAACATCATGTGTATCCGAGATATACAAATAAAATGGTATATTTATCTGGGTTCCCATTTTATTAGTGGATTCAAGATACGGCGTTAAAAATCCAGTTTTATGTTTAACGCTGGGGTCAGGCATATCAAAATAAGGCAACCACATAACCGGCAAATCATAGATATAAAATATCATATTATAAAAAGCCAGCATGTGCGTATCTAAGTTGTGTTTAATTTTTTTTGCGGATATTTCCCATGCCTCACCAAAACTATCACAGTTCTTACATGCGGTAAAAGACGAATTTTTTGCAATAGTTATAGAATCATCTTTGGTTACGTTTTCTGATTCTATGTATACATGAGGTCCAAGCCATATTTGAATGTCACTGCCGGATAAATCGGTACCATTTTTTGAAATATAAGAATCTTTCAGGGTCATTTTTTGACCAGATTTATTAGATATTTCTGTTTTACCGGTCGTTTTTATGGTTTCAGATTTCAGGTCATATTCAATTTTATCTGCCTTGATAACAGTTGGTTCATTTAAATCAACGGACACCGCATTTGCGGTGTGCGATATCAAGAACATACAAAGAACACAATAACCCCATTTCATTTTTTTAATAATATCACCATCATAATTACCAGTAATACAACCTGTCCCCCCGCAAGCATTAACAGGTCACTAACGCTTTCAAGCATATTTGATGCCGACATAAATGCAGCCATAACCACCGACATTGCAACAACCGCAAGCGCAGGTGCAAAACTTGTTCGTCTTCGAAGCAAAGACGACCGTAACAAAATTGCCAGACAAAGTACCGCCAAGATAAAATTCATTACTGGTTGCAAAAATCTTGTGCATAATTCTGTGAACACGGTTTTGCGTTGTTTTTGATTGAGATCTTGTGAGATTGATTTTATCAAATCATAAGTTGGCATTCTGCGAGATTTAAATGAAGAATTGTTACTTTTTTCTGTAACACTTAAATCCATATCAAAACTATCAAATGTGCCTATAATATCACCATTACCGGTTGCTTGCAATGAACCATTAGTCATAACAATGGAAAGTCCACGCATACTTGTAACAAGTTTTCCGTTTTCAGCAAAAATAATCATTTGAGATTTATCTTTGCGAATATCCGATAACATAACGTGTTTAAGGTCATATCCAGATACTTTATCCACATATACAACCAAACCACGCGACATTTCGGTAAATGCCCCCTCTTGCAATTTCAAATGTGCCAAACCGTATCGCAGATTCCACTGTGTGTCGTAAAATTTGGCCTGGGTTGCCGGTACAATCCAGACATTTAATATCAGATTTACCACCGTTAAAATTCCTGCCAATACAAGCGCGGGACGCGCGATTTTACCAGGTGATGTTCCAGATGCCGCCATGACAATAACCTCGTTATCACCAATCATTTTGTTGTATACGAACAATATGGTAATAAATGTCACAAATGGAACGATAATAGACAGTATAAAAGGGACCATCATTACGGTTAATCCCAAAAAGTTACTTAACTTAACACCGTAATTTATCAGGAATTTCATCATAGCCATAATCTGGACCATCCATGCCAGTCCAGTTAATATCAGCAACAACATTGCAAAAATACCAATCAGTTGTCGCGTAAAATACTTGTCCAGTGTTTTCATCAAATAAAGTATAGAGTCCAAAAACAACGGCGTCAAATATATTTAATAAAATATGTAAAAAAGATTTGCATTTGTGCGATTCGGTGTTATAATCCACTTGTTCTTGAAAGTTAAATTTTAGGGGCGGGGTTGAAGAACCCCGCCCTTATAGATAAACAAGACGTCAAACAAAATACCAAGGGAGATAACGAATGTCTTTTGTTTCTATGCCGCGTCAAGACTTGTTGTTGGCTATTGATTCTTTGGCCAGTGAAAAACAAATTGATCGCGAAACTGTTTTTAATTCGCTTGAGGCGGCGATTGCAAAAATCGCAAAACATAAATATGGTGAAGAATTTAATATTGTCGCAAATATTGACCATAAAAATGGTGCAATTTATGTCAAGCGATTGTTTGATGTTATTGAATCACCCGAGGCCGCAGGTGATGACTATAATCCATTTACTATGCTTACCGTAGAAGAGGCTAAAAAGTACGCATCAAATCCATCTGTAGGTGATGTTGTCGAAGATTCATTGCCTGAACCAGAATTTGGCCGTATGGCGTTTCAAACCGCGCGTCAAATTATGACTGCGCGTGTCCGTGATGCAGAACGTGGTCGTCAATACGAAGAATTCAAAGATAGTATTGGGGATATCGTAAGTGGCGTCGTAAAGCGTATAGAATTTGGTAATGTATTTGTTGATATCAATGGTAAAGCCGAAGGGTATATCAAAGGCAGCGAACTTATCCCAGGTGAACGTTTGGCGGTTGGCGACCGTGTTCGTGCCTTGATTATGGATGTTGCGCGTTCTAATTCTGGTCCACAAATCTTTTTGACACGTACGCATCCGATGTTTATGGAAAAATTGTTTGTCCAAGAAGTTCCAGAAATCTATGAAGGCATAATCAAAATTAAATCTGTTTCACGTGCCCCAGGTTCGCACGCAAAAATAGCAGTGGAAACGGCTGATCCATCAATTGATGCAGTTGGTATGACCGTTGGTATCAAAGGAACACGTATTCAACCGGTTATCAATGAATGCCATGGTGAAAAGATTGATGTTATCTTGTATTCTGAAGATCCTGCGGTGTTTATTGTTAACGCAATGCAACCGGCCAAAGTTGCCAAGATAATCGTTGACGAAGATACACGCAGCGCTGTTATCGTTGTAAACGAAGATCAACAATCTTTGGCAATTGGTCGTCGTGGTCAAAATGTTCGTCTTGCGTCACAGTTAACAGGTTGGAACATAGACGTTGTTAACGAAGCCGAAGAACAAGAACGTCGTACAAAAGAGGTCAAAGAAAAAACAGAACTCTTTATCAAAGGATTGGATGTCGATGAAATGATTGCACACCTGTTGGTATCCGAAGGTTTCCGTACAATCGAAGAAATCGCATTTGTGGAACTTAAAGAACTTGAGGCTATCGAAGGGTTTAATACAGAACTTGCGATGGAATTACAAAATCGTGCCAAGGCATACCTTGAAAAACTTGAACGCGAATATTTCGAACAAGGGCATAAATTGGGTATGTCAGATGATTTGCTTTCATTTGATTTTATCAAGCGTCCAATTATTATGAAACTTGGCGAAGCTGGTATCAAGACATTGTCTGATTTGGCTGATTTGGCATCAGACGAACTGGTCGAAATATTGGGCGAAGAAACCATGAGCGCACACCTTGCGGGACGTGTTATTATGAAGGCGCGTGAAATTGCATTTGGTATCGTTCAAGCAGAAGAAACCGAAGAATAAAATCATATAAAACCGGAGGCTAAACATGGCGACATTGACACTTGGAAAATCTGTGACACTGGATGCTGTTCAAAGCAAAAAAGGCGATTCTGTTTTCGTCGAGCGTCGTCGTCGTGTTGTTGCCCCGGGGCGAAATGAATTGCGTGAAGAGCCGGCAAAACCAGTGCAATCACGTAATCCGGCGGATGAAAAGTTGCGTGCCGTCCTAGAGGCTGCACGTGCACGTGAAGAAGAACGCAAAAAACGTGAAGCCGAAGAAGCCGCAGCACGTGCTGCGCGTGAGGCTGAAATTGCCCGTGAAAATCGTGAATACGAACAGGTCAAAGAACAATTAGCGGCACGTGAAAATTCTGTTTCGGTAACCCAAGAAGAATATGTGGAACCAACATCCGTTCCACGTTCTGTGCAATCTGGGGGAAAAAAGAACCAAGGGCGCCGTATGGACATTGATGATGAATCTGATAATGCATCTATGCAACCGCGTCGCAATAACAAATTTGGTGGTGGTAAAAAAGAATTTGCCAAAACCGGAAAAATATCGTTACAAGATATTGTCATTGGTGGTGATGATGACGATGATGATTCAATCGGGTTACGTGGCGCAAATCGCCGTCGTTCCGAGGCATCATTAAAGCGATTTCGTGAAAAAGCGCGTGCAATGTTCAATGCGCCACAAAAGGTTTCGCACGAGGTTGTACTTGGTGATACTATTGTGGTTAAAGATTTAGCGGCGGCAATGGCAGAAAAGGTTGGTAATGTCGTAAAGAAATTGATGGAAATGGGGATGATGGTTTCCCAGAACCAATCTATTGACGCAGATACTGCGGAAATTATTGCAGGTGAATTTGGTGCAACGGTAAAACGGGTCGAAGTTAAGCCTTATGCCGATCAAATTGAACGTGCACCAAACCCAGATAATCTTAAACCTCGTGCCCCGGTTGTTACTGTTGTTGGACATGTTGATCATGGCAAAACATCATTGCTGGATGCGTTCCGTAATGCGAATGTAGTTGCAGGCGAAGCGGGCGGTATCACCCAACATATTTCTTCGTACGAAGTTAAAACAAAATCGGGTGCGATTATAACTTTCCTTGATACCCCAGGACATGAAACATTTACTGCAATGCGTGCGCGTGGTGCGCAAATGGCAGATATTGTCGTACTAGTCGTTGCAGCGAACGATTCAATTATGCCGCAAACCATTGAGGCAATAAACCATATTCGTGCCGCCAAGGTTCCTTTTATTGTTGCAATAAACAAAATTGATTTGCCCGAGGCAAATCCGCAAAAGGTCAAAACTGATTTGTTGCAGCAAGAAGTCCAAGTCGAAGAAATGGGTGGTGATGTTCAATGTGTTGAAATATCAGCAAAACAAAAAATCGGCCTTGATAAATTAGAAGATGCAATATTGTTACAGGCAGAAATGATGGATTTAAAAGCAGATCCTGATATGCCAGCAATTGCCACCGTGGTCGAGGCAAAGATGGAACGTGGCCTGGGTGCAGTTGCAACCGTTATCATCCGCCAGGGAACATTAAAGATTGGCGATGTATTTGTTGTCGGCGAGACATTTGGCCGCGTGCGTGGTTTGATAATGTCAAATGGGGAACGTGTAAAATCTGTTCGTCCGGCACAGCCAGTAATGGTATTGGGACTTGATTCTGTACCTGCAGCAGGGGATCAGTTAAATGTTATGGAAACCGAGGCACAAACCAGGGAAGTTGCTGCATATCGTATACAGCGTGCACGTGACAAAGCGAATGCGGTTAAACGTTCATCTTTGGAAGAATTATTTGCACGTCAAACAACCGATGACAAGAAATTGACATTACCGGTTATATTGCGTGCGGATGTCCAAGGCAGTGTCGAGGCGATAACTGATATGTTGCGTGGTATAAAAACAGATAAAGTGTCGGTGGACATATTGTCGGCGGGCGTCGGTCAAATTACCGAAGGTGATGTACGTCTGGCAATTGCATCAGGTGCGGTCATAATTGCATTTAATGTTCGTGCAGATTCCGCGGTTCGTGACATGGCGCGTGCATCGGGTGTTGATATTCGCTATCACAGTGTTGTGTATCGCATTACCGATGAAATCAAAGAAATATTGTCGGGAAAACTGGCCCCAGAAAAGAAAGAGAACTTTATTGGATACGCCGATGTTATCGCATTGTTTACCGTTGGCAAAGGCATACGCGTTGCTGGTTGTCGCATGACCGAAGGTACAATAAAGAAAGATGCGTTTGTCCGTCTGTTGCGTAATAATGTTGTTATATATGACGGTAAAATCGGTGAATTGCGCCGCGAAAAGAACGAAGTCAAAGAAGTTTCTGGTGGTGTTGAATTCGGTATGAGTTTTGATAAATATAACGATTTGAAAGAGGGTGACCGCGTAGAATGTTACGAGGTCCAAGAAATAAAAGCACAATTATAGACATTAGTTGTTAGTGTTAGTGGTTAGTAAAAATGGTTGCAGAAATGCAACCGTTTTTTGTTAGTTTCGAATCGTTATATCGGACATAAAAACACGTTATACCGCACACTGATGCGGTACCCCCCTTTTTATAATATTGTGCGTAAATCATTGATACTTCGTTTTTTTTTTTTTTTTTGAACTTGATTCAACGGGTTGTGTCTGATATAATTCATATGAACAAACGAAGAGGGAAATTTCCATGAAAAAGATATTACTAACATCAATACTTGCGGTTATTGTTGGAACAACAGTGGCAAATGCAGATAATAATACCGGTGATAAGAAAGTAACATCAAAAAGTTATGTTGATACAAAATTTCAAGAAAAAATACCAGTAAACAGTGCTACGATTACAAGCAAAGCAGGCACTGTAAATATACCAAATACTTTGGTGTTGTCCCCAAATGATACACCTGGAGAAGTCGGAGAAAGGGGCGTCCTTGACTACGATCTTATTAATATTCCGGCAGTAGCGGCAACAATTACAGGCAATTATAATACTCCGCCTGAAGATGTTATTGACTTGCTTAGCTTGGATGCTTTTGAAGGTTTAGTACCCACTGCAGAAATTATAGCTGTGGCCGCCGCTAATTCTCTTGATGAAAAGCAAAACAAAATGACATGTGTCGGATGGCTGGACGGAACAATAACACCCGATGCAACACATACTAATGCAAATTGTGCACTGTGGAATTTTGAAGCGCAATAATTTTAGAACTGCCCGGATGGGCGGTTTTTTGTTATCTATTTTTTGTCGTTGGTATTACGTAGATGCAGAAATTCTGCAGATATCTTATCGGCGCGCGCAACGCGTTGTTTTAATGCCTTTTCATTTGCCTGGTTATATCCAATTGTGCGCATCTGATTAAAGAACGCCGCCAACATCGTTTGGTCGGTATCTAATTCTTTACCGTTAATTGTGACACTATAGACCGCTGCGCCATCAATAAACTTCTGTGTGGCGACAACCGTTTTGCCATCCGGTGTTTTCATTTCGCACTTTTTTATCGGGCGAACCGTCATTTTAATTTCGGTTTTTGGGTCTTGTAATGCCATAATTAATTCGTTAATAGTTTTTAAATTTTGATTAGTGTTTGCCATTGAAATATCCTTAATTTCCTTATATAAACAATTATATATGAAAAAATCGCCCCAGTCCAGAAATTATAATGATGGACAACCAATTTGCCCTTGAAATTTGATATATGTTTGCTATGCTTTGGCAAAAGGAAGTTTTATGGATACGAATTACACTGTTTTGGCACGTAAATATCGCAGTCAGGATTTTCAATCACTTATCGGTCAGGATGTTTTGGTAAAAACGCTTACAACCGCGATAAAAACTGGGCGTATTGCGCATGCCTATATTTTTACAGGTATCCGTGGAACCGGTAAAACCAGTACGGCACGTATCTTGGCCAAGGCATTGAATTGCATGTCTTCTGATGGACCGACGGCAACACCATGCGGAAAATGCGAGAATTGCCGTGCAATCGCCGCAGGTCAGCATATTGATGTTTTGGAAATTGACGCCGCGTCACACACCGGTGTTGATAATATGCGCGAAATACTAGATGCTGCGCAATACCGTCCAACAAATGGACGCTATAAGGTATATATAATCGACGAAGTTCATATGTTATCAACTAGCGCGTTCAATGCGCTGCTTAAAACACTAGAAGAACCACCTGCACATGTGATTTTTATCCTGGCTACAACCGAAATTCGCAAAGTGCCGGTAACAATTCTTTCACGATGCCAACGCTTTGATTTAGTACGTGTTCCGGTGGAAACACTGAAAAAACATTTTGCATGGATTGCTGAACAGGAAAAAGTAGAACTTAGTGATGCCGCAAATGAATTGTTGGCGCGTGCCGCCGATGGTTCTGTGCGTGATGGGTTGTCATTGCTGGACCAGGCGATTGCGCAAACTGGTGGCCATGTTGATGAAAGTGCAGTAATGGATATGCTAAAACGCGCTGATCGTGGTGTGGTTGTTGATTTTATGCAGACGATACTTTCTGGGAATGTCGCAACCGCTATTGCCAAGGCAGATGAAATATATACCAATGGCGCAGATTTAAGTATGTTGCTTACTGATATGATGGAATGGACACACTGGGCAACGCGTATGCATCCTGTGCTGCGTGCCGGTGATGGAAATAATATCCCCTATACTGCCGATCAACGTGCGCGTATAAATGAAATAAATAAACATGTGTCATTAAATACTCTTTCAAGAATATGGCAGGTAATGGTTGCATCAGTGCCAGAAATGGCGGCGGCAACAAATCAAAAACAGTGTTTTGATATGTTGATAATTCGTCTGATGCATATTGCAGATATGCCGGCGTTAACGGATATGTTGAAATCAGATAATAAACCAACTACGCAACCTGCACCACAACCTGTACCACAAAAAGAGAATATAAAAACAGCATCAGATTTAGCGGATTTATTGAAAGACTCGCGCGAGATAATGCTTTATTCTTATTTTACCAAGAATATAGAGGTATCAGAAATATCAGGGCACAAGATATCATATTATGATCGTGGCAATGACCAAGATTTTCAAAAGAAATTTGTTTTGTGGCTGAACAGCAAAACAAGTGAAAATTGGGAATTAAACAAAATAGAAGAATCACACCAGGATAAGACAGTTAACGAACAAATCAAAACAGATGTAGAATCTGATCCAATGGTCGCAGATGCAATGTCTTTGTTCGAAGGTGCCGAAATAGTCGGGGTATCAAAACAGTAAGTCATTAAATGGGGGGACAAATGAAAACAGAATATGGCAGAAGTTTAATAGAAATGATAGGTGTCTTGGCGGTAACAGGCGTGATGACGGCAAGTGCAATTGCAATATATAACACAATCCGTCATAATCAGCATAATACAATCGCGGCGGCAACATTACGTGAAACCGCCAAAAATACAAAATTATTGATGCAAATGCGTGGCGATTATACCGGTGTTTCGGTTGATTACTTGGTCAAAGCCGGGGCACTTACATCTGATGCAGCACCTGTTGGAAAAACATGGTCAATTGATGTTGGTGCCGTAGATATCGCAACATTTGAAATTAAATTGCATGGTTTATCACACGGTGAATGTGATTTCTTTGTCGCAACAATTCCGGCATGGGCCGAGGCAATGTTCGTAAACGGTGTCTCATCCACAGAATATGTGCAATGTATTTCTGCATCAGAAAATGATATAACTTTTGTTGTAAGATAAAGATGAATAAAAGTTTCTTTGCCTTTATATTGGTTTTATTATCTGCATGCGCAGGGTACAAAAGTCCAGATCGTGCGACATGGGGAACATACCTGCATGGCGCAAGTTTTACTGATATGACTGCCAGTGCACAAATTGCAAAAAAACCGATATACCTTGGTGATGGTGGGCGGACAGTTTCTGATTCAATTGATAAAAATGCCGAGATGAATTATGGCGATAAATCTGATAACGAATCGGCGATGAATATAAAGTATATGTCCGAACTAGAATACAAATTATATGACGCATTGCGTCGTCCAGGGATGTCAGTACAACGTGCCGGAACAGATGTCGTAATTATTTTGGTTCGTGACGCCATTATGGAATTAAATGCGCCGGAAATATCCACGGATGGTGATGAAAACCTTGGGACCATTGCAAAAATATTGAAAAAATATGATGCTACATTTATTGAAATCGCCGGATATACCGATTCCATGCGTGACGCATCTGCGGCGCGCGCATTCACATTAGATATGGCGGAAAGGGTGGGGGTATATCTTGCGCAGCATGGGGTTAAACAGACGCGCATGTTTATTACTGGACGTGGTTCTGCGCGCCCGATTGCATCACAAGATGAATGGGGGCGTTTAACAAACCGTCGTGTTGAAATACGAATCACGCCCGTGCGATAATTTCTGATAAGTTTCTCTTTTATTTTATAAATTTTATTGCTATAGTGAACTCGTTAACAAAACAAAAAGGATGAAAACATGGTCGAAACAAAAACAAATACTGAAAATTCAGTTGTAAAAAAGTATGTCAAATTTGGCATTGTTGCTGCGGTGATAGTTATTATTGCTATCATTGGTATTTTTGCACTTCGCGGTGGTAAGAATGTTAGTGCCGCCGAAGCAGTCAGCGAAGTTACCACAGATGCACCTACGGGCGCGGATCTTCGTTTAGCAGTAATTCGTATGGACGCAATTCAAACAGATGCCAAGGCATTACAGGATTTGCGCAAACAAAAAGAATCATACGAAGATAAATTGCGCAGTGAATTAGAAAAGAAACAAAAAGCATTGGAAAAAGAAAAAGCAGAAATTGAAAAATCTCAAGACGTTTTGTCGCGTGATGCATTGCAACGTCGCGTTGTTGAATATCAAGGCAAGGTTACAAAATTGCAACGTGAATTAACTGAACGTGCACAATCAATCGAAGCTTCTTTCCAAAAGGCGCTTGGCAGTATCCAAGAAAAACATCTTGACCCGGTTATTGGTGCAATCATCGAAAAGAAAAATCTGTCTTTGGTTATCGATGGTCGTTTTGCACGTACAGGTGTAAACGTTAACAACTTGGATATCACAGATGAAGTTATTAATGCATTGGATAAAAAGGTTTCATCATTCAAAATGGATAAACCAAAAGGCTTTTAATTAGTCATTAGTATATAATGGTTAGTGATTTCTGGAATATCTTTACAATCATGTATGCTTTCCGGAAATTTACTAACCATTAATACTAGTTATTAAATAGTTTGGGGCGATTATGCTAGAAATAATAAAATCTTTGTTTGGTCCGCGAGCAAATAAAACTACTGCGGGTGAGATTGCCAAAAAATTTGGTTTGGAATTACGTGGTAATCCTGATGTGATTGTAAGTGGTGTTGCACCGATTGCAGATGCACGCCCAGGGCAAATTGCTTTTTATTCTACGGAACAAAATACAAATGCGTTTAAAATATTACCAATAACAGTTTTGGAAAATACGCGTGCATCTGTAATTTTATTACAACCAGAAACCGTATCACATGCACCGACGGGTGCAACGTTACTTGTTTGTAAAAGTCCGCGCGGTGAAATTGTAAAAATTCTTGGTGAAATATATCGTGAGGCCCCACGTCGTGGTGTGTCCGCAGATGCGTACATAGAAAGTGGCGTATTCTTTCGTAATAAACGCAGTGTTTATGTTGGTCAATTTTCAACAATTGAGCGCGGAACAGTAATCGAACCAGATGTGAAAATATACCCAAATGTATATATCGGAAAAAATGTTACAATTGGACGTGGAACAATAGTGTATTCTGGGGCTCATATTGAAAATGCTACAATTGGTGCCGAGTGTGTGATTCATAATGGGGCATCTATTGGCAAAGATGGTTTTGGATATACACGCCAAGACGGTCATAATGTGTTTATTCCGCACGTTGCTCGTGTTGTTTTAGGTGATCGTGTTTCTGTTGGTGCAAATACCTGCATAGACAGGGGCGCGTTAACTGATACAATGGTCGGTGACGGAACAAAGATAGATAATTTATGCCAGATTGCACATGGGGTCATTATCGGTAAAGAATGTTTCTTGGCTGGTGGTGTTGGAATTGCCGGTGGTGTCAAAATTGGTGATCGGGCATTGTTGGCTGGACATGTTGGAATTGCAAATGGTGTAAAAATTGGTAATGATGCGGAAATTGGCGCAAATAGTGGGGTCTTTCGTGATGTCCCAGATGGTGCACGCCACATGGGATATCCTGCTGCCCCTGGAACAGAATTCTTACGTCATTACGCGTGGGTAAAAAAGCATGTAAATCAAGATTAAAAGGGTTGTAAATGATAGATGCAAAGGGTATAGAGAAAGTTATACCACACCGTGGTGATATGCGCCTTGTTGATGAAATTCGTGAATTCACCGATAAAAGTGCGGTAGGGGTCAAATATGTGGGTAAGGATGAATTTTGGTGCGCAGGTCATTTCCCAGTGAAATCAATTATGCCTGGCGTTTTGATTATCGAGGCATTGGCGCAAACCGCATGTTTTATGGTCATGGGTTCAGGGGGTAATAATGATGGTAAAATGCTAGGATATTTTGTTTCAATTGAAAGCGCCCGTTTTTCTCATATGGTTTTACCTGGTGATACATTAGAATTGCACGTTGAAGAGATTGCGGCAAAATTAAAGATGCATAAATTCGTTGGAAATGCGTTTGTAAATGGTGTACGTGTAGCATCCGCAACTTTTTCCGCAATAATGGACTGTGAACCCAAAATTTAAAAAATGCCCTGATGGGCATTTTTTCATATCTCGATACCCAGAAATAATTTTGCGCCTTCACCAATTAGAAATGCGATTGATGTCACTGCGGCGCAAATGATTAACATTCGCGCAAGGCACGACCAGAATTGTGTGCCACAAAGTTTAGACTTTATAAAATTAAAAAAGAAGATTATTGCGATGGCGGTTATATATGTCATCGTAATTGCAATAAAAGGATTGTTAATTAACAGAAAAGGTATTAATAGCATACTTGCGGTAAATAAATATGCGATGCCTGTCGACATACCATGCCAGATTGCGATTTCTGAATTATTTTCATGTTTCGCCAAATATTGAGAGGCGGCCATAGATAATGCGGCACTGCATGATGCAATAATACCTGTCAGTAAAACCACATGCGCGGATGCAGATGCGAATACTAAACCAGTAATTAAACCAATTGTCGATACAATTGCATCATGCATTCCCAGTATGATTGAATCCCAAAAATAATTTTTACATTGCATAGGTAAAAAATAATCGAAAAAATACATTCGATTCTATCGGAAGATAATCATAAAAAAATCCCCCAAAATATATGGGGGATTTTTAATTCAAGATAATCTTACCATGTTGGTGCATGATCACCTTCTTTGACGATTGGTTGTTCATCTTCCCATACAGAAAGTCCGGTTTTTACATCGCTTAATGTCAATTGCAGATAATATTCAACACGGGTATCCACAGACGAGAACCAACCTGAATTTAACTTTAAGTTACGTTGAATCATTTTACCTGTTAGTGACATATTTGGCGCGATCAGCGTCCCTTTGCCAACAATTGTTGATGCATCATATTCTGCGTTGCCACGCGTTTCACGAACCGCATAAGTTGTTTCATCTTCGGCGGATTTATAATTTTTAAATCCTGTGGTAACCTGGGCGCGACCAGAATTAACTAATGTTTTGCGAATCTTTTTAATCAAAATATCTGTATCAAAGCGTTGCATAGTATCGTTTTTAATTTCACCAATAGCAATTACTGGATTCTTTATGCGTGCAAATGCGCCACTTGCTAACATAGAATTCGTCATTTTCTCTGCGGTTGCCGTCCAATCACGATATTCCAATTCCATAACATTTTGCATTGCGGCGACTTCTTCGGAATTGTTAAGGTCAACAACAGTTGTTTCCCCACAGCCACAAAGAACAGCACACAAAGCAATTGGTAATATTTTTTTCATGTTTTCCCCCTTGGTTTATTTTAATTTCATTGTTTTAATGTCATATTTACCCATTGCAGAACGAACATAGATTAGATAATTTCCATTCGTTCCCACTGAAATCTTTTTAATAACATTACCATTTGAATATAATTCAATCAAGCCACTTTTATTGTTCGGTACACGTAATACAGATATTGTTTTTGGTAGTGTTGCCCATGTGCGTACCTCGGCACTATTGGTAAATTCAGAATAAAGTGTAGATATTATGCCAAGCAACGGGGCGGTGTCAGAATGCGAATTATAAAGTGATGTTTGCAACGCCACGCGTGATATGGCGGATGTAAATGCACGTAACGCATCATTCGTTCTGTATTCAGTGTATTCTGTCATAAACATTGCATCAACATCGGATAAAATTTCTGCGGTATCTATTTTTGTCTGTGATTCAATGAATTGTGGTTCTGAAATAGCAATGGTTACCAATGTTGCCCCCCGACCAGCAGAAATTGGTAAACTAACGCGTTTTTCAGTTAATTTTGGTGCAAAACTATCCTCGATAAAAATCCAAACAGTATTATTTGGTTTTTGTTTTAATTCTGCCAACTTTAAATCACGTACAATAAAATTATTTTCTGGCATCATACCATTAGCGCGACGCAAATATGTAATTGCATCTGAAAAATCACTGGATGTTAAAAAGTATATACCAGATAGGTACATTAATGCTGGATTCATAATATCACGATATGCCGTCCATTGTGAATTATCATTTTTGAGTGTTTGTAACAGGTCGCTTTCATCAGAAATTTTTGATTGATTGGATTCAATTAGCTTTTTATAGGCTATGGACATATCTTGTTGCCGAGCGTACGACTGGTTTATTATCACACGTGCATCATCCCAACGTGAATCAGAAATTGCTGCCAGCAACTGATAATAAGATACAAACAGCGAATCCATCATATATGGTCTATAGTCATTTGCATTGGTACCAAGGGTTAAGGTTTTCGCTTCGCGCAGTATGTTACCATCAACGATTTTAAGATTTCTTTTATTAAATATTTCATATGCCTTATCTGCATTGGTTATATCACCCTGGTGAAAAAGTGCATCTGCAGTTATAAGTAATTCAAGATTATTTTTATCTTCTAGTTCTGTATCTGCAGTCGATTCCATATAATTTGTACGGATACTATCAAGGTGCGATTCAACTGTGGCACTGCAACTAATCAACAAGAGGGCGAAAATTAAAAGAGATAATATTTTACGCATTGTTATAATGTGACTGGGGTCAAATCTTTCAATTCGTTTGTCTGAGGGTTATAATACCGTGGTATACCTGCGTATTCCAAAATTGCATGATGTGTCGGTATAAGGAATTCCGGTAATGGTGATGACCGCCCCATCTTTATATACGATGCCATTTTCGGATCGCTGAATGCCATGCGCATTTCAGCTTTGATTGGACGATGGTTATAACCTTCGTATAATATAACTGCTTCGGCAGGTTTTCCACCAACAGTGACTTTAAGTTTCATTAAATCAAATGCACTAAATACTGGTTCTTCCTTCTTTTCTTTGTTTTCGGTTTCTTTGCCGTCAGGTCCCTTGACCTTTTTCTTTTCGGTGGTTATCTTCATTGGCATCATATCAGCAAAGCGTTTTGCTGTATCTATGTCGTTTTGACGGAATACAATCTTGGCAGCAGTAGTTGACATGATTGTCGAAGCGGCGTCTGGACCATATTTCTCTTGAATTTGGTGTATGTCCTGACCGATGAACATATACGATATTTTTTGGCTACGGCCGACGTCTGGTCCCTGAATAACAGCTTGCATCTTTTGCATTTTTGGCATTTCATCAAGCAAGAATAACACTGGATAGGGTCCCATTTTTTCGCCACTGCGTCCAATCGCGTCAGGTGGATTTGCAAGCAAGAAATTAGACATTGTCTCAACAAACATTGATGTAATTGGGGTTAACGCCTTGGCATCCACCATATTCACCGACAGGTAAACCGTGACAGGTTTCATTTTGCCGTCTCGGGGGTCAACCATTCCACGCATATCACAAAAATGAAAATCAGAGTGGCTAGTACGATTGCGGACGGCAGCATTACGGAATATTGCAAGCCCGGTCAAAATCGTTGAAATAATAGAACCACGTTCTGTTGAAGGTGTGTTAGCAAGCTTTGTTAACTCAGCAATTGCACGATTAGAGTATGCAAAAGAACGACATTCGTTCACGGCACTTTCTAACCAATCTTTCATTGGATCCGCCATCATAACGGTTTGGTCCCCTTGTTTTTGACGTTCGGCCAAATCGGCAGCAACGGAAATTTGTGCTTCGGTCATCCAATCTAACATCATTGAAAACGATGCTTCTTTACCTAGCCATGCTTGTGGTATATTTGCCCATGTACCGATATGAACATAATTCATTGCATTCAATTCGCCTTTGTTAATCATTCCCATTGCGGCGAATGCGTTTGGATCGTTTACCATGGAAAAATAATAGTCTGATAAAACTGCCGCGTCATCCGCATCAAATGTTCCAGATTGCAGGCGACTATAGAAATAATCATCTGCCTTGGCTCGTTCAATTTTAGAAACGATAAACTGTATAAATCCGGCAAGTCCAGCGCGTCCAGCTTGGGTCCAGTGCGGATCGGCGCTGCTGCCTACGGCATCTGGAACTAGCACATCACAGATATAGTCAACATACAATTCGCGTTGTTCAGTACTGAATGGTATATGCCCTGGTGAAAGCGGATTCCACGATGGATAATAAATACCTTTTTCGGGTTCATCTTGCCCCGCCCAGTTCATAATAAACACCGGTCCGACTTTTTCGGAACGATAGCCACTGGAATAGACATCTATTTCTGGTTTTGGGTCGTTTATAATCATCGAAACTTCTGGACATTCAAAAATAGTTGGCAACACAATACCTTGTGTTTTACCGGTTCCCGGAGGCGCTAAACAAAGAATAGAAGTTGTTTTTGGTAGTTTTAATGGTTTTTTCTTAAAATACCCAAGAACCATCATAAAACCATCAAATAATCCCATTTCTTTGACGTCTTTTTCATTTGCTTCGCGTCCAGATTTTTTATCGTATTCATCTTTTCCGTTGGGATTGAATTCTTTTTTTAATGTATCATCATTTAGCAAAAAGAACGCAATTATCGGGAAAAATGGAACGATGCATGCAAAGTCTGGATGCATGATACAGCGCAACACCCAATAAGGAATTTCGGCAACAACTGACAGTCCAAGGCTTGAAAAAGCGTTTACCAGATAAATTTTTATCCAAACGGCTGTTGCTGGTGACCAACCATACCGCCAGATGTGTTCTAAAATGAATGATGCGCAAAACGCAATAGCACATATAATCCACACAATAACAGCCCAACGCAATGCCCAAAACGTCTGTGCCATTGGGGTTTGTTCGTGTTCTTTATAGGCACTGGATTTGAATATATTCAAACCCTTGCTATCTTTGCCTGCAGATAAAATCTTGAACTTTTCAACCATTGTGTTATGATTATATCAGAAAAAACAAATTTTATAAAGTGTGGAAATAAGTTTTTCATGAAAAATGTTCCAAGAATTTTTGCGGGTGAAAATATAAAAACAGGTGATGTTTTACCAGCATCGCATGAGATATCGCATTATTTAACACATGTTATGCGAACAAAAGAATGCCTTGTTTTTGGAGGGGGCAATGAATTTGTTGGTGAATTATCCGATGATGGTAAAAGCATAATTGTTAAAGAAAAAACTGTCCACAACGATGTATCAAATGATATTACACTTTACTTTGCCCCAATTAAACGTACTGATGATTTGATAAACATGGCAACCCAAATGGGAATTGCAAAATTCCAACCAGTTATTACTGAAAGAACGGTGAATAATCATGTGAATTGGGAACGCATGAAGAAAATTGCGATTGAGGCCGCAGAACAATCTAATCGCAACAGCGTCCCTGAAATATTATCGCCGATACCCTTTGCAAAATTAAATTTATCAAATTTGTGTTTTGCAGATGAACGCTTTGCATATTTTGCAGATGAACGTTTTGCACATAATGACAAGAATTCTGCCGTGATTCCAAGTAGTATCAAAGGGGTTCTTATTGGGCCTGAAGGTGGTTTTTCTGATAAAGAATTTTCTATATTAGATGCCGCAGGGGTAATACCAATATCACTGGGTAGGACAATTTTACGTGCCGAGGTCGCCGCCGTAATCGCAATAGAAAAGATAAGAAAATGAAGATGAGAATCGCAAAATTTATTGCGGATAGCGGGGTGACATCACGTCGGGGCGCGGAACAGATAATTGCGGATGGACGTGTATCAGTGAATGGGATAACCATAAATACACCTGTATATTTTGTTGATGATAGTGACGAAATTAAAATTGATAACAAACGCATAGAGCCACGTCATGACATCCGTGTTTATGCATTTCATAAACCCATAGATACCGTTACAACAACGCGTGATCCACGTGGGCGCAATACTATTTACGATGTACTGCCACGTGAATATCATAACCTGCGATATGTTGGGCGCCTGGACTACAAAACTACGGGGCTCTTATTGATGACAAATGATGGATTATTGGCGCGTAAATTGACACACCCCGATTCAAAAATCCCACGCGTATATGTCGCGGATGTTATTGGTACAAATATGTCAAAACTTGATAGAGCACGTCGTGGTGCCACAGTAGATGGAATAAAATATCGGCCAATGAAAATAGAAATTATGCCAGATAAGCGTTTGCGTATAACTGTTATCGAGGGTAAAAAAAACGAAATTCGCATAGTTTTGAAATTTTGTGGCTTACCCGTGCGCACTTTACATCGAATAATGTATGGTCCAGTTAGTATAAAAAATATACCATCAGGAAAAATTGTTGAATTGGATGAAAAAACAATTGACGCGCTTATGAAATCTTCTCTATAATGCATTTATAAGGAAGGGAGTTTCACATGAAGAAAAAAGTTACAAGACAAACACAGACCAAGGTGGCTGCGGCTCGTGGCGTTCAAATTAAAACATCTGAACGTGCATCGCGTAGTACATCATCATGGTCAATGTCGATTTATGTTTACTGGTTTATCATTTTATTCTTTATTGCAGCAACGTTTTATATTTTGGGACGTAGTCATGTGATTCAGCACACAAGCAATGTCGCGTCAACTGAAATTACCGAAGAAAACTTAATGCGTGCTGGTGACTTTTATACACGTGGCAAGAGCGAAATATTGGCAGGCAATATGGACGAAGCAATTGCTGATTTGACTGCTGCGGTCAAGGCGGACGAAGGAATGATTGATGCATATATATTACGTGGCGAGGCCTATATGCAAATCGGTGATTATCAATCCGCGATGATTGATTTTAATACGGCACTTGTGATTGATGAAACAAATTCAATTGCATATTACGATCGTTCTTTATTGAACACCCGTTTAGAAGATTTCAACGCCGCGATGAATGATATAAACAATGCGCTGGCCACATATGCGGCGAAACCAAATGATATATTGCAGATGCGCGATTTATATGCAAAACGTGGGCAGTTAAATTTGTGGTTAAAGAATTGGGAAGGTGCAATCGCAGACTATACGAATTCACTTGCTCGCCCAGAAGGTACAGTTAGTGCATCTGTTTATGCAGAACGTGCCGAGGCATATACCGCACTTGGTGCATATAATGATGCAATCAATGATTATACATCGGCGATTCGCGTGATTTCAGAACAAATCCAAGGCACTACAACGATGGAGCAAAAAGAAGATTTATCTATGCATGCAATGACATATTTTGAAAAATCTGCCGGATTAAATCTTAATATTGGTAACATTGCGGGTGCAAAATCTGATTTGGAATCTGCATATGCAATAGCAACATCATTGAATGATGAAGATACCGCAGATAGATTACAAAAGCTTATTGAAGCATTACAGTGAAACCAAAACATGTATAAAAAAAGCATCCCTTTTGGGATGCTTTTTTAATTAAAATGTTACACGCAAACCTGCGGCTAAGAAAGGTTCTGCACGCGATATACCGACCGATGTCCAACCATCTATGTATTTACTGTATTTATATCTAAATGAAGCCAGGGCAGTGTGATCATTATGATTTTTAAATTCATCATGCCATATACCTGTTTCGGAAAATATGTATGACAATGATAGAGTATAATTTAATAAATCATAACTGATGCCGGCACCAGCAGTTATACCATCGGCTGCAACATCAATGGGGTTTTCGTCATAAATCAAACGCCCATTAAGTGCAAAAATCCAACTGTTATATTGAATGTTTGTACCAATTGCCAGTTGTCCACGCCAATCGGCTGTAACTTTTGGAACAAATGTTGCAGTTTCATAATCATCAAGATGATTCATAAATGATGCACCAATTGAAAACGCATATTTTGTTTTGCTTGATGATTGTTTAATTTTTATTCCAGCATCGACACCAAAATCATAATCACCGGTAATTCCCG
The DNA here is from genome assembly GCA_017615655.1 of Alphaproteobacteria bacterium. Taxonomy (GTDB): domain Bacteria; phylum Pseudomonadota; class Alphaproteobacteria; order Rs-D84; family Rs-D84; genus Enterousia. The sequence goes on from JAFZZS010000005.1 coordinate 131,135, forward strand.
CAACGGATACACCATATTGAATATTATTACGCGATGCAGAGACGATATTCAATCTTAGCGCATCGGTGCCATTGGTAATTTCATTATTTGCGATAACCGGTCCACCGGTTCCCATTTTACGATAAATAAGAGAATCGTGATTTATTCGCATTCCACCGACATCTGGCAGCCCAAGCCCCAGTTTGTGAGCAACAGAATCTGTGAATCCAGCCTCTATGCGACCAACGCCACGCCATTGCCAGAAACCAAATGCATCATGTAGCCAATTATCTTCATACACAGCATCTTCGTCTATCATATATACTAAACCAAAGGCATGTGTATCAGAAGGTGTGTACATCACCTGACCACGAACACGAAAATCACCAATAAAATCTGGCTTGTCAAAGTTCGGCTCAATAATACCCGCGGTTCCATAACCCGTCAGCGAGAAATTAAAATTATCTGTTTTATAACCAAGTGCGTTTGCATTAAACGGCGCGACTGCCGCCAAAATTACACCAATAGAACATAATTTATTCGTCATCGTTTTTACCCATGGTTTCTGCCAAAATTGCATCACGCAATTTATTATAGGCGCGTTCTTCGATTTGTCTTACACGTTCACGCGAAATATTATACTTTTTTGATAACATTTCAAGTGTAGCCGCTGGTTCGCTAAGTCTGCGTGCTTTTAATATTTCTCTATCTCGTTCAGGCAAATTTGCAAAATGTTTTTTTAACAGCACACCACCGCGTGTCAAAAGTTCATTTCGTTCACTGTCTTCAACTATACTGGTGCCAGTATCTGCCATATTAGAAAGCATATCTGCACTATCTTGTTCTGCGGTTCTTGCGGGTGCATTAAGTGACAGGTCGCGTGCAACGATTCGTGTTGACATACGTCTTACATCTTCGGCAGGCACACTAAGGTATTCTGCAATTTTCTCGGTCTGTTCATCCGATAGGTTACCGTCCATGATTCCTAATGCACGTTTTGCCCGTGCAAGATTAAAGAAAACACGTTTTTGATTTGCAGATGTCCCGATTTTTACAATAGACCAATTATTTAATATTGTTTCATATATCTCTGCGCGAATCCAAAACATTGCATAGGTTGAAAATCTAAAACCACGTTCAGGATCAAATTTTTGTAATGCTTGCATTAATCCCATATTACCACTTGCCACAAGTTCTTGGACTGGAATCCCATAATTACGGAAATCATAGGCAACCGATACGACGAGCCGCAAGTGACTAACTAGTAATTTTTCTGCTGCGGTATTATCTTTGTCTTTTACCCATTTTGTTGCGTATTCATATTCTTCTTCGGCAGAAAGTATAGGAAACTGGCTTATTGTGCGAATATAACTTGTTAAACTGGTATCATCACCATAGGTTGGTATGGCGATGCTGGTTTCTGATTTTGGTACTAATGCGTTCTTGATTTGCTTTTTCATAACGTTTATAGTATAGCAATAAAATAGAAATTATCAAGATACCAAAAAAAATACAGGAGAATTTTATATGGCAAACATGCTTGAAAGAAATAAAAAGGTCAAAGCCCCACAGAAAACCTACCAAGAACACGCCGAAGATGCTCTTTATCGTGAGGTGTGGGAAGATGTGAATAATGAAAAAACTCAGCAGTTTTTGAAAAAATATGGCAAATATATTGTTGCAGGTGCAATTGCTATTATGATTATTGTTACGTCAATCCAAATTGGTATTCGGGCGCATAATGCAGCAAAAATGGCTACGGCTGAAAATTATGAAACTGCTCTTGAAAATACGGATGTAAACGCATTGGTGGGAATTTCTAAGAACGCATCAGGTGCAACGGCAGATTTAGCACTGTTCCAAGCGTATGTTTTAGACCAAGATGTTTCGAAATTAGATGATTTGGTTAAAAATGGTAATACCGAGGAATTTCGTGATTTGGCGCGCATGCATGTGGTCAGTATACGTGGTGATGAAATGGATGCCAAGGCGGTAGAGGAATACCTGGCACCATTGAACACAAAAAGTTCGCCATTCTATTATACGGCGTTGCTTACGGTTGCTCAAAAATATTTATCAATTGGCGAACGCGATGCCGCAAATCAGTGGCTTGATAAAATTTTGAATGATTCAAATGCCCCGGCAGTTATTCGTTCAAATGCTGAAAGCTTAAGGTAGAAATTAAATGCGCAAATGGGTGCTTTTTTGTGGTGCAGTCGTGCTTGTTACCGCGTGTGACAAACATGATCCTATTTTACCCGGGGTGCGCAGTGATATATTTGCGACTAATTCCCTAAATATTTTGGATAAGCCTGTTCCAAATGTGGTTGATAATATCGCACAATCAGATGTCGAAGATTGTCCATATATCCAAAAATCAGACAATACAGTATGGGATGGAACGCGAAAGATATTTTCTGGATTTGCAACAAATAATTCTGTGGCGGGTGAAAAAACGCCAATTTGTCGGGGAAATTTCGTGTATGCCGGATTATCTACGGGTGAGTTGGTAAAATTTAATGCCAAGACACGGCAAATTGTATGGATTGCAGATGTATACAGGGCAAGCAATATGACGGGTGGTGCATCGGTTGTTGATATTGTTGCGCCTGCGCAAATTTACAAAAACAATGTCTATGTTGGCGGACTTGGGGATGCGTTTTGTAAAATATCGGATAAAACCGGAAACACCGCGTGGTGTATAGAGATTGGTGTGGAAAAGCCTTTTATAATCGCCGATACCGTGGCATATGTTTTAGATACGGAAAAAAATTTAAATGCGGTCCGTTTATCTGATGGCGCAATATATTGGCGTACTGGGGTTAAAAAATCCAGGGTTCCAAAATACAAGGATAAAACAATCAATGTTGGTCATGAAAAGATTGATGCCGAAACAGGTAAAATATTGAAATAATAAATCCCGCAAATGCGGGATATTTATTTATAACAAACATGATAATGCGGCACTGGTGTTCTTCATCAGTAACCATCCAATATGATAATCGGATAGATATACAGTTAATAAAAACAACGCAAAGATTCCAACAACAGTTATTACTGCGCCACGCTTGCCACGCATACAATATAACGCGATATTATAGAATAAAAATAATACATACAAATCACCAATAATGCTGATTATCCATAAAGAAATACAATTAAAAGCCAACGCATTCATAACAAGTATAACAGGATAAATAAAGAATATAGATGCTAAACCTTTTATCGCAATTTCCCAATCACGCTCGCCACCAGTAATCTCAGATACCAGCATCATAAGACCACCGCCAACAAAAAGCAATGCCACCGCTACAACTGGAACAATAACAATTGCGGTAAATACAGAATTAATAGTCACTGTTGCGCCACCAATCAAACGCAACCCCAAAACCAAAACACCACCAATTAGCCCATATATAAATGCCTTTAACATTGATTCTTCGATATCACCATCTGCGACAATTTTCGAAAAGAAACGACGCGGGTTTATAATTACGTCTTTGGTCGAGTTATACCATTTTTTTATTTTTTTCATGTTCGCGTCCCCCTTTATTTGATTATTTATATTTTTGCTTTATAATTATAAAAAATCAATGGAAAAAGCAATGATAAAAATAACAATAGCCGGACGGCCAAATACAGGTAAATCTACATTGTTTAATGCGTTGACAGGAACGCGAGATGCGCTTGTGCATGATCGTCCAGGGGTAACGCGCGATACGATATACGGAACCCTTTCAATACGCTCAGATTGTCAGATTTGTGATACCGCTGGATTAGAAAATGCACGCAAAGGTATTGCTGCTGATTCAACGGGCATGGCATTGGACGCAATTTCTTCGGCAGATGCTATTTTGTTCGTTGTTGATGGGCGCGCAGGTTTATTGTCCGAAGATATGGATTGGGCGCGAACTGTACGTCGCAAGACGCGTGCGCCAGTATTATTATTAGTTAATAAATCAGAATCTGGCAAAAGATTAAATAATATTCACGATTTCTATAAATTAGGTTTTGGAGAGCCTGTTTTGATATCTGCAGAACATAAAACTGGTTTTGATTCCATATTTGAATTTTTAGAGCATATTGCACCTGTGACCAAAGGTGATAATACCAAGGAGGAACCCGAAAGACGTGTTAAAATAGCAGTCTTGGGACAACCAAATGTCGGCAAATCTACACTGGTAAATCGGGTACTGGGGGAAAATCGCCAAATAGTCAAAGATGAACCCGGTGTAACACGCGATACAGTCAAAATTCCTGTGAAATTTTACGGACGTGATATTTTATTAATGGATACCGCTGGATTACGTCGTAAATCAAATGTTCATGATGATGTTGAAACATTGTCCGCACTAAAATCACTGGATGCGATTGAAAAGTCTGATGTGGTTATTTTAGTTGTTGATGCAACGCGCGATATTGAAAATCAAGCACTAGGGATTGCTGCACGTGTATATGATGCGGGTAAAATTCTGTGTGTTGCATTAAATAAATGGGACCTTGTTGATGCGGATGAACGTGACGAAAAATTATTAAAATTGAAACATCATTTTACAAATTCTTTTCATCAGATAATAAAGCCGATGATACTTGCAATATCTGCCGAAACGGGAACAGGCGTTCAAAATATGTTTAAACGTATTTATGAACAATGGGATATTTCAAATACAACCGCCCCAACAAGTTTGCTAAACAAGATAATTGGCGAATTAGTCGAATCACGCCAGCCCCCAATGTCGCGCCTAAAACGGCCGATGAGAATTAAGTTTGCATCACAAACTGGACGTCATCCGATGCGTATAACCATAAATGTTGGTGGGGCATCTGATATCCCAGAATCATACACCAGGTATCTGCGGCGTGGCATTGCGTCGGCATTAAAGTGGGAACATTTGCCCATCACAATTGAATATAAAAAAGCAGATAACCCGTTTGATTAAATATTTACTAATTTAATGTAGTCAAAAACATTGGAAAGGCGTTTTCTTCGTCATCAACATTTTCGGTTGATTCGGCTTGTTCTTGGGCATCAGTGACCACGGTATCACTGGCGGGTAAATCCACCGGTGTTTTAGGATCACGAGTCGAATCAATTTTGCTTTGTTCTTCGTTTACTATACGTCCATAATGTTCCGCCGCCTGAAGCAAGCGTTCCCGTTCAATTTCGTCGGTTGCCACGCGTGCCTGGTCCATGTATTGTTTACGTTTTTGGCGCCATTTATGACAGCGTTGAATCATCATGCCAACAGACGATTGGTTCTTTGCAGAAGGTTGATTTTTTCGATTTAACATATTTTTTCTTTTGTTTTGGAAATAAGTTATGGACGAAGGCTTTTGCCACACCGTCCCCATCAAACAAGAGTAATGTTAAAACATCTTAAAAGCGATTGCAATATTTTTTTTCAATTGCTATGCTTTCATTATACAAGGGGGGATTGTGCATACACAACGCGGTAATTTTTTACTTCAGGCATTACTTGCACTGACATTGGTGTTTGTGTTTATACCGTTTTTTGCAAAACGTTTAGCACTAAGTGACATCAGCTCCCAAATGTATGCCACAACACGTCAGGTTGATGTGGCAAAGACCGCGTCTCGAATTTATATCCAAGAAAATGCTGATTCATTACCTTATAACAAGGTTGTATTATCTGGCGATAAGTTTTCCGATGTTCTTGAACCTTATGGTTTGCCATTGGGATTTATTGCGCGAACTGCGCTGGGTCAGGACATAAGTTTGATTATAAACAAGGATAGCGAAGAAATTACCGCATTTTTGCGTCTAAGCGGTGGAAACCTAAATACTATTCAACGTGCAGAACTGGCCCGCAGAATCGGATTTTACGCTGTGTACAATGTAAATGAACCTGATGGCGATATAGATGTTGGTATACAGCTTGGTGATACTTATTCTGACGTTGTAAAAAGAAATGAAAAAAATTCTGATTTTGTTGGTTTTTTGACAGATCTTGATATGGGCGGATTTCGTTTTGATAATGCCGCAAATATTTTAGGGATGCGTGCGGCCTTTGATACGGGTGAAATAACAACACTTTCAATAACAGGAAATGAAGTAGGTCGCAAAGAAAGAAACAATATAAAAGCAATAAATGCGAACAAAGTTGTATTTCAAACTGGGTCTGGGGAATCAGCATTGTCACTTACGCGTGGAACATTAAAAGCAGATGCATTAGTTGCGCGCACAATATCAAAATTTGGTGAAACAGGAAACTTAATAGCGGTCGATGCTGCGTTTGATAATTTTGATATGACTACTGGTCGAACTGGCTTTACCGGACCAGACAAATGGAATATTGGTGGTAATGTCGTAACCAGTCGCATAACATTCAGTCTTGAAAGATTGGAAGTTTCGTCGTTTGTGAATGCAACACGGGGTCAAGATGTTTTCATAGATGCTGATACCCTTTCTTACAGCACCGCCAGTGGTATAGAAACAAATAACATCTATTCATCGCATATAACTCTGCGTGACCAAACATCTGATAGTTTGTCGCGTGGCGGCAGTGGGGCTGTTATTTTAGATATTCGTCCTGCAGGCGCATCAGTTTTACCGGATGCACTAGTTGATACAATAAATAACGAATCTTTTTCAATTTTAGCAAATCCGACAACTGATAATGATAATACCATAAAGTGCGAGTCAATTATTAGTGATTTGGGCAGTACTTATAATCAAAAATCACTAGCGCAATATATAATTTGTCAGTATGTGTTCTGGCAAAGACTTGAACACAGAATAAGTGTGAAACAATGTCTAATGGAGGGCGGTAATGATTGCAAGTAAATTAAGAATCTTTTCGCCCAAATCAAAACAAGAAATTGTTGCACAGCACGGTGGTGGGTTGGTGGAAATTTTATTGGCATTGGTAATTGTTTCTGTGGCGGCACCTTTTACGTATTCAATGATTTCAGAAACGACACATACGATGCATAACATGGCCATGGCAAATGATATAATAAGTTTGCGTAATGGGGTTTTGAACTTTATTCGTGTAAATCAAGACTTATGGCCAGAAACCGCGCAAATAAAACTATCTGACGAAGAGTTAGCAGAATTTTCAGATTCTATTTCTGCTGGTTTTATAGATAAATATTCAGTATATGGTGGTTTGGTCATAGATGTATATTTATCATTTGATTTTCAACTGCCGACAAAACGCGTTGCGCAAATTGCTAATAATATTGGTTCAGATGCTGCAATTGTGGGTATTGATGGTGTGGCGTATGGTGATACCTGGGCGGTAACCAGTCCAGATTTTAGACCAGGAAATTTAATTTATAAAATAACACGCAGTTTATCCGATTTGGATACCGCGCGTTTCTTGCATCGTGGTTCATCAGGTGAAGATAATTTGAATGTTATGGAACGTGATTTAAATATGGGTGGACACGATGTTTATAATGTCGGGGGCATAGATGCGAAATCTATTCGTGTTCGTAATTTAGATGCAACGTTTGTTGATGCAGAAAGCATAAATGCCAAGAATGTGTATTTTTCATCGGGGGCAAATGTAAATGGTGATAATGTAAAAATTGGAACATTACGTGTTTCTGGTGATGTAACAGGTTTTAGAAATATAGAAGCCCAAAGAATTAATAATTCTGCATATACGGTGAATGGGCGCATAATAGCTGACCGTGCAACGATAAATAAATCTGTCAATGTTGCACGTGATTTTAAACTTAAATCTACATCGTTAAAAACAATCAGCGGTTTTGCGGGTATGACAGTTGGGTCTGTTTATGCACCATATATTTCTACGGACGAGATAATATTTTATGAAAGTTTCGGATTGACGGTGTCTGGGGAATTATTGGTATCGACAACCGCGCCAATAAAGTTTGGCAGTTGGGTATTTCCGTCTACGACACCACCATCATTTAGTGCATTAAATTTAACACGGGCGACAATGCCCCTTCCGCCAGAAACAGAAGAATTCAAGGCGATATTAACAAAAGATTGGAAAACGAAATGAAATCACATAATCGCATTTTTTCAAATTTCTTTTCAAATCGTGGAACGGTGCTGATAGAGTTTTTATTAACAATCGGGCTTGCTGCGACATTAATGCCTTTTATATACAGTTATCAACAGCGCGCTTTGACACGTGCAGAAAATGTTAAAGTAACCAAGAGTATGCAAAAAATTCAATCTATTTTAGAGCGCTATATCGTTGAAAACAAGGATCGTATGTTGATAACTGTTGGCAGAACAATATTCAAATTGAATTTGTCGGATTTGATAGACTATGGTTTAGACGAAGAATTTGTACGTGCCGCAGAAAATAAATACCAATTAAGAGTATTAAAGTCGATGGATTCGAGTGACCAGGCTACTCTTCAAGGTGTCATAGTTCTTAATGATGCGGATATTACCCCATTGCGTACACGTGAAATTGTTTTGCTGGGCGATGAAAAAATAGGTTTTATTGATGGAACACGTGCATATGGAGGATTTGGAACATGGCGCACAGATACAGTTGATTTGGGAATCGAAGGAACATCTGGAATTGTCCAAACAACAAATATAAATCGTGATAATTCATTATATTTGTGGCGTGTTCCATCTGATTCTGCGGCAGATGCTACAATGCTTTCTGCGTTAAATCTTGGTGAACGTGATATTAAAAATGCAACATTTGTAAATACGATGGGACTTTCATTAGGTGAAACACTAGAAATAAAAAAAGCCGTGGTGAATGATTTAATCTTTAAAAATCGTACCACCATAGATACAGAATTTAAAACCCCCAGTGGTGTAGTATCAGGGACGTTAGCGGGCGATTCAAAAAATATAGCAATTTCAGGAACACTAAATTTGGCGGACATAGCAAAGGTTTCAAATCTTACAGCAGATAATTTATGGGTAAATGAATTGACGTTGGCGGGTCTTTCTACACCATCTGATACTGCGTCTACATTGCGTTCAGCGGGTTCATTAGATATGACCGAGGGTCGTATCAGCGCGCTTTATATCACAGTTGGTTTTACTGGTTCATTAACATCGCGCCTTGTAGTTAAAAATAAAATTATGGATTCGGTAAACAAAGATTATTTTTGGGATGTTAAATCCAGAACAGCAAATTTGGCGGATATAACGTCACCAACCTTGAATGATTTAGCATACAAAATACTGCGGCGTGAATCGATATCTGGTTCTGCGTCTACACGCATTTTTAGCAGTGTTGTGTCAAATAAAAACGCAACGGTTGCAGACTTTATGAATGCTATAAATGAAATTCAACAAAATGTGCGTGGGAAATATCACATGTTGAAATTAGAATAATTTATGATATAACAGGATATGCCATGAAGATAAAATGTGAAGTTTGTAAAACAGAATATGCATTACCAAACGATACTACGTGCCCTGTACGTTGTGCGGTTTGTGGTAATGTTTGGACACCACCACGTGCAAATCGGCGCAGTGGTATAATGGTTTTCATTGCATCACTTTGTGCGTTACTTGCGGCCACAATTTTTGCAGTCGCTGTTATTGTTACATCACGTCGCGATGATCCGAATAAACGCCCACTTGTTGCGACAATAACAGATGTTTCAACAATAAACGAGGATGAAAATACCCCAAAGATTGTCGTAAAGGGAACAGTAACCAATCGTTCCGATGATATCTATGGTTTACCAGATTTGATAATCGTTCTTTATGATGCTGCGGGTGCGCCTGTGGTCAGACAGAAATTTATGCCATCTGCAACCTTATTAGATGCGGGACAATCTGTTGAATTCTCGCATACATTATCTGGAATCGAAGGCGGTGTAAAACGCGTTTCCGTCGAACTGATGGAAGCAGAACAAGGAGGGACGAAATAATGAAAAAAATTATCGCAATATTTCTATTATTGTTGCCGATTTGTGCAGTTGCAAATGATAACCCACTACCGCCACTATCGCCACGTGTAAGCATTTTTTCCACAACAACAGATTGGGCGGCACTTACTGGATTGCCGTTGCGTCAATTTACCGGAAATTTCAGTTGGACTAATTCAGATGTAATGCGAGGAATGGTTTTGTATTATTTAGATTCTTTCCCTTGTTATGGCGAGGCCGATAGTGTTCGTATATGGCTTGGACCGAATAGACAATCAGAGGGAAAATTGCGACTTGTCTGTGTTCATGCGCCTGATACAATTAGTTTCGCATGGCGCAATGCAACACGCGATGCAGACCAAGCAGAAAGCAAAGGTATCTTAACCTGCCCAGTAACAGGTGATTATGAATTAAAAATAGATATATCCAAATGTGTGCGCGGTCCTGAATGGAAGGAATACAAATAACTTATGGTTGATATACGTGAATTTGTTGTTTCTGATGAATCCGCAGGATTGCGGCTAGATAAATTTTTGGTTGGGGTTTTACCAAATTTTTCACGCAGTGAAATCCAACGTTTTACAATATATCGAAATGGTGCAAGTGCAAAGTTTTCCGACAAAGTTAAACCTAGTGATAAAATAAAAATCGAAGTGCCCGAGCATCATACTGATGTTGCGATGGATAATATTTCGGATGAATTGGATCTGGATATCATTTACGAAGACGAAGACATTATTGTCGTGAATAAACCGCGTGGTGTTGTGATGTATCCAGCGGCGGGTAATAAAACAGGAACATTGGTTCAAAACATATTGTCATATACACACTTGTCATCACTTGGTGGGGAAACCCGCCCTGGTGTCGTTCACCGTTTGGATAAGGACACCAGTGGCATAGTTGTTTTGGCAAAATCAGATAGGGCATATCGTGAATTGATAAAAATATTTTCTGTGCATGATTTAACACGAAAATATGTGGCATTCGTTTGGGGGGTGCCGAATTGGACAGGTGCCGATATTACCGGAAACATTGCACGGTCTTCACGTAATAGACAAAAGATGACAATGGTAAAATCTGGGGGTAAGCCAGCACATACTGTTGTTGATGTGTTAAATGTTTGGCCGCGGACAGGTGTATCAGAGTTTCGGTGCACGCTTATGACTGGACGGACGCATCAAATAAGGGTTCATTTGTCGGCGCATGGTTTTCCGGTATTATGCGACCCCGTCTATGGTCGCGCATCATCAAGACTAGGTTCGGTTCGCAACCCAGAATTATTAGATTTTTTAAAAGAGCATCATGGTCAAATGTTGCATGCGCAGATTCTAGAGTTTAATCACCCAATTACCGGTCAAAAAATGCATTTTAAAACAGAATTACCAGATGATATGTTGGAATTGAAAGCGATTTTAGATAGCTAATTTTTCCCCCTAATAATAATCGCTGACACCGACCACTTTTTTCTTTTTTTTTATTCGGTTGTATGGTATAATTAATTGATACCAAAAGGGGACCGAGAATGAATATTCTGACAAAATATAGTGGATTTTTGGCTGTTTTATGCCTTGTTAATGTGGCAAATGCGGCGGGCGGACTGCGTACAACTACGGGAAATACGTCGCGTATTTCTGTGGCCACAGCACCAGGTACCAATACCAAAACGATGACGGCAACCCAGGCGGCTGCGCGTCGTTTACCGACAATGATATCAACCAGTTCGGTTGTCACAACGGGTACCACAAGCACAACAACAGCGTCGCTTTTGACCAAAACAGAATGTGTCGAACAATACACAGAATGTATCAAAGAAGCGGATGTCTGTGGTTTTGAATTTGAAGAATGTACAACATCCGAATTGTTCTATGCGAAAAAACCCCAGTGTAACAACGTATTGTTGCAATGCGCGGCTGATGGTATCAATGCTCTTTTTGGAACAAACAACACAACAAATCTTGCAACCAAGAACGCAAATGGTGAATACGTGTATCCAACCGCAGGCAGTATTCTTGGTCAATTTATTGAGGCAGGACATATAAACAATCTTTACGACACCAGTACATGTGTAAAACGTGTTACATCATGTTTGAAAAAAGAAAATGTATGTGGCGAGGATTTTGAACTTTGCACAACTAACAAAGAATTCAAAAAACAGAAGTTATTCTGTGAATCTACATTGGCACGTTGCCAAGAAGGTGGTTTAACAGAATTGTTCGGTTCTGCAAGTTCATCTGCAAATCCGACCAGTGCCAGTCGTTTGGGTGTTATGATTTCCGAAGGTGCGGAACTGGCATCTGTGAATGCGGTTTCTACGTGTTACAAGGTCGCAGATCAATGTATATTGTCAGCATGTACTGCAAACCCATACAGATGTATCAAAGACAGCAGTTTCGCCCTTTCAACAATCACTGATGCGGTTAACGAAGGCAAAGGTTTGCCACCAGAACAAGCCGAAGCATCCTCGGATGTTGTTACACAAAAACAAGTTTCTGGATTTATCATGAATTCATGTCTTGATACTATTGGCGGAAACAAATATTGCTATGCCACCGCGAACGACGGAAAAATGCCATCAGCAGCACAGTTAATGGATCCAGACAATCGTGACGAAGTTTATGCGAATATTTATGCATCTCGTATGAATGCGGGCATGATGGATAAGATTCAGAAAATGGCTGATAAGTTTGACAAGAAAACCAAAGATAAATGCAGCGACACAATTATGTCTTGTGCAATGCGTTCATGTGGTTCAGGTTTAGGTTCTATGTGTTATAGCTTGGTATTCGGTCAGGGTCGTCAAATGGCCGACTTCAAGGGAACAATAAACGGTGACAATTCATACCAAGAAATTAAAAATGGGTGCGAAGCGATTGTGAATACTGATGCAAATTGTCAGTACGCGGCCGCAACAGCAAATGCAAATACATATAATTACAACTATTCTGATTCTGGCACGTTTGGAACATTGTTCCCGTTATATTCAGAAAGCGAATCGGATCCATTGGGTGTAGTCGCAAGACTTAATGCCGCATTAGCCGATAATTATAATGATGCAGCGATTGCAGCATTGGCAAAACAGTGTAAAAACACCGCGGTTAGTTGCATTAAATCTATGTGCGGTTCTGATTACACAAATTGCTATCGTAACCGGACCGATATCATGTCCGATACATACGATACCGGCAATTCTGCATTCGACCACAGTATGAACAAGGTTGGTGGCGTACTTGACTTTACAATCGTTACCGGACTTTGCATGGAAACGGTCAAGAGTGCAACCGCCTGTGATGAGCATTTGAAAATACAATCTGTTCGTTACATGTCCGATGATGGAGCAGAAGGTTGGGGTAAAAACAGTGTTCGTACAGCGTGGGTTGATGCAGTAAAAACAGGATATAAACAAGCCACGGATGCAAATGGTAATGTAAAGAAATATACCGAAACAGTTTTGATGGGTTGTACAGTTGGTACCAGCAGTACTTCTGAGACCTGCAAGGCAAAACAAGGTAATGTTAACATGGTCGAGGATTGCGGTTATGTTGATGAAGATGGATGTATATATGATACAGAATATCGTATAACCGAAACAGATTATGCGTTCAATATGTCAGCAGATACATTGTTCCAAGAAGTTCTTGGCGATATTGAAAAAGAAGCTCAGGCAAAATACAACGCCAAGATTACCAAAGAGCAAAATATGTGCATTGGTGCAAACAACGGTGGTTTGATGGGTGCACGCGATATGTCCAGCACATATATGTGGGTTAAACTGAAATCAAAACGTATACCAAAGAATTACAGCACCGCTGGATTAAAGGTAAACGATTTTGTTGCAAGTAACGATTTGTATGGTTCGTTCTGTCGTGCACGTGTAACAATTCAATCAGATGATCCAAATATTCAGGCTGTCTTGCAGACCAAGAATCAGAATTGGTCAACAGCATACTTTGCAGTCGGTGACGTGTTCACATGCGGTTCTTGGATTCCACAAGAAAAATTGGAAGAAATTGCAAAACGTGCATCGGGTCAGGTCGCAGGTACTGAATTGTATGAACGTAATGAACAACAAAGAGTTCGCGATGAACGTAATGCAAATTGGATTGCAGGTCTAACTGCGGTTGCCGGTGCAGCAGGTGCGGGATTCTTGGTTAATAAATTGCAAGATCAAAATATCCTTGGTGGATTGTTGAACAAGAACGTAAATACTAACAGCAGCAGCAGAACTAACAAGTCTATGGCAAATACTTGTTTGTCTGCCGCTAAGCAGATCGAAACCGAGTTGTCTGGCGAAGATGGTACAACATCTATGTATGACTTAAAAGACAAAGGTATGCTTGTCAGAAATATTTCTTTGATGGAAAAGGCGGCAGCGCAAATCAAAGATTATAATGGTAAGAATGAAGTTACGCTTGACGCAACAAGTTTGTCGCACTGCAAAGCTAATTCTGAAAAACTTGAAAACAATGTAGCGAACTGTTTAGATCAGGTTATGAATTTAAAGATGCAATGTGACCGTGTAATTGAAAACAATGGCGAAGTAGAAGTCAAAGATAGCCAAGATAACACACGTCGTTGGGTCAGTATCGGTGCGGCGGCTGTTGGTGGTGCCGGGACATTCTTCTTGGTTCGTAAAGCGATTCGCGATTCCAAAGAAACTGCGCGGACCGAAGAACAACAGCAAGCATACGACAAGTTTATGCGCGAAGTTGGTGACCATATCTATTGCTTCATTGGTGCCGACGAGGCGGGTAACTATGGTGACCTGATTGAAATCAGTGTTGAATAGTTATAAGTGCAGTTGTTAGTGATTAGTATGTGGGGCGTCCGCCCCACATCTTTTTGCGTTCTTACTATCACTAACCACCATCGATTCGGCAATTCGAATCGGGAACGAATCGGTTTTCTGGCGATTTTTTATATATTTTTCACATTCACAAAACAAAAAATAAAAAAATGGCATTTTGGGGCAACAGCCTGTTTTCCGGCTTTTTTTGTTACATGTCGTTTTTTTAGGGGAAAAAATCAAAATAATTTTGAAAAAACGCTTGACTTTTTTGAATTATGCGGTCATAGTATACGGGCTTTCTAAGTTAGGGCGCTTTTCGGAATGCGTAATCTAACCTCTGGACTGCGGAAAAATCCGCAACATTGTGAATAAAAGCAGCTCATCAAATGATATGATTGAGAAATCATTATCATGTTCAAGAAGAGATATGCAGACAGTTGAATTTGGAAATATCCAAACTTTGACTAAGTCAAATGTGCATATCCTAGACAGGTAGTAGGTTTACGATTAAACCTCGTTAAAAACTTGTCTTGCGAATAATCATATAATATGTAAAGACGAACTGATATTATGTCAGCTTTGTTTATATGCACAGGACTTAAACCACAGGTTTTTTAGAACTTGAGAGTTTGATCCTGGCTCAGAACGAACGCTGGCGGCAGGTCTTAGGCATGCAAGTCGAACGGGTGAAACAGGGGCTTGC
This sequence comes from Alphaproteobacteria bacterium, assembly GCA_017615655.1. Classification (GTDB taxonomy): domain Bacteria; phylum Pseudomonadota; class Alphaproteobacteria; order Rs-D84; family Rs-D84; genus Enterousia. The sequence continues at coordinate 146,452 of JAFZZS010000005.1, forward strand.
CCTTGTGGATCTAGTGGCGCACGAGTGAGTAACGCGTGGGAAGCTGCCCATCACTGGGGAATAACGTTTGGAAACGAACGCTAATACCGCATACGCCGGAAACGGGAAAGATTTATCGGTGATGGATGCGCCCGCGTTGGATTAGCTTGTTGGTGGGGTAATGGCCTACCAAGGCGATGATCCATAGCTGGTCTGAGAGGACGATCAGCCACGCTGGAACTGAGACACGGTCCAGA